>JBEAMJ010000028.1:0-271941 GCA_041166025.1 Pseudomonadota bacterium | reverse complement strand
CGTTCCAGACGGCGCCGGACACCTATTTCGAAAGTATCGGCCAGCGCCTCGGCGCGCATGGTGAGGATGTCGAGCGTCTCCACAAGAACCAGATCCTGATCGACGGCGCACCCACCCGGGGCCAGGGCCTGTTGCTGCAGATATTCACTGCCAACCAGATCGGCCCGATCTTCTTCGAGATCATCCAGCGCAAGGGCAATGAAGGTTTCGGCGAAGGTAACTTCAGGGCGCTGTTCGAGAGCATCGAAGCGGATCAGATCCGGCGCGGAGTGCTCAAGGAGGCGTAAGCGCATGCTTACGCAGGATAAGGGTCCTGGTTGCCTGAAAAGCTCTCCTTGTCTGGAAGCGAAGTGTAACCAAAAAATTCCAGCGCGTTGCTTGCGCAGGAATGGAGGGCCTCACGTTCTGTTGCCGGTAGGTTGCGCCACCGGCCGATACCCGTAGACGGGCGCACCGACGCGGTTAGCGAGCCTATGTTCTCGGTGGACAGGTTCAGGGCTGAGAGCAGAGACCGAACCTCGTCCAGGGGATTGACGCACAACGCCTCATAGTGAACGCGCACAGCCCTGCCTGGAAGGTGCGCTTCGTACCATTCCAGCGCTTCGCAGTTGACTTTCCCCCACATGCGTATGGCAGCTTCGGCAGAGTCGGGTGTCGCCAAAGCGCCCGGAAAGCAGGTCTGGAAGTACCTTCGTGCTTGCTCTCGGTTTTTGGACAAGGCCATGTCGCGGCCATCACGTACAACATGCACAAAGCGGAAATCGGGCACCAGCTCCTTCAGGAACGGAAGGATGAAGATGGAGCGGGGGTTCTTGAAGCCCCACAGTTCCGATCCGTGGGGTTTTTGGGACAAGTGCTCAGCAATTGCGGTGCGAAGGGCTGCCGATGTGGCGCTGCGCTGCGCTGAGGGCAGATCGGAAAGCGAATAGTTTGGGCCGCGGGTGTGAGACAGCACCGGGCCGACATTTGCTTCGAGAAAGGCTGCCATTACTACGGCATCGTTTGAGGCGTTCAGGGGATTCCCCATGTAGACGCCCCTGCTGGCAATGATTGCCTGAATCAGTCGCGTCCCAGAACCACCAGACGCGCCGACAATGATTGGACCAGACGAAATCAAGCTTTGTCGTCCTCCGCGACAGATGAAACAATCATCTTGTGCAAAACTTCCAACGCCGAAGCTGTTGCCCAGGGCTTCAGGATACGGATTCAATCAGCCAATCGATATCGCCCGGTAGCGTCAAGCTCCCGGTGAATCTGCATGCAGACGCGGCGGCCGTGTCGCTAGTTTCACCAGACCGCATGCAATCAACAAATCTGGCCCGGTCACCGCATCAGGCAGGGGCCTTGCGCCCACTGGACAGCCTCCTGCAAAAGGAGAAGCATCCTGTGGCGGAACCGTTATAGTTTATGGCGCATATCGAAAGCGTCGCGACGCATTCCGCCAGCCCGGCTCCGGCGTGGAGCTGCTCGATGGCGGGACCTATATGACGACCTTCACATTGAATGGAAAGGCGACGACCGTAGATGTCGACGCCGATACGCCGCTGCTCTGGGTGATCCGCGAGCAGGCGGGATTGACTGGCACCAAATTCGGCTGCGGCGTCGGCATGTGCGGCGCCTGCACCGTGCATGTCGATGGACAGGCGGCGCGGTCATGCCTGCTTCCGGTCAGCGCGCTTGAGGGCAAGGCTGTCGTCACCATCGAGGGACTTGATCCCAAGGGCGAGCATCCGGTGCAGAAGGCGTGGCAGGAAATCCAGGTGCCGCAATGCGGCTACTGTCAGTCCGGCCAGATCATGCAGGCGGCTGCTGTGCTGAAGGACAACCCGAACATCACTGACGCCGCTATCGACGCGCAGATGACGGCCAATCTCTGCCGCTGCATGACCTACACGCGCATCCGCGCCGCCGTGCGCCAGGCCGCCAACGCGATGAAGGGAGGCTGATCCATGGATACGCCAATCAACAAGTCTTCCGCTGTTCTCTCGCGCCGCGGCTTCCTCGTCGCCGCAGCCGGCACGGGCGTTGCCTTCTCTTTCCTGACGGCCTGCACGACCGGCGAGACGGCGAGCACCGCTCCCGCTTACGAGCCCACGCAATGGTATTCGATCGACAACAACGGCATCGTCACGGTCAACGTGATCCGCGCCGAGATGGGCCAGCATGTCGGGACGTCGCTGGCACGTATCCTTGCTGATGAGCTTGAGGCGCCGTGGGAGAATGTGCGGATCAATCACGTGGATTCTGATCCCAAATGGGGCCTGATGGTCACCGGCGGATCATGGTCCGTCTGGCAGACCTATCCGCTCTACAGCCAGGCCGGCGCCGCGGGCCGCAAAGCGCTGATCGAGGCCGGCGCAACCGCGCTGGGTGTTGATCCGGCGACATGTTCTGCGGCGAATGGCGAGGTCGTGTCGGGCGACAAGAAGATTTCCTACAAGGATCTCGTCCGCAAAGGTGGGCTCACCAAGACCTACACCCCCGAGGAGCTGGGGGCGATCACTCTGAAGCCGGTGGCGGACCGCAAGCTGATCGGCAAGCCTGTGACCTCGCTCGACATTGTCGAGAAGACCAATGGCGCGGCGGTCTACGGCATCGACGCCAAGGTCGAAGGCATGGTCTATGGCTGTCCGATCCTTCCGCCGACGCGCAATGGCAGCCTCGTCACCTATGTGATGGATGCGCCGGCCAAGGAGATCAAAGGCTATATCGAGACAGTGACGCTCAAGGACCCGTCGAACACGGTTCCCGGCTGGTGCGTCGTGATTGCGGACAGCTGGCATGCAGCAAAGAAGGCGGCGGCAGCCGTTGTCGTCGAATACCAGCCAGGCCCGACGACCGGTGTGTCTGAAAAGGACCTGCAGGATCACGCAACCAAGCTGATCGCAGATGCGAAGAAAGGTTCGGTCTTGCCGACAGGCAATACTGATACGGCGCCTGCCTTCCGTGCTGCACGATCCACGCTGGACGCCACCTACACCACCGCCACGGCTCTCCACTTCGCGATGGAGCCGCTCAACGCGCTGGCGCTGCAGAAGGACGGCAAGTGGGAGATCCACACCGGCAACCAGTGGCAGAGCCTGGTGCTGCCCTGGCTCGCGACCGCGCTTGAGGTTCCGGAAACCGATATCGTGATGAAGACCTATCGCCTCGGGGGTGGCTTCGGCCGTCGTCTCAATGGCGACTATGCGGTCGGCGCGGCGCTGGCGGCCAAGGCCGTCGGCAAGCCGGTCAAGATGATCATGACGCGCGAAGACGATGTGAAGTTCGATAGCGTGCGTTCGCCCTCGGTGCAGAAGCTGCGCATGGCTTTCGACAAGGACGGCAATGTCACCGGCATGGAACAGCATGTCGCCTGCGGCTGGCCCACCGAAGTGATGGCGCCATTCTTCATGCCCAAGGGCGAGAAGGACGTGCCGTTCGACCCCTTCGCGATCAACGGCGCAAACCACTGGTATACGGTTGGCGCCCATAAAGTCCGCGCCATCTCGAACGACCTGGCAAACCAGACATTCCGCCCCGGCTGGCTGCGATCGGTCGGCCCAGGCTTCACCAACTGGGCGCTGGAGAGCTTCATCGACGAAGCGGCGCACAAGCTGAAGATGGACCCGGTGGCGTTCCGCCTGAAGCTGCTGACCGCCGAGGGCGCCAATGCCGGGACCTCGCCCAACTCCGTGGGTGGCGCAAAGCGGCAGGCCAATGTGGTGCAGCTCGCGGCGCAGAAGGCAGGTTGGGGGTCGACCTTGCCGGCCGGAACGGGTCTCGGCCTCGCCACCAGCTTCGGCCAGGAACGCGACATGCCGACCTGGGTTGCGTGCGTGGCGCGGGTCAATGTCGACCGCGGGTCGGGCCGCGTGAAGGTCGAGAAGCTGACCCTGGTTGCTGACGCTGGATCCATCGTCGATCCGGATGGCGCGCTTGCGCAGATGGAGGGCGCCTCGCTCTGGGGCCTGTCGCTGGCGTTGCACGAAGGGACAGAGTTCGAGAACGGCAATGTCAAGGCGCGCAATCTTGGCGCCTACACGCCGCTGCGCCTTGCAGATGTTCCCGAGCTCGACATCAGCTTCGTCGAAAGCGCCGAGGTCCCGGTGGGCCTTGGCGAACCGGCCACGACCGTGGTGGGCCCGGCGATCGGCAATGCGATCTTCAACGCGGTCGGTGCGAGGCTGCGGCACATTCCGATCACGGCTGCTGCCGTGAAGGCCGCGATCTAGCGTGAAACCGGAATCCAGCCGCCTGCGGGCGGCTGGATTCCGGCGTGGCTCGCGCCATAGTGACGGGATGAGGGTTCCGGACCTTCCGGCTGAGGGTGCCTGCATGTGCGGGCAGGTCAAGGTGCGCGTGAACGCGCAGCCGATCATGACGATGGCCTGTCACTGCACCGGCTGCCAGAAGCTGAGTGCGAGCGCCTTTTCGTTGACGGCCATGTTTCCGGCCGAAGCGGTGGAGGTGGTCGGTGAGACGGCAATTGGCGCGCTGCATGGCGAGTCGCGGTACGAGTACTGTTCTCACTGTCTCAACTGGTTGCTCACGCGCCCGGCCGGTGCGCGGGTTGTCAATATGCGCTCCGCCGTGTTTGCGGAGGCCGGCTGGTCGACCCCGTTCATCGAGAGCTTCATCAGTGAGCGCCTGCCCTGGGCGCGTACCACTGCGCGTCACAGCTTTGCGAGATTCCCCGAGCCGGAACAGTATGGGCTGCTGATGGCCGAGTATGCGGCGCATGTCGCGCGGGACACGGGCGGCTAAGTGGCAACGCTGCGCCTTTTGAGCATCGGTGCGCCCGTGCTACGGCTTCGCGAAACAGAAACGACCGGGAGGTTTGCCATGCGCTCAGGATTGCTGTCGTTCGTCTCGGCCATGGCGCTGGTCGCCTGCAGCGGCGCACCTGGGGCGGAGGAAGGTTCCGCCGCAAATCCGAAGTTCGAAGCCGAGATACGCCGCACGGCCTATGGCGTGCCACACATCAAGGCCGACGACATGGGCGGTATTGGCTATGGCTATGGCTACGCCAGCGCGCAGGACAATGTCTGCGAGATTGCAGACCGCATCCTGACGGTGTCGGGGGAGCGCGCGAAGTTCCTCGGCCCCGGAGAGAACGACGCCAATATCGCCAGCGATCTTTACCACCAGCGCATGATCGCTTCGCAGCGCGTCGAGCAACTGCTCGGCGGGCCCGCCTCATCCCCCGATACGCCGAGTGAGGAAGCACGGGCCCTGGCGGAAGGGTACGCGGCGGGCTTCAACCGTTATCTTCGCCAGAACCGCGCGAAGATCGCCGACCCGCGCTGCAAGGACGCAGCCTGGCTGCGGGAGATCACGGCGATCGAATTCTGGCGGCACATGTATGTCGGCCAGACTGTCGATGGCTTCTTTGGGCCAACGACCGGCGCAGCTCCTCCGGGGACTGACCGAGCAAGCGTTGCGCCCGACGTGATTGCAGAAGATGCATCCGGCTGGGGCTCCAATGCCTACGCGATCGGTCGCGAGATGACGAAGAACGGCAAGGGCGTCCTGCTCGGCAATCCACATTATCCGTGGGACGGCGTGAACCGGTTCTATCGTACGCACTTCATCATCCCCAACGACATCAACATCGTTGGCATCAGCTACATCGGTATGCCCATGATCCGCATCGGCCACACCGAGACGCTGGCCTGGTCCAACACCGTCTCAACAGCACGCCGTTTTGGCTACTATGAGCTGACGCTCAACCCAGCCGATCCGACGCAATACCGGTACGACGGACAGTGGCTGCCGATGGAGAAGCAGACCGTCACCGTGCAGGTGAAGCGGGGCGAGACCGTCATGCCGGAGACGCGTACGCTCTATTCCACGCGCTGGGGCCCCCTCTTCGAGTCGGAATCCTTTGCCTGGACCAAGGACCGCGCATATGCGCTGCGCACGATGGAGACGGGCCTGCGCGATCCGGACCAGTACATGGCGGTGTGGCGTGCGAAGAGCGTGCGCGAGATGAAGGCGGCGCTTGCCAAGCGACAGTCGTTCCGCTTCAACGCCACAGCGGTCGACTCAACCGGCGAGGCGCTCTACGGCGACATGGGGCTGATCCCCAATGTGTCGCGCGCGCTGGCGGAGACATGCTCTGTCTCCGATTTTGCCAAGAAACAGTGGAAAGAAACCCGCACCCCCGTGCTCGACGGATCCCGCGCCGAGTGCGACTGGGCGACAGATCCGGACAGTTCCATGCCCGGGGCTACGGGCGCTGCGGCTGCGCCTCACCAGTTCCGCACGGACTATGTGCTCCAGAGCAATGACAGCTACTGGCTCACCAACATGTATGCGCCAATCACGGGGCTGAGCCCAATCTTCGGCGATGAGGCGACGCCGCGCAGCCTGCGTACCCGCGCTGCGCACGAACAGGTCGAACGCCGAATGAAGGGAACGGATGGATTCGGCGCGCCGAAATTTGATCTTGAGAGCATGAAGCAGGTCATGCTCTCCAATCGCCACTACGGCGGCGAGCTGATCCGAGACGACCTGGTCGCTGTCTGTCGCGCCGCTGGCAAGCCGGAACTGGCGTCCGCGTGCGATACGCTCGCCAAGTGGGACCTCAAGGTTGACCTCGACAGCCGCGGCGCACACCTCTTCCACCTCTTTGCGGAGGCGGGCGGTATCCGCTTCAGCGATGCGTTCGATCCAAAGAACGCTGTCCACACGCCAGCGAAGCTGGACACCAAGGATGTGCGCGTGATCGCGGCGCTGGAAACAGCCGTGGACAAGCTGGCGGAGCTCAGGATTCCGGTCGACGCACGTCTCGGGGATGTGCAGGCAGAGACACGCAATGGCAAGCGCATCCCGATCCATGGCAGCGCCGGCCCTGAAGGCGTCTTCAACGTCATCAGCGTGCAGAACGAAAGCCTCGAGCCGGAAAAGGGCTGGACCAGCATCCGGCATGGCGCAAGCTGGATCTATGCTGTCGAGTTCACGAACAGCGGGCCGCGCAGCCAGGGTTTCCTGACCTACGGCCAGTCCACAGATCCGACATCGCCGCATCACAGCGACCAGACGGAGCTTTATTCGAAGAAAGGCTGGGACGACCTTCTGTGGCGCGACGAGGATGTCGAGAAGAACACCGTAACGCGTGTCACGATCAGCGAGTAGCCGATGAGCGAAACCATTCTCTATGGCTACTGGCGGTCTTCGGCAACCTACCGCACCCGCATCGCACTCAACCTGAAGGGCATTGCTTATCGCACGGTCGGCGTCCATCTCCTGAGGGACGAGCAGACGAGCCCGGAACATCTTGCGCGCCACCCGTCCGGCCGCGTGCCGATCCTCGAGATCGACGGCCTTCGCATCGGGCAGTCCATGGCGATGATCGACTATCTGGACGAAACACGTCCCGAGCCGCCGCTTCTCCCGCGCGATGCGTATCTGCGCGCCCATGTGCGCGACCTCAAGGACCAGATCGTCGCCGACATCCACCCGCTCAACAACACATCGACGCTGGCGCGCCTGCGCAGTCAGTTCGGCGCGGATGATGCGGCGATCGCCACGTGGTACGAACACTGGATCGTGCGAGGGTTTCAGGTGCTGGAGCAGATGCTGCCGGCGAACGGCGAGTGCTGCGTCGGCAATGCGGTGACGCTGGCGGATATCGTGCTCGTGCCCCAGGTTGCCAACGCCCGGCGCTATCCGCAGATCGACCTGTCACAGTTTCCGAACATCGTTCGCATCGACGCGGCGCTCAGGAAGCTGAAGGCTTTCCACGACGCCGCTCCAGACCAGCAGCCGGAGGCGAAGCAGCAATGACCAAAGGCAAATGGATTCCCGTCAAGGGCGCCGAGGGCAGGCATTCCAAGCAAGCGCATGCCGATCTGCCGGAAGGCACCTACGAGCGCGAGATGTCCAAGGAGGGTTTCTTCGGTCCTGCAGCCTTCTTTTATCACCAGAAGCCGCCAACCGGATGGACGAGCTTCGAAGGTCCGCTCAGGCCGCGCGCATTCGATCTGGTGAAGGCCGACGCGTCCATGCCATCACCGTGGTCCGCGCCGGTCATCCTGCACAACAGGGCGACCGAGGTGCGCATGTGGCGCCTCACCCAGCCGATGACCGGCTACGCGCGCAATGGCGATGGCGACACGCTGCTCTTCATTCACGAAGGCCAGGGCGACCTGTGGAGTGACTGGGGTCATCTCACGGTTGAGGCTGGCGATTATGTCTATCTGCCGCGTGGGGCGATGTTCTGCCTTGAGCAGCAGGGCATCAGCGGTTTCCGCATTCTCATGATCGAGGCAACCAACGCGCACTACACGCTGCCCGAGCGGGGGATGCTCGGCCCGCACGCCGTGTTCGACCCGGCATTGCTGCAGTCTCCGGTGATCGATCCCGCCTTCCTCTCGCGCCAGAAATCCGGGGGCGAATGGAAGGTCTGGGTGAAGAAGCGCGGGCAGGTGTCCACCATTACTTTCCCCTTCAATCCCCACGACGCTGTAGGTTGGCATGGCGAGCTCGCGCCGGTGAAGCTGAATGTGCGAGATATCCGCCCGGTGATCTCGCATCGCTATCATCTGCCGCCGAGCGTCCACACCACATTCCTGTCGGACCGGTTCGTTGTCTGCACGTTTGCGCCGCGGCCGTTTGAAACGGATCCGGGCGCGATCAAGATCCCCTTTTTCCACAACAATGACGATTATGACGAAGTGCTGTTTTATCACGCAGGCGACTTCTTCAGCCGCGACAACATCAAGGCTGGCATGATGACCTTCCATCCGTCCGGCTTCACGCACGGCCCTCACCCAAAGGCGCTCAAGAAGATGCTCGTGCAGGACAAGCCGATGACGGACGAGTATGCCGTCATGATCGACACGCGCGATCCACTGGACGTTGGCGAGGCCGCCGACGCACTGGAGAACAAGAACTATGTGAACAGCTGGAAGACAGGCGAATAGAAGGATTCGATGCGGTCCCGTTTGCCCCGCACCGAATTTGACGGCATACATCGGGCATGAAACTCGCCTCGCTGAAACATGGCCGCGATGGACGGCTTGTGGTCGTCTCGCGCGACCTTACCCGATACGCAGATGCCAGCCATGTTGCGCCGACCTTGCAGGCGGCGCTCGACAACTGGAAGCGCCACGCCCCGCGCCTCGCGACTTTGGCGGAGGAGGTCGAGCTTGGCTCGGTGCCAACCGAACGCTTCCACGAGAAGGACTGCGCCTCACCCTTGCCGCGCGCCTTTCAGTGGGCGGATGGGTCGGCCTACGTCAATCACGTTCAGCTGGTCCGCAAGGCGCGCAACGCGGAAATGCCGGAGACGTTCTGGACCGATCCTCTGATGTATCAGGGCGGGTCGGACGCCTTCCTTGCCCCGCGCGATCCCATACCCCTGGCAGACGAGGGCTGGGGCTGCGACATGGAGGGAGAGGTCGCCGTCGTCACAGGAGATGTTCGCCTCGGCGCGGGCCATGAAGACGCGCAGCGCGCCATCCGCCTGGTGATGCTGTGCAACGATGTCAGCCTGCGCAACCTTATCCCCAACGAGCTCGCGAAAGGCTTCGGCTTCTTGCAGTCGAAGCCGTCATCTGCATTTTCCCCGGTCGCTGTCACCCCGGACGAGCTGGACAATATGTGGGACGGTGATCGGCTCAACGGCGTCCTGTCTGTGCGGTTGAACGGCGAACCCTTCGGACGAGCCAACACACGCGCCGACATGACGTTTGATTTTCCAACGTTGATCGCACATGCCGCGAAAACGCGGCCCCTTTCGGCCGGCACGATCATCGGGTCAGGCACTGTGTCGAACCGCGGCGTGGACGGCGGTCCGGGCAAGCCGATCAGCGAGGGCGGCGTCGGCTATTCCTGCATTGCCGAGCTGCGAATGGTTGAGACCATCACCCTGGGCGAGGCGAAGACAGCGTTCCTCAAGCGCGGGGACCGCGTGGAAATCGAGATGCTGGACGAACGGGGACGTTCAATCTTCGGACGAATCGACCAGGTCGTTGGCGGCTAGGAGGGATTTGAGATGGCGAGCAAGATCTATCCCAATGCACAGGCCGCGCTCGATGGCGTGCTGTTCGACGGCATGACAATCATGGCGGGCGGCTTCGGCCTCTGCGGCATTCCCGAAAACCTCATCGCCGAGGTGAAGCGCGCCGGGGTCAGGAATCTCACCGTCATTTCCAACAATGCCGGCGTTGATGGGTTCGGCCTCGGCGTCCTGCTCAACACGCGGCAGGTGAAGAAGATGATTTCCTCCTATGTCGGCGAGAACAAGGAGTTCGAGCGGCAGTACCTGTCTGGCGAACTCGAGCTGGAATTCAATCCGCAGGGCACGCTGGCTGAGCGCTGTCGCGCGGGCGGCGCAGGCATCCCCGCCTTCTACACCAAGACCGGCGTTGGCACCCTTGTGGCCGAAGGCAAGGAAACGCGGGTTTTCAACGGCGAGACCTATGTGCTCGAAACCGGCCTCGTTGCAGATCTGTCGATCGTGAAGGCCTACAAGGGCGATACACAGGGAAATCTCATCTACAACAAGACCGCTCGCAACTTCAATCCGATGATGGCGATGGCGGGGAAAATCACCGTCGCCGAAGTCGAGGAGCTTGTACCGACCGGCGATCTTGATCCCGATGAGATCCATACGCCCGGGATCTTCGTCCAGCGCATCTTCAGAGGCTCTTTCGAGAAGCGCATTGAGCAGCGGACTGTGCGCAAGCGAGTGGCGTAATGGCAGTCGAGACCAAGCCAACTCCGACAAACATCGCCGCTGCCGGGCTTACAGCGCAACAGCAGAGATGGTTCGCATCGCTCCGCGAGGGCCTCGTGCGCGATACGGGAAAATCGCTTGAGCAATGGGCCGCCCTTGCGCGCAAATGCCCCGAGACCCGGCACAGCGGGCGCGTGAAGTGGCTGAAGGAGCGTCACGGCATCGGCGTCAATCGCGCAGGCGTCATACTTGATGCGGCCTTCGGCGCCGCGCTGGGCTGGGACGATCCCGAAACGCGCGTCAGCGAGCTGTGGAAGGACAAAGACCAGCGCAGGATCCACGATGCGCTTGTGACGATTGTCTCGAAATTCGAGGGCGTCACCGTCGGCGAACGCAAGACCTTCACGGGCTTCTCCCGTCGCGCCCAGTTCGCAGCCGCCCGTCCGACAAGGGAGGGCGTGCGCCTTGGCCTTGCGGTCGACCTGAAGGCATCAAAGCGCCTTTCGCCGCCGAAGAAGAGTGAAGGCTGGTCCGACCGCAACAAGGCCGTTGCGCTGCTCACATCCACCAACGACATCGACGCTGAACTGAAGGGGCTGCTCAGGGCAGCCTTCGACGCCTCGTAAGGAGACCGCCATGCCCTGGGAACGTGATCAGATGGCCGCCCGCGCCGCCAAGGAGTTGCAGGATGGGTTCTATGTGAACCTCGGCATCGGTATTCCAACGCTCGTGGCCAACCACATTCCCGAAGGCGTTGATGTCACGCTGCAGTCCGAGAACGGCATGCTGGGCATGGGACCGTTTCCGTATGAGGGCGAGGAAGACCCTGATCTCATCAATGCCGGCAAGCAGACCATCACGACACTGGACCGCTCTTCCTTCTTCGACAGCGCGACCTCGTTCGCCATGATCCGCGGCGGCCATATCGATCTGGCCATTCTCGGCGCCATGGAAGTGAGCGAGGATGGCGATCTTGCCAACTGGATGATCCCCGGCAAGCTTGTGAAGGGCATGGGCGGCGCGATGGACCTGGTGGCCGGCGTCAAGCGTGTGGTGGTCATCATGGACCACACATCAAAGTCGGGCGAGACCAAGCTCCTTAAGGCCTGCACCCTGCCGCTGACGGGCAAGAAGGTCGTCAACCGGATAATCACAAACCTCGGCGTGTTTGACGTTGTGCCCGGCGGCCTGAAAATCGTCGAGACGGCGCCGGGTGTCACGCATGACGAGATCGCTGCGAAAACGGAAGCGACGCTGGTCTGACGTGACCATGGGGCGGGCTTACCCCGCTCATGCGCGCTGCAACGGAGGAATTTTCCAGCGTCGCTCGCGCAGCTCAGCCTTTGGCAGGTAGGCCCGCAGCGCAAGCCGCAGCGGCCCTTCCGGAGACGGAAGCCAGTTTGCCGCCATGGCGCCCTCGGGCCGGTCACGCTGGATCAGGATGTCGATCGATCCGTCTGCATTCTTGACCAGACCTGGCGTGCGATCGCCAATCGAGAACCGATTGATGGGATTTGCGGTGAAGAAGTATCGTCCGTCGTCCTCGGGCTCATACATCGTCAGCGACCAGAACGCGTCGACGGGGACGCCCCCGGGCGGAACCCGCCAGACATAGCGGTTCACGCCGCTGAGGCGCCGGTCGGTTTTGGGTTCGAACAGGGAATGAAAGTACATCGCTTCGCTTTCGGGCAAGGCCGCCAGACCGCCCAAGGCGATAGCCGCACGCACATCGTCGCTTGCATTGAACGCGCCGACGCCTCTTGCCTGATAGGTCCATCCATCGCTCACGAGTTCGCGGAACTCGAAACGCTCGCGCAGAAAGGCAAGGCCGGCGGGAAGGTAGGCGCTCCAGGCATCCAGGAGTGCGGGTCCGGGTACAGCGCCAAGAACTCCGGTAAGACCCTCATCGAAGAACCGGTCTCGTCTCGCAAGATGGCCCATCGCGCCCGGGGATCGCGACAGCATCTCATTGGCCACGGCGAGAAAATTCACCGGGTCGTCGGCACGCGTCGCTTTCCCGGTAAACGCTCGCGGCTGGCGATTGAGGGAATTGATCGAGATCTGGCTTTGGAGCGCTCTTGCGGCCGGAAGATCTTCCGGTCCTGCCACAACGATCCGGCCGAGCATCCAGACATCGTTGGTCGATGACCGAAGGACAGTAACGCCTGCTGGCGCACTGACGGGCCCACTGTCGGGCCCAACGATCCAGAAGCGCCCGCCCTTGCCTTTTGTGGGCCCCGTTCCGATGGCGGCGAAATTGTCGGTGAACGCATCCATGAAGGTGATGTTGAAGTAACGCCCACTGTCGGTCGGCGCATTCATCTCGACTGGGCCGCCGGACAACTCCAGCTGGGCGGACGAGTAGATGGTGTCGTTGTTGGGCGCCGTGATCTGCCGTGCGGTGTGGTCGGCAAGCGTGGCGCGATGGCCGATGCGGTTAAGTCCCGGCTGCAGCGCGCGGTTCTGCGCCGTGCGCGCCATTTCGTAGAGCGGGAAGGCGTAAAGGAAGGCTTCCTGGAGCGGATGCGCGCTCGCGCCGGATGTTGCGGGCGGTGCATCAATCGCGCAACCCGCCAGCCCGAGCATCCCGGCTGCCCCCACCCCTTGCAACAGGTCCCGCCGCCGCATGCCCACTCCTGAATCCGAACACCAGGGGCCGATCATAAAGCCGG
Source organism: Pseudomonadota bacterium (assembly GCA_041166025.1). Lineage (GTDB taxonomy): Bacteria > Pseudomonadota > Alphaproteobacteria > Caulobacterales > Hyphomonadaceae > UBA7672. The sequence continues at coordinate 258,603 of JBEAMJ010000028.1, read as the reverse complement.
ACCCGATCCATGGAAGCGTGCGCACAAAAAAAGCCCCGGGCGCTGTAGGCCCGGGGGCAGTTCGTCCTATGCCTCCCGGAGGAGGCTTGGCAGTCAGCCTCCGGAACGTCTGAACCGCGTTCCGGAGGCATGGATCAGGATCACGTCTTCAGATCGAAACGGTCCGCGTTCATCACTTTCGTCCAGGCTGCAACGAAGTCCTTGACGAATTTTTCCTTCGCGTCGCTGGCGCCATAGACTTCGGCCAAGGCCCGCAGCTGCGAGTGCGAGCCGAAGATCAGGTCGGCGCGCGTGGCCTTCCACTTCACATCGCCCGACTTGCGGTCGCGGCCTTCGAACAGATTGTCGTTTCGGTCTTCGACGGCTTCCCACTTCGTGCTCATGTCGAGCAGGTTCACGAACCACTCGTTGTTGAGCACGCCCGGCGTCTTGGTCAGAACCCCGAGCTTGTCGTCGCCCACCTGCAGCACGCGCAGCCCGCCAATGAGTACGGTGAGCTCCGGCCCCGTGAGGCCGAGAAGCTGGGCGCGATCGACGAGGTGGTCCTCGATCGGCATGATCGGTTTGCGGACATAGTTGCGGAACCCATCGGCCTTGGGCTCGAGCCAGGCGAAGGATTCGATTTCTGTCTCCTCCTGCGTGGCATCGGCGCGGCCCGGCGTGAACGGCGCTTTCACATCGAAGCCTGCAGCCTTGGCTGCCTTCTCGATCGCCACCACGCCACCGAGGACGATCAGGTCAGCCAGCGAAACCCTGGAGGCGCCGAAGTCCTTCTGCACACCTTCCAGCGCTGCGATGACCTTGGCCAGCTGCGCCGGCTTGTTGACCTCCCAGCTCTTCATCGGAGCGAGGCGGATGCGGGCGCCGTTGGCGCCGCCACGCTTGTCCGAGCCGCGGTAGGTCGAGGCCGAAGCCCACGCCGTTTCGGCCAGCTCGCGCACGGAAAGTCCGGTCGCGGCGATCTTGGCCTTCAGCGTGTCGACGTCGGCGGCGCTGATCGAGGACGGCGTTCCCGAAATGGGGTCCTGCCAGATCAGCGTTTCCTTCGGCACGAGCTTGCCGCGATAGAGCTGTTTCGGGCCCATGTCGCGGTGGGTGAGCTTGAACCAGGCGCGGGCGAAGGCGTCTGCGAACTCGGCCGGGTTGGCAAGGAAGCGGCGCGAGATCTTCTCGTAGGCCGGGTCCATGCGCATCGCCATGTCAGCGGTTGTCATCATCGGCTGGTGCATCTTGGTGGGGTCGGCGGCATCGACCACGTTGCGGCCAGCCTCGCCCTTGGGCTTCCACTGGTGCGCGCCTGCCGGAGACTTGGTCAGCTCCCACTCATGGCCGAACAGGGTTTCGAGATAGCCCATGTCCCATTTGGTCGGGTTGGGCTTCCACGCACCCTCGATGCCCGAGGTGATCGTGTCGCCAGCCATGCCGCTCTTGAACGAGCTGATCCAGCCAAGGCCCTGCAGCTGGATGTCGGCGCCCTCCGGCTCTTTCCCGACATGGCTTTCCGGGCCGGCGCCATGGGCTTTGCCGAAGGTGTGGCCGCCGGCAACGAGCGCTACGGTCTCTTCATCGTTCATGGCCATGCGCTTGAACGTCTCGCGGATGTCGCGTGCGGAGAGCAGCGGATCAGGATTGGCGTCCGGGCCCTGCGGGTTGACGTAGATCAGGCCCATCTGCACGGCGCCGAGGTCGCCATGCAGCTCGCGGTCGCCAGAATAGCGCGAGGCCGGGTGCTTGGAGTCGGCAAGCCAGGCGTCTTCAGCGCCCCAGTTCACGTGCGATTCGGGCTCCCAGACATCAGCGCGACCACCGCCAAAGCCGAACACCGGTCCGCCCATCGACTCGATGGCGACATTGCCTGCAAGGATCATCAGGTCGGCCCAGGACAGCTTGGCGCCGTATTGCTGCTTGATCGGCCACAGGAGGCGGCGCGCCTTGTCGAGGTTGCCGTTATCCGGCCAGGAGTTGAGCGGAGCAAAGCGCTGTTGTCCGCGCCCGCCGCCGCCGCGGCCATCGCCGGTGCGGTAGGTGCCGGCCGCGTGCCAGGCCATGCGGATGAAGAAGGGGCCGTAATGGCCATAGTCGGCTGGCCACCAGGACTGACTGTCCGTCATCAGCGCCTTGAGGTCCTTGATGACGGCGTCGAGGTCGAGGCTGTCGAATTCCCTGGCGTAATTGAAGGCCGAGCCCATCGGGTCGCTGCCGGGGCTGTTCTGATGGAGGACGCCGATATTGACCTGGTTAGGCCACCAGTCGCGGTTCTGCCGACCGCGTCCATGGGGAACGGGGCACTTACCGGTGTCATCGGCCATCTAATTTCTCCTGTAAAATCGCGTGTTTCAGGGCTGCGAAGCAGCTCAGTCCCGGGACATTTAGAACCGTTCCAAAACGCCTGCAAGGTGAGTCTGGAATAATTCCAATGACAGCGCTGTGACAGCCGCCTCAGGCCTCGGATTGGGATACGGCTGCGCGCTTCTCGCGGATCGAGGCCAGGGTTTCGAGGACATAGCTTCCTGGCGCAGGCGGGTTCTTCTTCACCGGTCGCGGCGGGGCGATCTGGTCGCCTGAGCGCTGCTTCAGCCAGTCGGCCCAGAGCGGCCACCACGAGCCTTGACGCTCCTTGGCGTAGGCCATCCAGCCATCGCTGGTCGGCGGCAGGATGTCGCTCACCCAGTAGCGATATTTCTTTGCCTCGGGCGGGTTCACAACGCCGGCGATATGGCCGCTGTCAGCCAGGACGAAGGTGACATCGCCGCGGAACAGCTTGACGCCCTTGTAGACTGAGGCGAAGGGCGAGATGTGGTCCTTGCGCGCGGCGTGGATGAAGGTTGGCGTCGGGACTGCGGCCAGGTTCACTCTCGCGCCTTCCACTTCGAAATCGCCCTTGGCCAGGGCATTCTCGAGATAGAGCCGACGCAGGCTGGTCAGGTGCAGCGGCCCCGGCAGGTTTGTCTGGTCGGAGTTCCAGTAAAGAAGGTCGAACGCCCTTGCCTCGTGCCCGAGGAGATAGCGGTCCTCGACATAACGCCAGATAAGGTCCTCCGGACGCAGCAGGTTGAAGGCGTCGCGCATCGCCTCGCCGGGCATGACGCCGCCGGCCTCCGTGATCATCTGTTCGATGCCGCCGATCGACTTGTCGTCGATGAAGAGTCCGAGATCGCCGGGTTCGGAAAAATCGGTCTGGGCCGCCATCAGCGTCAACGAGGCCATCCGCGCGTCGTTGTCCGCGGCAAGTCGCGCTGCGAGGATCGCCGCCAACGCGCCGCCAACACAGTAGCCCGCAACGTTCACCGGCGCCTTGTGCTTCTTGTGGATCCAGTCGAGCGCTGCGCGTCCGCCAAGCTTCAGATAGTCGTCCCAGCCGAAATCCTTGGTTTCGTTGTCGGCCGACCGCCAGGATACCATGTAGACCGTGAATCCCTGGTCGCGCAGCCACGCCACCATCGAGTTCGCCGGCGTGAGGTCGAGCACGTAGTATTTGTTGATCCACGGCGGGAAGATGAGAACCGGGCTCGCATGAACTGTTGCGGTCGTGGCGCGATAGCGGATCAGCTCGATCAGGGCGTTCTTCAGCACCACCTCGCCAGGCGTGATCGCTATGTTGCGACCTGGCGCAAAGGCGTCGGGATCGGACTGGGTAACGGCGAGGCGCCCATGGCCGGCGTTAAAGTCATCCTGCAACTGGGCGAAGCCCTTGCGGATCGACTGCCCGTCCGATTCGAACAGCGCCTTCAGCGCCTTCGGGTTGGCCATCAGCATGTTGGACGGCGCCGTCGCCGCCATGGCCTGGCGGATGAAGAAGGCGGCGCGGCGGCGCTCGGTCTCGGTCAGGTCCGGAGCGTTCCAGGCCAGCGTCTCTGCCCAGTTCGATGAGACGAGAAACATCCGGCGCGCGAAATCGAAGAAGGGGTTCTCGCGCCAGGCGGCGTCGGCGAAGCGCGGGTCGGCATCGGCATCGGGCGATGGGAGGCCCGCCGATAACTCCTGCAGCGCCTGGGTATGCCGGGTGAACAGGTCCAGCTGCGCCTCGTTGAAGGCCTCGGGCTTGCGCGAATAGGCATCTGCCAGTCCCTTGAAGGCGGCGGCGGCCGACTCAAGCTCCAAAGCCCGGGGGGCCGCCGAAGCGCCTGCGAGCCGGGTTATGTCCGATAGTTCACGGCTGAGATCGGCGATCCGCTGACCCAGGCGTGAGAAGCTGACATCCTGAAACTCCCCGCCCTTGGGCGGGATTTCCCCGGACTTGCCCGCTTCTGCGGGAGGTTTGCCCCCGGTTTCGCTCATTGTGGCAAGCTTCTCACGTGTCCGCGGCAGGTGAAACTGCCGCTCGCCAAGTCGAATGACTTTCCCTAGGTAGTAACCTCGACAAGCGCAATCGCGGGCCGCCCCCGCTCCGGAAGGACGACATGGTTCGTTCCCTCGTAAGCCTTGCAGCACTTGCCGGCCTGGCGCTCAGCGCGGGCTGCGCAAACATCATGGAACAGTCGGGCATTTCCCAGATTGCGCCGGCATGGTTCGAGGAAAAGGCCGTCGAGGTGAAGGGCGAGGGCTATCCTGAGCTGTCGGATATCCCCGAGGTTCGGCCGGTCAGTGGCACGGCGGCTGAATGGAAGCGGCAGGCCGACACGCTGAAGAAGTCCGCTGACCAGCTCGAATCCTTGCGCGCCTCCCAGACAACGAATCGTACGCCGGAGGAGATCCGAGCTATGGCGGCGCGGTGGCGCGCCATTGCCGAGGGGAAACCGGTTCCGCCAGCGGACGCTGCCTCGTCCAGCCAGTAGCCGGATTGCCGCGGACGAATTTCCCGATAGCTGCCGTTACCCAACGGCTTTACACAATGAATTGCCCCGCGGCCTGTGATTCCGGCGCGGGGTCCGAGACAGGTGAACCGACATGATGTTGGATTTCCACAAGATCAGGCGCCTCCCGCCTTACGTTTTCGAGCAGGTGAACGTCACCAAGGCCGGTCTGCGTGCCGGGGGCGCTGACGTGATCGACCTCGGCATGGGCAATCCGGACCTGCCGACACCGCCGCATATCGTCGAGAAGCTGCGCGAAGCCTCGCTCAAGCCGGATGTGCACGGCTATTCGGCCTCGCGCGGCATCCCCGGCCTGCGTCGGGCGCTGGCAGGCTATTATGACCGCCGCTTCGGCGTGAAGCTCGATCCGATGAAGGAAGTCGTCGTCACGCTGGGTTCGAAGGAGGGCTTCGCCAACCTCGCGCAGGCGATCGCGGCGCCGGGCGACACCATCATCGTGCCGAATCCGTCCTACCCGCTGCATTCCTTCGGCTTCATCATGGCGGGCGCCAGCATCCGCTCGGTCGAGGCGCATTCCCCGGAGCAGTACCTCTCAAATCTCGGTCGCGCCGTACGCCATTCGATCCCCGCGCCGACGGCCATGGTCGTGTGCTATCCCGCCAACCCGACGGCACAGGTGGTCGATCTCGACTTCTACAAGGAAGTCGTGAAGTTCGCGAAACGCCACGAGATCTGGGTTCTCTCGGACCTCGCCTACACCGAAATCTATTATGGCGATCCGCCGCCCTCGATCCTGCAGATCGATGGCGCGAAGGACATTGCCGTCGAGGTGACCTCGATGTCGAAGACCTATGCCATGGCCGGCTGGCGGGTAGGCTTTGCCGCCGGCAACGACAAGCTGATCGCCGCGCTGGCGCGTGTGAAGAGCTACCTCGACTATGGCGCCTTCACGCCGGTTCAGATCGCAGCGGCGGCGGCCCTCAACGGTCCGCAGGACTGTGTCGAGGAACAGCGCGAAATCTATCGCACCCGTCGCAACGCGATGGTGGAGAGCTTCGCGCGCGCTGGCTGGGAGATTCCCGAACCCAAGGCCTCGATGTTCGCCTGGGCGCCGATCCCCGAACCGTTCCGCGATCTCGGCTCGCTGGAATTCTCCCTGCGCCTCATCAAGGAAGCACACGTGGCCGTCGCCCCCGGCGCGGGCTTCGGCGAGCATGGCGACAACTTCGTGCGCCTCGCGCTTGTCGAGAACGAGCAACGCATTCGCCAGGCGGCGCGCAATGTGCGCAAGTTCATGGAAGCGAACGGTGTGAAGACAAAGCCGGACAAGGAACCGAAGGCGAAGCCCGAGGCCGTGCCGGCAAGGAAAGCTGCGGGATGAGCGTGACGGGGAAGACACTGAGGCTCGGCGTGGCGGGCCTCGGCACGGTGGGCGGCGGCCTTCTGAAGCTCATCGAACGGCAAGCCGAGCTGAGGCTTCCGGGCAAGCTGGAAGTCGTCGCAGTTTCAGCGCGTAGCAAAAGCCGTAATCGCGGCGTCGACATCTCGAAATTCCGCTGGGTTGATGACCCGGTTGAACTCGCGCTTGCGGACGACATCGATGTCGTCGTCGAACTCGTCGGCGGCTCGGATGGACCCGCCAAGCGGACGGTTGAAGCCGCGCTGCGCTCGGGCAAGTCGGTCGTCAGCGCCAACAAGGCGCTGATTGCGGAACACGGCATCGAGATCGCCGCGCTGGCGGAGAAACACGAAGCGCACCTGTTGTTCGAAGCGGCAGTCGCGGGCGCCATCCCGATCGTGCGTGCGGTCAAGAATTCGCTGTCAGGCGTGATCGTCAGCCGCGTGTCGGGCATTCTCAACGGGACATGCAACTACATCCTCAGCGAGATGCTGCGCACCGGCGCGGCGTATGAGGACGTGCTCGCCGAGGCCCAGCGGCTCGGCTATGCCGAGAGCGATCCGTTCCTCGATGTTTCAGGCGGCGATGCGGCGCACAAGATCCTGATCCTCGCGGCCATCGCCTTCGGCGCGCAACCTGCGTTCGACGAGGTCCAGGTCGAAGGTATCGACAAGATCGAGGCCATGGACATTACGCTGGCCAGCAAGTTCGACTATCGCATCAAGCTGGTGGCGGAAGCCTTTCGGGTCTCCAATGGAAAAGATGGGGGCGGCGCGCGGTGCCGCGTGGCCCCCGTGCTGGTGTCGAAGGATCATCCGCTCGCGAGCGTGAACGGACCGCTGAATGCGGTCGTCGTTGAAGGCGAGCCGGTCGGTCGCCTTACCTTCACTGGCCCTGGCGCAGGATCGGGGCCCACCGCAGCGGCCGTCATGGGCGATCTTGCGCGGCTGTTCGAGGGGCCGGCGACGCCACCCCTGGGCAAGCCGGCGCGCGACCTTGCCGCGATTATCGCAAAGGCCGACAGCACGACGGATCAGGGCTCGTTCTTCATCGGCGCCAAGCTCGCCGACAAGCCCGGTATGTTCGCGGCGCTGACCGAGGAGCTGGCGGAGGCGGGCGTCTCGATCGACAAGCTGATCCAGGAATCGGCCGGCGACACGGGCGCCGCGCCGGTCGCGATCATGACGCATCCATGCCCACGCGCATCGGCGGAGAAGGCGCTCTCAAAGATTGCTGCGCTCAAGATCACGGCGGATGAACCTCGCCTGCTCCGGATCGAGACGCGGGCGTAGGCTATTCGCCTCTTGCGAGCCTTTCTTCTGTCGCCGTGAAAGCCGAACGGCGGCCCCCTTCATCCGGCACATCCGTCGCAAAGTAGGCAACGCCTGTCCCGGCGGCCCTGTCGATCCAGAGGCCGGACTTGAGGCCATAGGCATCGCCTGCATGGCCGACGCGTCTGATGCGATCGCCGAACGGATCATCGCGGCAACCGGGGGCAGGCGTTGCCAGCGTCTGGGTCGCAAGCCCATAGGCGCAGATGGCGCCGTCGGATGCTGAGTCATCTGCGTCCGCCTCGAACGTCTGCCCGTTGGCGCCGTCAAAGGTCCAGTGCGGAGACAGCAGGAGGTCGACAGAGGCCGGCGACAACAGTCGAACGCCATCGGCCTCACCGCTACCGAGCAAGAGGCGGCCAATCACCGCAAGTCCGTGAGCGGAAATGCGCAGGCCGCCCTGCGGGGAGAATATTGAGCCGTTGCGGCCTGGTCGCCAGATCGCAAGCTCGCACGAACCGTCTTCTGCCGGCGTGACCGAGCAGGCCGGACGGGCGCCCTGATTGTCGTCGCGCACAGGTTGCCCGTCGCGATAAAGCACCACCGCGCGCGCGACAGCTGACTCGCTGCAGGTCTCCCAGTTGAAGCAGGCGTCGAGCTTCAGCGGCGCAAAAACGAGGCGATGCATCAGCCTGTCGAACCGCTCGCGCGTGGCCGCCTCCATTACGGCAGCGATCACCGGAAAATTGAAGTTGGCGTAGGCAAAATGGTCGCCGGGGCCATGCTGTGCGTCCCAGGCCGCCGGATCGGCGAGGGCTGCCTGCAACGAAGCGTCCAGCGGCAGCACATAGGATGTGGCGTCGGTGAGGCCGGTCCGGTGCGAGAGCAGCAGGCGCAGCGTGACCGGCCGGTCAGGGAAGGACGGATGGCGCAGCCGCCAGCCGAGTACTTCCGAAACGTCCGCATCAAGAGACAGCACACCCTGCTCGATCAGCCGCATCACGCCGATGGCGACAACCAGCTTGGAGATCGACGCAACGCGCACAGGATCGTCTGCCGTGATGCGCCTGCCCGCCGCGATGTCGGCATGACCGGACACCGCAGTTGTGGTGACGCCTGCATGGTCGAACGTGACACGGGCTTCGGCAACGGGCCTGCCGGCATTCGAGGCGCATGCGCTGGTAGCGAGGAAGAGCATCGCAACCGGCAAGACACGAGCGACCAGGGTCATAAGGGCGTCTCGACCAAACGATTCTTCTCGCCATAGCGCGGCTTCGCCGCCTCAATCCTCGTTTCGAGCGCCGCGCGTTCCGCCTCGGGCTTGGCGTTCCACCAGCGCTGCAGATCGGCGTTCGGAATGGCGATCACCCTGCCTTCATAGTCTGCAAGCTGCTTCGCGGGAAAATCATTGGCCTCGCCTTTCAAATGCTTGTCGAAAAATCCGCGGATAAAGGCGTTCTGCGCGCCGAGCATGGTCTCGGCCGATGCATCGCCGAACAGGAGGCCCCGCACGGGCTGGCCCACGAACCATGCGGAATCCGAAAGGCCAAGATGCCGCGTGTCCTTCAGCGACAGGCGATAGACATCGGATCGGGAGCCCGCGGTGGCGATGCGCTCGTAGGAAAACTCGTTGAAGCTGCGCGGCGGAGTGTTATCCGGCAAGGGCCGCTCCATCTCCTGGTAGAGATAGGCAAGGTCGGAGTGCAGCATCAGAAAAGGCGCAGGGACCTCTGCATTGAACGCGGAAAAAGGAAAATTGCCGCCATCCATGTTGACGCCTGCCGCGCACCGCGTGTCGATCATGCAGATCTCGCCCGAGATGGCTCCGCCGAAAGACATGCCGGCTTCGCCGACCCGATCGAGATTGCTTGCCTGTGCAATCTCGGCGATTTCCTGCGGCGGGTCGTTCTGCAGAGTATCGTGAAGGAAGATGCGGTCCGCGACCCAGTGACGGGTGCTGTCGGTTGCGATGCGGCTGGCAGTCTTTACGGCGAACTCCTGGAAGGCAAGCGCGGCTTCGATCCGCTTGTCGAGCGTGTCGCCGCCGAACGCATCGGCCTGGGACGGGCGGCCCGGTTCTTCGGTCATCGTTTCCGTGAGTTTCGGGTCCATGGGCGCAACATCGCCATCAGGAAAGGCCGTCGCCGCCGAATCGTAGGTATGCTGGACCGAGAAGGCCACATAGCCGTGACTGGCAAGCTCCTCCATCAGCGCCGTGTTCTGGTTGAGATACGACGTGTAACCGTGGCCGTAGAACACGGCCGGCAGGTCGCGTGCGCCTTCAAGCAGTGGGGCATTGGCGAACGCATTCGTCTTCACGTGGCGGACATAGCTGAAGAAGAATGGCGCACCGACCAGTCCGCCGATCGAGGGAACGGTGCTTTTCATCTCCGCGGGAGTAAAATAGGGGGCCGGTTCACCGGGGGCGGCCTGCGCCGGATACCAGACACGGACAAGCAGGCGGCGCGGCTCGTCGGCGCCTGCTGCGAAAACTCCCTTGCGGCTTGAATCGCTGATCTCGAACGATCGCACGCCAACAATGTATTGGCCGGAAGGCTTTGGCAGCGGCCAGACGGGGAAGATCAGGATCGCCGTGACCGAAGCGATCAGGCCAAGCGTGATGAATATCCCCGACAACCAGGGGACGCCTCCAGTGCGATCCGTACTGGTGATGCGATTCTTGATGACAACACCGCCGAGGCCGGCGAGGAACATCGCGCCAACGATTGCTCCGCCGATGTCCTGCCAGCGATCATCGATGTAGCCGGAGATGCCGAAGACCGTCGCGGCGAGTGCCGAAGCAATCAGGACGACGCGGCGGGCAGGCGTCTTGCGAATCCACCACGTGACAACGAAGACTGCCAAGGCTGCGATGAGCAGGACGTCCGTGAGTGTCATGTCCGTCCCCTGTCGCGATCAATCCAGCCGATCGAGAACGCTGCGGATCGTGTCGACCATCTGGTCGATCTGGCTTTTTTCCACGATCAAGGGCGGCGACAGGGCGATGATGTCTCCTGTGACGCGGATGAGGAGGCCGTTGTCAAAACAGGTGCGGAAGGCTTCGAGCGCGCGGGCGGTCGGCTTTCCGGGGCGCGGCTCAAGCTCAATGCCGCCGATCAGACCAAGATTACGGATGTCAATCACATGCCGCGCGCCGCGCAGAGAATGCAGGGCGTCCTCCCAGTAGGGGGCGAGTTCTGCGGCGCGTTCGAAAAGGCGCTGCTCCTTGAACACCTCCAGCGTCGCAATCCCTGCAGCGCAGGCGAGCGGATGTCCGGTCATCGTGTAGCCGTGAAACAGCTCGATCGGCACGTCGGATGCCGCCAGGACAGTGTCGTGTATCTCCCGCGAGGCGGCGACGGCGCCCATCGGCACGGTCGCGTTGTTGATCGCCTTGGCCAGGGTGATGAGGTCCGGCTTCACGTCAAAGTAATGTGACGCGAAGGGCGCGCCGAGGCGACCGAAACCGGTTATCACCTCGTCGAAGATCAGGACAATGTCATGCTTCGTGCAGAGTTCACGCAGGCGCTGCAGATAGCCTTTGGGCGGGACAAGCACGCCGGTCGATCCTGCAACAGGCTCCACAATCACGGCGGCGATGGTTGAGGCGTCGTGCGTGAGCACAATGCGTTCGAGGGCGTCGGCGAACTCGGCGCCCTGTTCGGGCTGGCCGCGCGTGAAGGCGTTGCGCTTGATGTCATGTGTATGAGGCAGGTGGTCGACACCGCCAACCATGGGACCGAACCCGATGCGGTTGCGAGCGATGCCGCCCACAGAGATGCCGCCGAAATTGACCCCATGATAAGCCCGTTCGCGACCGATGAGCCGATACTTGTTCGGCTTGCCCCGTGCGCGTTGGTAAGCGAGCGCGATCTTGAGCGCGCTGTCGACGCTTTCCGAGCCGGAGTTGGCGAAGAAAACCCGATCGAGTCCCTCCGGCAGAAGGCCGGTCAGGCGATTGGCGAACTCGAACGCCAGAGGATGGCCAAGGTTGAAGTTGCCAGCATAGTCGAGTTCGCCTGCTGCCTTGCGGATGGCTTCCACGATCTTCGGCTGGTTGTGGCCGGCCGCGACGCACCACAGGCCGGAGGTACCATCCAGGACCGGCCGGCCATCGGGCGTGTAGTAGAACATGCCATCGGCGCGAACCACCATGCGCGGGTCGGCCTTGAAGGCCTTGTTCGGCGTGAACGGCATCCAGAAGGCGTCGAGCGAATTGGGGCGTATGGAGCTGGTCATACGCCGAGTGTTGAGCCCGCCCGATGCAGAGGGCAATAGGGAGATGCGAGATACCGCGGCGGCTATCTAGGCGGCCGCGCCACCGCGTGCCAGCACGCGATCGATGCACATCTTCAGCGCGGTCCCGGTGACCGGTTTCACAAGATACCCGGATATAAAGAGCGGCTTGATCGAGCTCACGAAGGCAGCGTCGGCGCGCGACGTCACCATGACGACCGGAATTCTCGCGAGCGCTGCATCGTCCCGCATGGCCTTCAAGGCCTGAAAGCCGTTCAGGACCGGCATCTCGACATCCATCAGCACGAGATCGATCGCCTGTTCACGCAGAGCCTTGAGCGCATCGCTGCCATTTGCCGCCGTCACGATCTGAGTGAACCCAAGCTAACGAAGCGCGCTGCAGACAAGCATCCGCATCGATTCCTGATCATCGACAACGAGGATGCGGCGCTGAAGCATGGTTCCAGAAGGTGCCGCATGCGCATGAAGGATGCGCTAATGACACCCGATCTTGGTATCGGCCGGCCCTTCGCCCCCCGCCTTCCTCAGCCCCAATTGGGCTGGCCCAGGTCGGGCAAGCGCGGATTTATGGGCCCCGGGGAGCCAGCCGGGACCGGGTGGCCGAGAAAGCCGAGGAGGTATAGACACGCTGAAAGAGCCCGGATTGGAAGCCGGTTTCACGTGGGAGAGCATCGCATGAAACGCCTGTTCCTTGCATCGATGATTGCCTCAGGTCTGCTGGCGAGCGCGTGCACGATGATGCAGGAAGCTCCGAAACTGCCGAGCTATTCGGCGACGCTCGCGCCCGGGGCCGGCATCACGTCGACCGGCAAGGGCACGGGCGCCTTTACCTATGATCCAGCGACGAAGGCGTTGACCTATACGGTAATCTACGAGGGCCTCACTGGCCCCGCCATGGCCGCCCATATCCACGGTCCCGCCGACCCGGGCGGCAGCGCGCCGCCCGTGATGCCCTTCGCGAATGCGGCAAGCCCCATCACGGGAACCGCGACGCTGACGGATGCGCAGGCAGCCGATCTCGCAGCCGGCAAATGGTATGTAAACGTCCACACGGCTGCCAACCGTGGCGGCGAAATCCGCGGTCAGATCACGCCGAACTAGGACCGTCCGGAATTTGCTTGGGCGAGGACTCCGGCGGGCGTATGCCTGACGCAGATGATTCGGGTCAGGAGAGGCCATGGCGAAGCTCGCGACGTCCTGCTCGACGATCGGCTATGCCATGGCCAGCGCCACAATCGCCGCGGCGATTGCAGCAGAGCGCTGGGTCGGCCGCGGCGATGAAAGCGGTGCGGGTCGGGCATCAGCGGAAGCCATGCGCGATGCCTTGAACGCGATCGCCTTTTCGGGCCACGTCGTCGTCGGCGAGGTCGATGGCGACATTCTCAACGTCGGCGCAGCGGTCGGCTCGGGAGACGGTCTGGATCTCGATATTGCGCTCGAGGCGCTCGAAGGGACAACGCTGGCGGCAAAAGCGATGCCGAACGCGCTGGCCGTGATTGCAGCGGCGCCGCGTGGCCGGCTGTTGCAGGTTCCCGATCTTTACATGGAAAAGCTCGCGATCGGACCCGGCCACGAGAACGGCGTCGTTGATCTCGATGCGGATGCTGGCGAGAACGCGATCCGGCTGGCGCGCGCCAAGGGCGTCCCGGTGCGCGAAATCACGGCCTGCGTGCTGGACCGGCCGCGGCACGAGAAGATCATCGCGGACCTGCGAAAGGCGGGCGCGCGGATCAACCTCATTCCCGATGGCGATGTCGCCGGCGTGATCAACACCGCAATGCCGGAAACCGGCATCGACATGTATGTCGGCCAGGGCAAGGCGCCGGAAGGCGTGCTGGCGGCGGCGGCGCTGCGCTGTGTCGGCGGACAGATCCAGACGCGGTTCGTCCTGCGCAGCGAGGCGGAGAAGCTGCAGGCTCAGCGCGCGGGGCTGGCGGACATCAACCGGCGCTATGCGCTTGAGGATCTGGTGTCGGGAGATGTCATCTTTGCTGCGACCGGGGTCACCAAGGGCACGCTGCTCGACGGGACGGTGCGGCGGCGGGAAGGCGTTGAAACGCATACAATGCTGATGTCGTCCGCAGACGGCGTGGTGCGGACAATCAGGTCGCTCACGCCCGCACGGGCCTAGGGCAAGGCGCACACCCTGTTCAAGCTTCACGCGGTGCAGGATGCCGGCGGATTTGCGGACCTTGCAGCATGTGGGGTTTGCGGATCGCGCCGGAGTGATAAGTGTGGCCTGAAGAGGATGAATCGATGAGATGGTTGCTGCTGGCGGGCATTGTGGCGCTGTCTTCGGGATGCGGTGAGGCAACGCCGCAGCCAAGCGAGGCACATGTTGCGTTCACCAAGGCTTGCCTGGCCGCCGGGGATAGCGAGGCGTTGTGCGAATGCCGGGCCACCCGGATTGACCAGCTGGTCGCCGACGGATCGGTCAGCGAGAAAGTGCAACAGGCCTTCCTGCTGCAGGCCCAAGGAAAGGAGGAGGAGGCGGACGCCATCATGGTGACGTTGCCGCCCGGAGATCTCCTCCACCAGCCAAGCCTGATCGCCGAGGCCCAGTTGTCGTGCGTGCCGCCGAACTAGGTTCGGCGAATGACGTTGAGGCCGGGGCGCAGCGCGGCTAGAAGCAGCTTGCGGGTTTCCAGACAGGTAGACAGCGGCCATGGGGCGCTATTCGGCATCGCTTCTTGCTCTGACGACCATGCTGGTTGCCGGTTGCAGCCAGAATGAGCAGGGCAAGCGTGTGATCGAGGCTCAGTGCATCGCCGGCGGCGGGGCGGAGGACGTCTGCGCCTGTCTGGCCAGATCCTCGGCCGAGCGTCTGGACAAGGAGCTCTTCGACATCGTGGTGCTCGGCGCGCAGGGCGAAGACATCGAGACGGCCGAACGGATCGAGGAGCTTTCCCCGGAACTCGAAACGAAGCTGTCGTTTGTCGTGCCCGACATCATCAAGAGCTGCGGCGCGCAGAGCTATCTCGTACCGGGTTCGTGAGCGCTGCAGCATTTCGCGTCCTGGGCGCTGGAGAAGCGCGACGAAAAAACAACGACGATGATTTGAATCGTTCCAGTATCGACTTGCCGCTTGCGGCTTGCAGGGTTGCGAGGCACGCAAAAGCTACGTACGCCGAAATGCGTATACGGGATCCGCGCCGTTCTTCGGGGCTGTTGAGCGGACGGATCCCGGCTCGCACCCTCCCCAAAAGCAAATCCGTTCGGATCGAAATCGAAACGATCTTGGTGCCGTTGCCTTGCCGCCGGATGCGGTGCAGTCCGTTGCTCGCCAGCGGATGCATGGATCGGGCATGACCAGTTGGGTTCTCGGCGTCATCGGCGGGTCGGGCCTCTATCAGGCGCCAGGTATCGACAGCGGCCGCTGGGAAACGATCGCTTCTCCGTGGGGACTTCCTTCTGACCAGGTTTTTCGCGGCCGGCTTCACGGCATCGACGTGGTCTTCCTCCCGCGCCACGGCCGCGGTCACAGGCTCGGTCCCACGCAGCTGAACTACCGCGCCAATATCGATGTGATGAAACGCGCCGGCGTCACCGACATCATCTCGCTATCGGCGTGCGGATCGTTGAGAGAGGAGATCGCACCCGGCGATTTCGTCATCGTCGATCAGTTCATCGACCGGACGTTCGCGCGCGAAAAAAGCTTCTTTGGCGATGGCATCGTCGCCCATGTGTCGCTTGCCCACCCTGTCTCGTCCCGTCTGGCGGCGCTGGCGGCCGAGGAGAGCGAAGCGCTTGGCGTGAAGACCCACCGCGGGGGCACGTACCTCGCAATGGAAGGGCCGCAGTTTTCCTCCCTCGCAGAATCGAAGCTCTACCGCTCATGGGGCTGTTCGGTGATCGGCATGACCAACATGCCCGAGGCCAAGCTGGCGCGAGAGGCCGAGCTTCCATACGCCACAGTGGCGATGGTAACGGACTTTGACTGCTGGCATGAGGAAGTCGCGGCTGTATCTGTGGGCGACGTGTTGAGGATCCTCCACGAAAATGCCGGGAAGGCCGCCGCTCTCGTGTCGCGGCTCGCAAAACGCATGGCGGCTGGCCCGCGCAGCGCCGATCCGGATGGGATCGACACCTGCCTCGACCACGCGATCATCACCGCACCAGAGCACCGCAGTGCGGCGCTGGCCGCCCGGCTCGATGCGGTCGCCGGACGGGTGTTAAGGGCTTGACGGAAACGGGCCGGTCCTTCCACATCCCCGCGCGGCCGGGAAAAGTAAGCTGAATGCCCGACAACCTCCTGTTGTTCATCGGGCTGACCACGCTGGTCAGTCTCGCGCCCGGCCCCAACGTCATGTACATCATGTCGCAATCGGCCTTGCGCGGACGCCGCGCCGGCCTCATGGCCGGTCTGGGCATCCAGATCGCCAATGTCGTCTATTTCGCCCTGACCCTGCTTGGGCTCGGCGTGCTGATCGCGACCTCTGAACTGCTGTTTTTGATCCTGAAATGGACCGGCGCGGGCTATCTGGCCCTGATCGGCGTGATGGCGCTCATCCGTTCCTTCAGGTCGCATCCTGTGGTCGATCCGGCCCAGCCGGCTCCGGTGATCGCGATCCATCGCGGCGCGTTCTTCGACGGCCTGGTCATCGGCTTTGGCAATCCAAAGACCGTGTTCTGGTTCCTGACCTTCCTTCCTCAATTCATCAGCCCGAACCAGAGCCTGCTCAACCAGATGGTGACGCTGGGCCTGATCGGCACAGCGATCGATCTCGCCATCCAGTGGATGTACACCCATGTCGGTGGGGCGATGTCTCGCTTTCTCGCGAAGCCAGAGATACGCCGCTGGTTCGAGCGCGGCGTTGGCCTGGTGTTCATCTCTCTTGCCGTGCTTGTGGCGTTCGGAATGCAGCAGCATGCGTGAGGAGAGCGACCAATGACGCCACGTCTTCATATCGGCAACAAGAACTATTCCTCCTGGTCGATGCGCCCCTGGCTCGCGCTGCGCGTCGGCGCCATCGCTTTCGAGGAAGTGCAGCACTTTCTGCCGGAGGTCGGCGGCAAGCCCATCTTCGGCGCCGTTTCTCCCAATGCCCGCGTGCCTGCTTTGGATCTCGGCGGGGGCGTGGTGGTCGCCGAAAGTCTCGCCATCTGCGAATGGGCGGCGGAGCAGAACCCGGCGCTCTGGCCGAAGGATGCGACGGCGCGCGCGCTGGCGCGATCCTCCGCGGCGATCATGCACTCCGGTTTCGCCGACCTGCGCCGGGACGCACCGATGAATATTCGCCGCCGGACCGACGCCGGACGCATGACGGCGGACGGCCTCGCGGATGCGGCGCATGTGGACAGGCTGTGGCGCGACTGGCTGGGCCGTTCAGGCGGCCCGTTCCTGTTTGGCGCGTGGTCAATCGCGGACGCGATGTATGCGCCCGTGGTGACCCGGTTTGTCACCTACGCGATCCCACGCTCGCCCGAGGCGCAGGGCTATATCGATCGCATGTGGGCCGAACCAAGCTTTTCAGCCTGGGTGAACGGCGCTGAGGCGGAGACGCAACAGTTGCCGCGATCGGATCAAGCCTGACGGTTGAACTGCAAGGCGGTCCGTGCTGTGATATCGAAATTCGATATCACGGAGAATGGGAATGACCCGGCTGCGCCCTCTCTCAGGTCTGGCTCTCGCTTCGCTGTTTCTTGCCGCGCCCGCTTTGGCCCAGACCGGCGGACTCGCACGCAAGGGAATGCTTGGCGTTGGGATTGAGGCTGCCGCCAGCGGCGCGCGCGTTCTCAACGTGGCCCCGGGATCAACAGCCGAGAAGGCGGGTGTTCAGAGCGGCGATATCATCACGGCGCTCAACGGCGTCGCCATCACCGATAGCCGCACACTCGTCACAGAAGCGGACAAGCTGCGGGCAGGCGCGCGGGCGAGTGTCAGTTACCAGCGCGACGGCAAGCCCCGCACGGGCGAAGCCTCGGCGACGCCGCGACCGGTGGAGACCTATACCGGCGCCAGCGCGGAGTATGGCGCAGTTCCGTTTCGCGGCGGTCTCCTGCGCGATATCATGGTGACGCCCGACCGGGCCGGCTCGCATGCGCCGGTCGTCTATCTGCTCCAGGGCTATTATTGCGGATCGATGGAAGGCGCCCAGCCGGGCCATCCTTACGCCACGCTGGCCCAGGGCCTCGCGGACCGGGGCATAGCTACCTACCGCGTTGAGAAACCCGGCATGGGCGATAGCCAGGGCGGCCCGCACTGCCTCGAGACCGATTTCGATGGGGAACTCGATGCTTTCCGGGCAGGCCTGAAGGCGCTGATCGAGCAGCGAGGCGTCAAGCCCGAGCGCATCGTCCTGCTGGGGCACTCCATGGGTGGCGTGCAGGCGCCCCTGTTGGCTGCTGAGAGGGGCGGCCTGCGTGGCGTCGCCGTCTACGGGACGGTGCTGCGAAGCTGGCATGATTATATGCAGGATCTTTTCCGTCTGCAGAGCTTTCATGCCTACGGAGCAGACCCGGCCGAGAGCGAGGCTCTAGCTGAAGCGATCCGGCCTGTGCTCGACGCCATCTTCAAGACCGACCGGACGCTCGCCCAGATTGCTGAGGTGTCGCCCTCAAACGCTGAGCTCCTGCGCGATGCGCTGGCGTGGGACGGCAAAGACCTGATCCTTGGTCGCACCATCGCCTACTGGCGTGGCGTGGGCGCACAGCGCCTTGCTGCGGCCTGGCGCGATACCAAGTCGCCCGTTCTGGCCGTCTACGGCGAGGTCGATTTCGCCGCGATCGACGACCGCGACCATCGTCTCATCGTCGACATCGTGAATCACTACCGGCCCGGCGGCGCGCGCTATGCGACCCTTGCGCGAACCGGCCATGGCTTCGCCATCGAGGGAACACCTGAAGAGGTACGGCGGACAAACGTCGGCGACGCGCCCTTGCGCGAACAGCCGCCCTACAACCCCGAACTGACCCGCGTGCTGGCCGACTGGATTGCGGAGCTGCCTGTTCCTGAAGCATAGCCAGCTGCGTTTGGGCCAACGCAGCAGCGATTCCCAGGGGTCACTTTCCCGACACGCGCGCATGCTCTAGGTACCGGTGCGCGAGACAGGGACCACGCATGGAACTCAAGGACGCGATCCGCTCAATTCCGGACTTCCCGAAAAGAGGCATCATGTTCCGGGATGTCACCACGCTGATGGGAAATCCTCGTGCGTTCCGGCAGGCTGTTGACGAGCTGGTTCAGCCCTGGGCGGGATCCAAGATCGACAAGGTGGCCGGCATCGAGGCGCGCGGGTTCATTCTGGGCGGCGCCGTGGCCCACCAATTGTCAGCGGGCTTCGTACCGCTGCGCAAAAAGGGCAAGCTCCCGCACAGCGTGATCACCGAGAGCTACGAGCTCGAATACGGCGTTGACGCTATGGAAATGCATGTCGACGCGATCGCGCCGGGCGACCGCGTGCTGCTCGTGGACGATCTCATTGCAACGGGCGGCACGGCGCTGGCGGCGGTCAAGCTTCTGCGCAAGGCAGGGGCGAAGATAGCGGGTGCGGCGTTCCTGGTCTGCCTTCCCGAACTTCAAGGCGATTCAAGGCTGGCAGGGCAGGGGATCGAGGTGAGTTACCTCGTCTGGTTCGCCGGGCATTAACTCTTGGCGGTTCAATGAGGTAGGGCGGCCATTGACCGGGGCCGCGCGGACCGCCACCTATGGCGGGTTCGCGCCATCGGAGTTGCCATGATGAATCGCCCCGACTTCTTCCATCTCGACGAGGACGATGAGGGCGAAAGCCCCGAGTCGAAGAAGGAGGAGAGCACCTCTTCGCAACTTGAGAAGGCGCTGTTCGACGCCCGCACGATCCTGCTGACAGGCGAGATCAACGACAAGATCGCGCGCTCGGTCTGCGCCCAGCTCCTCGGCTATTCCGCTGTCAGCGACAAGCCGATCCTTCTTGTGCTGTCCTCGCCGGGCGGACATGTCGAAAGCGGCGACATGATCCACGACATGATCAAGTTCGTGCGCGCGCCGGTGAAGATTCTCGGAACGGGATGGTGCGCTTCGGCGGGCGCGCTGATCTATGCGGCAGGCAAGAAGGAGAACCGGTTCTGTCTGCCCAACACCCGCTTCCTGCTGCACGAGCCTCGTGGCGGCGTGGGCGGCCAGGCCTCCGATGTGGAGATCCAGGCTCGCGAGATCATCCGCATGCGTGAGCGTCTCAACAAGATCTTCGCGGCGGCGACAGGCCAGGCTCTCGAACAGATCAAGAAGGACACCGACCGCGACTACTGGATGAGCGCAGAACAGGCCCTTGCCTACGGCCTTGTAGGCAAGATTGTGACCTCGCACGCCGAAATTCTCTAGGCCGGGGCAGAATTCATCGTTTCGTCCAGACGCCGGATCTGTTCATAGTCCGGGACGATGGGATTGCGGGAGCGCATTGATCAGCTTGCGGTCTGGCCCGGCTGGCGCAGGCTTGGACCTGCGGCTGGGTCCGTGGCCGTTCATTTTGGCCTCATTGCCGTGATCGCCAGCGTGCTCGGTTCGGCTGCTGCCATCGACGCGCCGCGCCCGCGTCCGCCCGAACTTATGGAGCTGACCTTCGTGCCGGTCGCCGCCGTGCCCGAGCCTGAGCCGGAACTCAGCGCCGGCGTGTCGCCGCCACGTGCGCCTGCCCCGGCGCCGAAAGCGTCCGGCGAGACGCCGCCTGACCCGCGCAGACAGAAGCGTGCAGGCACAACCACCTCGGCCGCAAGCTCAGCAGAGCCCGGCGGCGAGTACCTGCCACCAGAGATCCTGCTGCCAGGCGGCGCGAAGGGCCTCGATGCTCTCGCCTACGGCAATCCCTGCGAGGCGAAGATCGGCAAGAAGCCGAAGCACTGCGTGGATAACTGGGCTGCCCGCGTCGGAACGATGGATTCCATGACGCCTCGGTCGAAGCAGGAGCTGGCGCAGCACTTTGCCGAGTACATGCCGACATGCCGCTGGAAGGTCGGATGCGAGGGCGGGGAATGGATCTCCGGCAACGGCACGCGCAGCGTCGCCAAAGCCCCACCAGGGTCGGCTGACGATCGCGGGCAAATGGCGGCAATGGCGGGCGGGGCTGCAAGCCTCGGCGGGCTCAACACCACTGTCGGGCGCCTCGGTTTCAACCCGGATCACACGGACCCGGGTTTCGGCGACTGATCAGTCGAAGATGTCGAACAGATCGAACCCGCCCCGGCGCTTGCGCCGACGATACTTGTCGTCGTCGTCATAGTCGTCGTCGCCGTCGTAGCGATACCGCTTGCGATCGTCGTCGTACTTGTGCGTGCGCTTCCATTCATCCGGATTGCGCTCGAAGCTCTTTACCTCTTCCTGGAAGCGGCGATGCGCCTGCACCGATTTTTCTGATTCCTCGCGCTCGGCGACGAGCAGCTTGTCCAGCTCGCCTCGGTCAAGCCAGACGCCCTTGCAGCTGGGACAGATGTCGATGTCGACGCCCTCGCGCGAGATCTTCTGCATCTGCGAGTTGTCGTTTGGGCAGAGAAATAGCGGCAAGGCGGGCTCCGGTTGGCTTGAATGTCTGGCTGAACAAGCACTTAGGAAGTTCGCTGGCGTGCGCAAGTTTCATCGTCGAAGGAGCAATGATAAGTGCGTCATATGTTGGGCCAGGAGCGTAACCTGAATTACCGCCACGCCTTTCATGCGGGAAACTTCGCCGACGTGGTCAAGCACGTGGCGCTGGCCCTCTGCTTTGACCGCCTCAGTCAGAAGCCCGCGCCCTATCGCTACATCGACACGCATGCCGGGATCGGCGTCTACGACCTCGAAAGCGAGGAAGCGGGCCGTAGCCCCGAATGGCGCGATGGTGTGGGCAGGGTCTGGGATGTCGAGCGCGGCGCGCCGCAGGCTGTCCGGAACGCGCTTGCGCCGTGGCTCAACATTATCCGCGGCATGAACGCGGCAGGCCTGAAACACTACCCCGGTTCTCCCTTCATCGCTCAGCGTATGGCGCGGGGGGAAGATGCGCTGCGCCTGTGCGAGCTGCACGAGGGCAGCTGCGAACTTCTGCGCGAGGCCATGGGCCGCGACAGGCGTGTAAAGATCGAGCAGCGCGATGGCTTCGAAGCGTTGCCTGCCTTTCTGCCGCCCCCGGAGCGGCGTGGGCTGGTTCTGGTCGATCCGCCCTTCGAGGCAGGCACGGCGACGCGTAAGGCAGATTTCGACTGGATGCTGAAGGCTGCGCGCGCGGGCGTGAAACGCTGGCCGCAGGGGGTCTACATCTTCTGGCGCCCGATCAAGCACCACGAGCAGGTCACAGCGTTCGATGGTGAACTTGCCACGATGCTCATCGAGTCGGGCGCCATCGCGCCCGAGAAAATCCTTGTCGCCGATCTCTGGGTGCGTGCGCTCGGCGAGGGAAAGCTCGCCGGCGCCGGCGTCGTGATCGCCAACGCGCCGTTCGGGGTTGCTGAGCACCTGCGCGCGGCGTTGCCGTGGCTTTGTGAGGTGATGAAGCAGGGCGAGGGCGCCGGATGGCGGGTGGAAAGCCCGTCGGCGCAGTAGATCAACCCTTGCTGGCAAACCAGATCGTATGGCGCGGGCCCTTGCCGTTGCTGCGGGCGCGGACGGTGACTTCCTCGACCGTGAAGCCCGCGTGTTTCAGCCGTTTGGTGAAGGCTGCGTCAGGGGCGGCGGACCAGATCGCGAGGATGCCGCCGGGGCGCAGCGCGGCACTCGCCGCGGCAAGGCCTCTGACCGCATAGAGCCCATCATTGGCGGCGCGGACAAGACCCGAAGGCCCGTTGTCGACGTCGAGGAGTATGGCATCAAAGCGGGCCGGCCCTGCATTGATTGCCGTGGCCACATCGCCGGATACCAGCCTCACGCGTGGATCGTCGAGGCAGCCCGCAGTAAGCGTCGCCATGGGGCCGCGCGCCCAGGCGATGATCTCGGGAACGAGTTCTGCTACGGTGATGTGTGCGTTCGGCCCGAGCCTGCCCAAGGCGGCGCGCAGGGTAAAGCCCATGCCATAGCCGCCGATGAGGAGGCATGGCGCGTGGAGATCCGGCAGGCGGTCGCAGGTCATTGTGGCCAGAGCTTCCTCCGATCCGCCGACACGGCTGCTCATCAATTCGTTGCTGTCGACCATAATCATGTGGTCGTCGCCATGGCGCTCGAGGCGAAGTTCAACGCCGCCCGGGACTCTGGCGGTGGCGATGCGCTCGCGGGGCTTCATCAAGGCTTCTCCGGCGGATCAAGCGTAAACCGCCTCTCCCGTTCCGGGGAGAGGCGGCAGATCAATCACCTTCCATCGCGATGATCCAGTCGAGAATCTTCTCGCTGAACCCGTCGATGCGGCGCCACGGCCCATGGCCGACGCCGTGCTGATAGGAGGCGACGTTGACCATGTAGCCAAGGCCTTTCGGTGCGCCGACCGGATCATGCGCCTGCTCGTCAGTGAAGACGATGAGGCGCGTGGCCTTCTGGTCGACCTGCGCTACTGCCTTGCCAAGCTCCGTGCCGCCATGCGGCTGGGATTTGACGATGGCGTCGCGCAGGGCGAAGCCACGACGGGGCGGAACCTTCTTCACCTCGTTCGAGAACGTGAAGATCTCCACGTCCTCGCAGATCTCGCGCGCGAGAACGGCGAGGCCGCAGGCCGCATCGAGTTGGCGCATCTCAGAGCGCGCAGAAATCTGCGCATCCATCGAGCCCGAGACATCAACCAGGATACGCGTCTGGCCGGGCAGGCGAGCATGCCCCTCGATTGCGCGGAACATCGCGTGCTCCAGCTCCGGCTCGAGATCGGGCGCGTGTTGCGCCGCCGCGATGAATCGGTAGGGCAGCACGCGGTCGGTCCGCATGTCCTCCAGCGCTCGGGCGATCGCCTGCTTCTTCACCCCCGCCGCGAGCATGCCGCGGAGGTTGCGCAGAAGAGCGAGCGCGCCAAGCTTGCGCTCGGCGATAAGGCGCTCGAACGTCTCGCGCTTGTTTGCCCCGCCCGAGAGAGCAACCTCCCAGGTATCCGGTGCGGCCAGCTTGCCGTCGACCAGCTCCTTCCAGACTTTTTCCTGCGTCGCATCTTTCGGCTTGGCATGGGTCAGGAACAGCACATCGCGAATCCGCACGGCGCCGTCGCGGTCGTACTTGGCAAGCTGGTAGGCGTCGAACTTGGTCAACGCATGCGCAAGGCCCTTCTTGACCTGCGCCGACACAGCTGCGCGCTTGCGTTGCTGCATCGGTCCAAGCGCATCTGCCCAGTAGATCGCCAGGAACTCGGTGAGTTCGTCGGGACGTTGGACAATGCGTTCGAGCGTCGCCGCGACGAGGGCCTTGTGGCCCTCATGGCGCGCCATTTCGCGCACGAGAAGAAGCGGGGCATGGCGCAGTTTCATATCTTCGCGTGCGCCAATCGCCATTGCGGCGACCGTCTCGGGCTCGACCAGCGCCACGAGCTTGCCGATACGGTCTGCGATGGAGACGCCGTCCTCGTAAAACTGATCTTCCAACAGTTCTACATCAATCTTTGCGCCAGAAGTCAGGCCGGCCGGGGAACATGCGAGACCGCACGTAAACGCGCTCTATCCGCTGAGCTACGGGCCGTCAGCTGGTCGGCCCGGCAGGATTCGAACCTGCGTCCTCGTCGCCCCAAGCGAAGTATCGGTGCTCTTCACCACCGACCGGCCTGGTCTTCGCGCATCGTTGCCGACGCACGAAATGGTTTGTTGTCGTCCAGGTCCAGTCGGGGAACGTCCCGGGCCAATGCAAGCCGCTTTACCATCAAGTTGCAGGTCCGGGATGCTGGATCGGGCGGGTTTCGAACCCGCCACTCCCGCGCTGCAGGCGAAGTGTCGGCAACCTTGACCACCGGCTGATGCTGGATGGCGGGGAACAGTCGGGCCCGCGGGCCCTCCTTGCGGAGGAAGCGCGCTCTGCGTGGAGGCCACGCCAGCATTTCGCCCTTGCGAAGAACGCGGTCCCTTCACCACCGCCAAGTGGATTTGCAGAACGGGGAACAGGCGAGACCTGGAACGCTACCAGGCCCGCGAGGGCCTTGCAGCACGTGCTCTACCGCTGAGCTACAGGCATTTCTGCCTGGCGGGAGTCGAACCCGCGACCACGTCGTTAAGAGCGAAGTACCAGACCTCTTCACCACCGTTCGGCAAAGGGGATGTCGGGGAACAGGCGAGACGGAAACGACAACCGTTGCGCAAGGCAGTGCTGTTGCCAGCGCGGCCCGCAGCCCGCGTCGCGACGCCCATTGCGGCGGGCGCCTCCACGGTACGCAACTGATGCCGGTTGAACCGCGACCACTTTTGTGGCGGAGCGGTCTCGTTTGGAGCGAAGTATCCGTACTCTTCACCACCGACAATGGTTTCCAGGGAGCGTTTGATGCGGTCTTTGGCGCTGTCGAAACGAAGGAATCCGCGTCTTCACCACCTGGAGTAAGAAAAATTCTCCTCTGTTTCCCGTTCAGATGCTGGAGAAGGGGCGGAAAACAAAAAACCCCTCCGCAGCGTGGGCTCGGGAGGGGTTCGACAAGATCGAACTGTGGAGTGGCCCTAAGCCATTCCTCCTCCGCCGGAGCGCGTGCACGGGCAGCCCTGTGCGAACCACGGGGCGTCCCATTTCAGATTGTCGAGCATGCATCGCATGTCGGCGCTCTCGGTTGTCGCCGGACCACCATCGTCCGGCGAAGGGAGCGGGATATCGTCGCGGATCGTGGCGACGTCAAGGCAGTTTGCGGAGGTTTTTCAGGAATGCTCAATCCGGCCGTGCGCTGCTGAGGGCGAACCACAGCGCAACGCCTGCGAGTGCCAGAGCGAAGATGCGGCGCACGATCACCTCGCGTCCGGGGTCTGCCAGCGCCCGCTCGAACGATCCTGCGAACGCGACGATGAGAAGATGCGCGCCTGTGGCGATGGCAAGATAGGATGCGGTCATCGCGACTAGCGCGAAGATGGATGCGCCGGGGCCGGCAAACCCGGGGATCATCACGACGAACACGGCTGCGGCCTTCGGGTTGAGCAGGTTGACGATGACGCCGCGCTGGAAATGCCGGCCATGCTTGATTGCTGGGCCGACTTTTCGTTCGTCGACCCAGGCTTCCCAGGCGAGGTAGAGAAGAAAGGCCACTCCGCCCCAGCGCAGCGCCTCGTAGAGCGGCGGCCATGCCGCCATCAGTGTCGCCGCCCCTGATGCAGCGACGAGCGCCAGCAGCGCGAGACCTGTTGCGATGCCGGCCACGGCCATCAGCCCGGCGCTGCGACCCTCACGCGCGGCCAAGAGAGCGAGCCAGGTCATATTGGGACCCGGCGTGATCTCCATCACGACGGATGCAATCAAGAACTCGACGAAGCTGGCGGTCACGCCTCAGCTCGCGTAGGCGTAGGGACCGCCCTTCTTGAGCGCAGTAACATAGGCAGGCCGCGAATGGATCCGGTCTAGGAAGCTGGCGATCATAGGCCGTGAGCGCGCGCCAGCCCGCGAGGCGGCGGCTTCGAGTGGAAAGCTCATCATGATGTCGGCCGCCGAGAATTCCTCACCGGCGAACCAGCGCGACTTGGACAGCTCCTTGTCCCAATAGTTCACGTGCAGTGCGATCTGAGGATCGGCGACGCGCTGCTCGGCAGCCTGCATCACGGCTTTCACAAGACCGCGCATCAGGCCTGGAGCATTCGCTGCAATGCCGTTGAACACCAGCTTGAGCAGAAGGGGCGTCATCGCTGACCCTTCGGCGTAGTGCATCCAGTAGGTGTAACGCAGGCGCTCGGGCGTTCCCGCCTTCGGAATGAAACGGCCGTCGCCATGGGTCTCCAGAAGGTAGTCGATGATCGCGCCGGTCTCGGCGATCGTCGTGCCATTTTCGGTGATCACCGGCGACTTGCCGAGGGGATGAATGTCCTTCAAGGCGCGCGGCGCCATCATTGTCTTCGCATCACGCTCGTAGCGCCTGACCTCGTAGATCGCGCCAAGTTCCTCGAGCAGCCACAGCACGCGCTGGGATCGCGAATTGTTCAGGTGATGGACGGTGATCATGGGATGTCAGCCGTGAAAGGAGGGTCAGGCTCCGGGCGCGTGGGACTGCATGAGCCGGCCCCGCTCCGTGAGGAAGATCACGAAAAGGGCGAGCCCGCCAAGCAGGAAATGGCCCACGAAAATGGGCGTGATCGTGCAGTCGAACTGGCGCGCAATCAGCCCGCCGATCGAGGCGGAGACGAAGGACGATGCAAAGCCGATCAGCGCAGCGCCTGCCCCGGCGATCGCGCCGAGGCGTTCCATGGCGATGGCATTGTAGTTGGGGCCCTGGAAGCCGATGCAGAGGAAGGCGGCTAGCAGCAACCCGTAGAAGATCGCGAAGTCGACCGGCCCAGCGAGGGCGAAGGCCGCGTGCACGGCGCTGACGACAACAAACGCGATCAGGGCGGTATGTGAGATCTTCCGCATGCCGAGCCGTTCGACAATGCGGGAGTTGATGAGGTTGGAGGCGGTCATCGCGATAGCCGCGCCGGCGAACCAGAGCGGGAACTGGTCACCTGTTGGGTAGACGTTGTGAAAGAGCTGCTCGGAGGATGAGATGTAACTCATCAGCGCGCCGAACAGGAAACCCGACGCGATCGTATAACCCAGCGCCTCGCGCGTTCGGATCACGTGCCAGTAACTGCGCAGCATGGAGCGAGGGTTGAACGGCACGCGGCGCTCGCGCGGTAGCGTTTCTGGCAGGCGGACCAGCACCCAGCCGAACATGACAAGCCCGAAGCCGGCCAGCCCCCAGAATATTCCGTGCCACGACATGCCGGCGTTCAGCATCATCTGTCCGATGAACGGCGCGACGATTGGCGCCACCATGAATACGATCATCACCAGCGACATCACCTTTGCCATCTGCCGGCCGACATAGAGATCACGCGCGGCCGAGACGGCGATCACGCGGCTCCCGCCGGCGCTGGCGCCCATAAAGGCGCGCGCCGCGATCAGCAGCTCGAAGGTCGGCGCATAGATGCAGAGGATCGCGGCGATGCTGTAGCAGAGCAGCGACACGAACAGCACGCTGCGCCTGCCATAGCGGTCGGTCAGCGGCCCGTAGACTAGCTGCGACACGCCAAAGCCCAGCATGTAGGCCACAATGATCAACTGCTGATCGTTCGTGTTCGGATCAAGCGGCACCGGGCACTGGATGGGATGAGCAAGAGCCGGCGTGAGGCCGAAGGATGCGGCCATCTGCGGCAGGGCCGGCAGCATGATGTCGATCGCCAGCGCATTGAGCGCCATGAGCATCGCCGTCATGGCGACGAACTCAGGCAGCGCAAGGCGGCGTACGGTCGGCGATGTCGCCAACGGGGAGGAGGCGTCAGACAAGGGCTGGAGCTCGCATTCGGTCGGGCGGGTGTAGCGATGTTCCGTCCGGCTGGGTAGGGCGCGGCCATGCGCGGGGCATCAAAATTTGAGGGTGCGAGCCCCCTTTCGTCTCATCGCGGGGCAGGTCTATGGTTCGGCCCGGTGCCGGAGGGGTTTCATGACGTTTCGACTGTTGACGGGCGCAGCGGTTGTGGTGGTCGCAGCGGCGGCCTTCGCCGTGGCGCAGGAAGCGCCCCAGCCGCCAACTGTCGCCAAGGACGAGGAGCCCAAATGGGACGTCGCCGCTCCGCCTCTGCCGACGCGGATGGTCAACATCAACGTCGATGAAGGCACATGGATGGATGTCGATGTCAGCCCGGATGGGCGAACCATCGCCTTCGACATGCTGGGCGACATTTATACCCTGCCGATCGCCGGCGGGACGGCGACGCGGATCGCCGAGGGCCTGCCCTACGAGATGCAGCCGGAATTCTCGCCCGATGGAAAGCGCATCGCCTTCACCAGCGACCGCGGCGGCGGCGACAATATCTGGATCATGAATGTCGACGGGTCCGACAAGCGACAGGTGACCAAGGAAGAGTTCCGCCTCCTGAACCAGCCAGCCTGGAGTCCCGACGGCCGCTTCATCGCGGCGCGCAAGCATTTTACAACCGCACGTTCGCTCGGCACGGGCGAGATCTGGGTCTACCATGTCGGCGGCGGCGATGGGTATGTCGCGGTCAGGAAGGCAAGCGAAGCTCTGCAGAAGGAGCTTGGCGAGCCCGTCTACGCGCCGGACGGCAAGAGCCTCTACTACACGCGCAATGTCTCGCCGGGGCCCATCTTCGAGTACGCGCAGGATTCCAACGCCAGCCTGTTCGAGATCGAGCGCTACGATTTCGACACCGGCAAGGTGAGCACAGCCGTTGAAGGCGCCGGCGGCGCCACGCGCCCCGCGCCGTCGCCTGACGGCAAGAAGCTCGCCTTCGTGCGCCGCGAACGCAACCTGTCGAAGCTCTATGTGAAGGATCTCGAGACGGGCGATCTCACCAAGCTCTACGACGCGCTCGACCAGGACCTGCAGGAAACCTGGGCGGTCAACGGCCTCTATCCGAACATGGACTGGACGCCAGACTCGAGGTCGATCGTGTTCTGGGCGGGCGGCAAGATCCGCCGCGTCGATTTGAACGGCGCCTCGCAGGTCATTCCCTTCCGCGTCGACGACACGCGCGTGGTGATCGATCCGCCGCAGCCCAAGATCGAGGTGGCGCCGGACACCTTCCGCACGAAGATGCCGCGCTTTGTCTCCGTGTCGCCGGATGGGCGTCGCGTAGTGTTCGAGAGCCTCGGCAAGTTGTACGCAAAGCAGCTTCCCAACGGCGCACCGGTCCGTCTGACACAAACGCGCGGACCGGAGATGGAACTCTTCCCGTCCTGGTCGCGCGACGGACAGCGCCTGATCTATGTCGAGTGGACTGACGCAGGGCTCGGCCGCATCCGCGTGGTCAATGCGAACGGCTCCGGTGGGCGCGTCGTGACGGCCGTGCCGGGCCATTATCGCCGGCCGCGCTTCTCGCCTGACGGGCAGACCATCGTGTTCGAAAGGGGCGCAGGCGGATACCTGCTGTCCGATCTGCGGTCGGACAACCCTGGCGTCTATCGCATGCCGGCGGCGGGCGGTGCGATGACGAAGGTGACGGACGATGGTGGCTTTCCACATTTCGGCGCAGCGAACGACCGCATCTTCCTGACGCGCGCCGAGGACCAGCAAGGCGTCCTGGTCTCCGTCGATCTCAATGGTGAGGCTGAGCGCATACACGCGACCGGGGACATGGTGGCGGGCTTTGATGTGTCCCCGGATGGCCGCCACATCGGCTTCCGCGACAACTTCGCGGCCTATGTCATGCCGCTCGCCTCAGGGCCGCAGGATATCGGCGCCGGCAAGGGCGGATCGGCCTTGCCGGTGGTGAAGGCGAGCGCCGGCGGCGCGACCTATCTGTCGTGGACGGATGGGGGTCGTCAGCTCAACTGGAGTCTCGGGCCGACGCTCTATACGGCGAGCACCGACGCATTGATGCCAATTGCCCCAAGCAAGGAGGGCGAGAAGCCCGCCTACAAGCCGCCGGAGACCGGCATCGACCTGTCGATAGCCGTCAACGCGGCAAAGCCTTCAGGTCGGCTGGCCCTCACCGGCGCACGGATCATAACGATGGCCGATGCTCAGGGCGGCGTGATCGACAACGGTACGGTCGTGATCGAGGGCAACCGCGTGACAATGGTCGGCCCCGCGGCGGCTGTGACATTGCCCGCCGGCACACGAACGATCGACATGACCGGCAAGACGATCATTCCCGGATTCATCGATGCGCACGCGCACGGTCCGCAGGGCGATGATGACATCATTCCGAACCAGAACTGGAGCGCACACGCACATCTCGCGCTCGGCGTGACGACCGTGTTCGACCCCTCGAATGCCGCCAGCGAGGCATTCGTTTCGGAAGAGATGCAGCGGGCAGGCCTGATCCTTGGTCCACGCACATTCTCGACCGGCGAGATCGTCTACGGCGCGCGCAGCCGCGGCACGCTGAACGATATCAAGGACTATGATGATGCGCTGGCGCATGTTCGCCGCCTGAAGGTGCAGGGCGCGGCAGGCATCAAGAACTACAACCAGCCGCGCCGGAACCAGCGCCAGCAGGTGGTTGCCGCCAGCATCGCGGAAAGCATCCAGGTCGTGGCGGAAGGCGCCTCCCTGTTCGCCCAGGACATTGCGCTGATCGCCGACGGCAATACGGCGCTGGAACACAACATTCCGCAGATGGCGCTTTACGAGGATGTGGTGAGCTTTTTCGCGCAGACAAAAGTCGCCTACACGCCGACACTGGTCGTGACCTATGGTGGCCTTGCAGGCGATCCCTACTGGCGTTCCCACATGGATGTGTGGCGCCATCCCATCCTCTCACGCCACGTGCCGCCGCACATCCTGCAGCCGGCGACCGTGCGGCGCACGCAGGCGCCGGAAGAGGATTTCGTCGATGGCAAGGCGGCTGCCGTCTCCAAGAAGCTGTTCGACCGGGGCGTCAATGTCTCCATAGGTGCGCACGGCCAGCAGGAGGGTCTCGCTGCACACTGGGAGATCTGGTCGTTCGCGCGCGGTGGCTTCTCGCCGCTCGATGCGCTGAAGACCGCGACCATCCTGCCGGCGCAAAAACTAGGCATGGAGAAGGACATCGGGTCGATCGAGGCCGGCAAGCTTGCAGACCTCGTCGTGCTCGACGCCAACCCCCTCGCCGACATCCGCAATTCGGACAAGATCTCCGGCGTGATGGTCAATGGCAGGCTGTACGACCCGATGAGCCTGGACGAGGTGGCGCCCGGCAACGCCAAGAGGGCGCCGTACTACTGGGAGTGAGAGCGGCTACACGTTGAACCGGAAGTGCATGACATCGCCGTCCTGGACGATGTAGTCCTTGCCTTCCTGTCGGGCTTTGCCCGCTTCCTTGGCACCCTGTTCGCCGTTGTACTTCACGAAGTCGGCGTAGGCGATCGTCTCGGCCTTGATGAAGCCCTTCTCGAAGTCGCCATGGATGACGCCGGCGGCCTGCGGCGCAGTCGTGCCTTTCCTGATCGTCCAGGCGCGCGCCTCTTTCGGGCCGACAGTGAAGTAGGTCTGCAGGCCGAGGAGTTCGTACCCTGCGCGGATCACGCGGTTGAGACCCGGTTCCTCGAGCCCAAGACTCTCCAGGAACTCCTTCTGCTCCTCGTCGGACAGCACTGCGACTTCGCTTTCGATCTTCGCCGAGATCACAACAGCGGCCGAACCTTCGGCCTTTGCATGCGCCACAACGGCGTCAGAGAACTTGTTGCCGGTTCCGGCGGAGCCTTCATCGACATTGCAGATGTAGAATACCGGCTTTGATGTCAGAAGCTGAAGCATCTTCCAGGCCTTTACATCCTCAGGCGCGATCGTAGCGCGGCGCGCAGGCTTGCCGGCGTTGAGCTGTTCGAGCGCCTTGCCGATCAGCGCGAGAGTCTGGATCGCTTCCTTGTCGCCCCCCTTGGCCTTTTTCTCGACATTCTGCTTGCGCTTCTCCAGCGACTCCATGTCGGCCAGCATCAGCTCGGTCTCGACAACTTCGAAATCCGCAAGCGGATCGATCCGACCGGAGACGTGCGTGATGTCATCATCTTCGAAGCATCGCAGCACATACGCGACAGCATCCACTTCCCGGATTGTCGCGAGGAACTGGTTGCCGAGGCCTTCGCCCTTGCTTGCGCCTTTGACCAGGCCCGCGATATCGACAAAATTCATGCGGGTCGGGATGATCTCCTTCGATCCGGCGATCTTGGCCAGCACGTCGAGGCGCGGCTCCGGCATCGCAACGTCGCCGACATTGGGCTCGATCGTGCAGAACGGATAGTTCGCCGCCTGCGCCGCGGCCGTGCGGGTCAGGGCGTTGAACAGGGTCGACTTGCCGACATTCGGCAGCCCAACGATACCGGCCTTGAAGCCCATCAGTCTTTTTCCTTGTCGGCAGGAGGCTTGCGTGGGTCTGCCTTCGGCGCAGGTGCAAGCCGCATCACTTCGGTCTGGTACTTGTCGTCATTGTTGGCGAGCAGAAGTGGCAGCGCCTCGGCGCAGGCGTCGATGAGTGCGTTGACCCACGGCATCTCGGCTTTGGCGAAGTCCGAGAGTACATGCGCGTGCACCAGTTCCTTCACGCCGGGGTGCCCAACGCCCATGCGGGCCCGGCGCACATTGGGGTCCGCCTGCGCGATGATCGAGCGGATCCCGTTGTGGCCGGCCGCGCCTCCTGCGGTTTTCATGCGGAATCGACCCGGAGCAAGATCGATCTCGTCATAGAACACCACGGTGTTGGCCGGCGTGATCTTGTGGAAGCGCATCGCCTCGCCGACGGAGTGACCGGAATTGTTCATGAAGGTCTGCGGCTTGAGCAACAGGGCCTTGACCTTCGTGCCATTGTCCGCCGTCAGCGCGCCTTCGGCGACCTCGCCCTGAAAGCGCGCCCGCCAGGGCCCGAAGCCGTGCTTCGTCGCAAAGCGATCCACAGCCATGAAGCCGATGTTGTGACGGTTGCCGGCGTATTTCGCGCCAGGATTTCCAAGGCCCACGATGAGCAGCATCAGAGCCGTCCTGAAGAATGCGCCGGCGCATCGGGAGATGCGCCGGCCCTACATCCTTACTTCTTGGCCGGTGCGGCCTTGGCCGGAGCAGCGGCTTTTGCACCCGCAGCTGGAGCGGCGGCAGCCGGAGCAGCGCCAGCGGCGGGAGCGGCGGCGTCAGCGGCGGCTGTGGGCTTCGCGTCAACCACATCGTCCTTCGCCTTGCGGCCGGCGATGGTGATGATCGTGAAGTCGCGGTCGGCGATGGTCGGACGCACGCCTTCAGGCAGCTTGATCGCCGAGATCTTGAGTGCATCGCCAATGTCCATCGACGACACGTCCGCCTCGAGGTGCTCCGGGATCGCATCGGCGGGCGCGTAGAGCCAGACTTCGTGGCGCACGATGTTCATCGCGCCGCCTCGCTTGATGCCGGGCGAAACGCCCTGGCCGGTAACGTGCACGGGAACCGCGACGCGGATGATCTGGCCCGGCTCGACGCGATAGAGATCAAGATGGGTCGGCTCGTCGGTTACCGGATGGAACTGGATGTCCTGAGCGAAGACGAGCTGGCGCTCGCCCTTGTATTCGAGCGTCACGGTGTGGGCGAGGAACTTGCCCGACTTGAGCGCAGAGTTGATGGTTTTCTTGTCGATGGAGATCGGCACGGGCGCGCGATCGCCACCATAGAGCACGGCGGGAACGCGGCCGGTCCGGCGGACTTCACGCGCGCCGCCGCGGCCCGTGCGCTCGCGCACGTCGACATTGAGAACGATTTCAGGCTTTGCCATGTGTCTCTCCGTTTCGCCCTGGCGTCCGGCCTCCGCAAAGGAGCGGCTGACACCCTGGCTACACAGGCAGCGCCAATCGCCGCCTTTCGGGAAGCGGGGCTTATAGGGGAGGCCCGAAAGCGCGGCAAGCGCGGTTTTGGGCGCAAATCTCGCCTTTGTGACGTTAATCCTGCCAATTCGCGCCGGAAGAGACGGCCATCGGCTTTCCAGCCAGAGTGCGGCATAAAGGGTTGCCGGCCAGAAGGGCCGCACAGGACGGCCAATGGACAGACCGCCCCAGCCAGACGGCCCAGACGCCAGCGTGCCGGCGCTCACAAAACAGGCGTTGGCGAGCCGCTATCCGTTCGTGCCGTACGGGCTCGTTCCACTGGCGGGGCTGCTGGCGCTCATGTTCATCGCGCTCGCGCCTTTCGCGTTTGGCGAGGTGCAGGCGGTGACGGAGGCAACCGCGCGCGCCGCGCTTCAGAAGTCGGGCGCAACCTGGGCCACCGCAACGGCGTCTGGTCAGTGGGTCGTCCTTGAAGGCCGGCCACCCTCGCGGGAGGCAGCCGCCGAGGCCGAGCGCGTTGTCCGGCAGGCTCGGGCCGACACACTGTTTGGTCCGGCGGCGCCGGCAACCTGGGTCATCAGTCATTTCACCTGGGTCGAGGATCCGCTTGCCCCGCCCGCAACAGCGCCTCAGCGACCCGGCGCTGCGACCCCGCCGGCCGTCGCGCAAGCCGAGGCTGAAGCCTGCGACCAGACCATGGCCAGCCTTCTTGCCACCGCGCGTATCGAATTCGCGACCAACAGCGCCGGCATCGGCGTACGCAGCAGCGCCTTGCTTGATTCAATTGCCTCAGCGGTTGGGAACTGCCGCGGCTCATTGCAGATCGAAGGGCACACCGACAATGTCGGGCGCGCCGCCGCCAACACCGCGCTGAGTCTCCGCCGAGCCGAGGCCGTTCGCACGGCCCTGATCGCGCGCGGGGTGAGCGCGGACCGGCTGGTTGCAGAGGGCTTTGGAGCGACACGTCCGCTCGCCAGCAACCGTACCGAGAATGGCCGCGCGCAAAATCGCCGTATCGAAATCCGTACCCTGCGTTCATCACCTGCCTGACGGACAAGTCCATGTGGTTCCTGTTGCTCCAGATTTTCGTCCTGATGCTGCTGGCAGCAGCGCTCGGCGCAGCGCTCATGTGGTGGTGGCTCAGCCGCCGCTATGAGTCTGTTGCCGACAGCCGTGAAAGGCTCCTGGCCCAGGCCGATCGCGTGGAAAGTCTTGCCACGCGGGAGGATGTTGCAAAGCAGGGCGCGTCTGTCCTTGCCGCGCTTGCAGGCCAGAAACCGGTCGATCTCGCACCTTTCGATGATACGCTCCAGGGCATTCGGCGAGCCGTCTCGGAAATCAGGTTTCCGGAGACCGACCTTACTCCGGTCCAGCGCCGTATTGACGCATTGGAAGCCCGCCTTGCCGCCTTCTCGCTCGACCCGGTGCTCGCACGTGTATCGGATGTCGACGCTGCGGTTGCTCAGGTGAGGCCTGGACTTGAGGATCGGCTGGCGCGCCTCGAAATGCAGCTGAAAGACCTCAAGCTGCAGGACATCGACCTTGGACCCGTGCATGCCGGGCTCGCCTCGCTTGGGCTCACCGTCAACGCGCTCGAGCCCAAGCTCGGCGAGTTTGGCGCGCGGCTGGAGACGCAGCTGCGCAGAGACGCCGACGCGATGACCCGGCAGTTCGGGACAATTTCGTCGGCCATAGCAGGCATCCGTTCGCCTGACCTTGCGCCCGTGCAACAGCGCCTGTCGGAAATTCATGCTGCGGTCGCCAATATCCGCATTCCGGACGTGACCCCGATCCAGCAGCGCCTCGGCGAGGTGCAGACCGCAATTGCAGGTATTCCCCAGCCCAATCTGCAGCCGTTGCAGAAATCCCTGGCCGATCTCGAAGCCTTTGTGGTTGCGCTTGACAAGCCCCCACAGGATCTCGCTCCACTCTTCAATCGTCTGTCGTCACTCGACGCCGCACTCGCAACCCTGCAGACGGAAGTGCGTGAGGCGCAGGCCCTGAAGCCGATCGACCGCCGCCTTGCCGGCATCGAGGAAGCCATCGGCAGCATGCCTGGTCCGGATTTTTCCCCGGTGCTTGGCGCGGTGCGCTCCATCGACAGTCGCCGCGACCTGGTTGCGATGGAAAACCGGCTGACTGCAATCGAATACGGCCTCGCCGCTGTGCATCACATGCTGCGCTCCCGCGCCGATGCGCTGGTGCAGCGTGCAGACGGGTCCGACGCCCGCATCGCGCCACCGCTACATGTCGTGCGCCAGCCGGAGCCTCAGCCAGCGCCCGCGCGGCCGGATCGCGAGTCAGATCCCATCAACGCCTTCCGCCGGGCCAATGACGAGGCCAACCTGCTCTCCGAGCCCGCGTTTGGGCCGCCGGATGATCTTGAAGCCATTGACGGGGTCGGCCCGATGTTGCGCGCGCTGCTGCACGATCTCGGCATCTACTATTTCTGGCAGGTCGCCGAATGGAGCCCGCAGGAGATCGACTGGGTCGAGAGCAAGCTGATGC
Source organism: Pseudomonadota bacterium (assembly GCA_041166025.1). Taxonomy (GTDB): domain Bacteria; phylum Pseudomonadota; class Alphaproteobacteria; order Caulobacterales; family Hyphomonadaceae; genus UBA7672. The sequence goes on along the minus strand of JBEAMJ010000028.1, from coordinate 222,195 downwards.
ATTTCCGCGGGCGCATCCGCCGCGACGACTGGGTCGGCCACGCCCGCACCCTGGCCCTGGGTCCGAGCGCCTCAAGGCGGCCGAGCCAATCGCGGGCCAAGGGCGCAGCGGGATACTGACGCGCCCCTCTAGCCGCCCATGCCGTGCCAGGCGCGTTCGCCGTGCACGTGCATGTCGAGGCCTTCGACTTCCGCTTCAGGTGTCGCGCGGGGGCGCACCAGGTAGCCGGCGACCTTCGCGATGCCGAAGGTGACGGCCACCGACCATGCGATCACAGCGAGCACGCCCTGCAGCTGGACCCAGGTCTGCCCTGCGAGGGAGGCTTCGCCAAGGCCCGGTGCGAGCGGGCCCAGCGTCGCGAGCACCGGGAGGATCAGCGTGCCGAGAATCCCGCCGACGCCGTGAACGGCGAACACATCCAGGCTGTCATCGATCTTCAGCGTCGTGCGGATCACCGTCACAGCGTAGAAGCAGATGAGCGAAGCCAGCACGCCGATAATGACGGCGCCGAGCGGGCCGACAGAACCGGCAGCCGGCGTGATCGTCGCAAGGCCTGCAATAAGCCCCGTCACCGTGCCGACGAGCCCCGGCCGACCGAAGCGGACCCACTCGATCCCCATCCAGGTTAGCGCTGCAGCGGACGCGGACAGATGGGTCACCAGCATGGCGTTGCCCGCCGAATGTCCTGCGCCCAGCGCCGATCCCGCATTGAAACCATACCAGCCGACCCAGAGCAGGGCGGCGCCGATCATGACGAGCACCGGGCTATGTGGCGGGCGCATCTCCTGAGGGAAGTGCTTGCGTTTGCCGACGACCACCGCGATCACCAGCGCCGAGGATCCTGCCGTCGCGTGCACGACCAGGCCGCCGGCGAAGTCGCGCACGCCCTGCGCATAGAGCCATCCACCCGACGCCCACACCCAGTGGCAGACAGGCGCATAGACCAGCAGCATCCAGGCGGCCGAGAAGATCAGCACGAAGGCAAAGCCGGCGCGTTCCGGATAGGCGCCGACGATCAGCGCCGGCGTGATGATCGCGAAGGTCATCTGGAACATGAAGAACACGGACTCCGGGATCGTGCCGCTCGCGCTTTCGCTCGTGACCCCGTTGAGGAACGCCTTGCCCAGACCACCCCAGAAACCATTGGCCGGCCCTCCGTCGCCGAAGGCGATGGAGTAGCCGAGGAAGAACCACAGCAGCGACATCAGGCAGGCGATCACCACGCACTGGCTGAGCACCGACAACACGTTCTTCGTCTGCACCAGGCCGCCGTAGAACAGCGCCAGCGCTGGCAAGGTCATCATCAACACAAGCGCTGTGGCCATGAGAATCCAGGCCGTATCGCCAGTGTTGGTCTCGGCAAGCGCTGCCGGGGCGCACAGCAGCGCGATAAAGACTCCGACGGCCGCCGCGCGGCCGGTCTTCAGGATGGTCATGGGGTCCCCTCACAGGATTCGCCAACTCATGCGGCGTTGCCTGTTCATTAGGCGGGACCGCCCAATCACGCCCATGGGACGAGCGCGATGATCGCATGGCAGGGCCAGGCGCCACGATAACAGGCATATTTTCGGGATTTTGCCTAATACTTGATCGATTATGGGGCCCTGGCGAGCCGGGCATCTACGTCTCTGTTGACAGTCGTAGTCAACGCGCTACAAGTGTAGCATACGTAGCATGATCCCAGAGGCGATGCATGTCGATGACGGCAACACGAACCGAGCTTTCCGTCCTGAAGCACCTGTGGGGCCAGCAGCGTGCCAGCGCACGGGAGATACACGACGCCATAAGCCCCGAGACGGGGTGGAGTTATTCCACCACACGCACAATCCTCACGCGAATGGAGGACAAGGGTCTGCTGACCCGCGCCGAGGTGCACGGCGTTGCGGTCTATGCACCGGCCATGTCCCGCGTGGCAGTGCTCGGCGCTATGGCGCGCGAGCTGACCCGCGATGTGCTCGACATCAAAGGGGCCGTACCCGCCTCGATGTTTGCCGACAGTCCGCACCTGTCTGTCGAAGAGCTTGCCGAGCTCGACGCCATTCTGAATGCCGAAACGAAGGAGTAGACCATGAACCTCCTGGTATGGCTGATCATGTCATCGCTGGCCTGGGGCGGCGTCCTGTGGCTCGCCGGACGACTGCTGCAGCGCTCCCCTGATGTTTCCGGACGCGCGCGCCAATGGATCTGGCGTGGTGCAACCGCGCTGCTCCTTGCGCCATGGATTGTGGCGCCGGTGGTGATCGGGTTCGGGCTTGGTCTTGCGCCTGCCGAAACGCTGGCCGTCGACACGATCACGCCGGCGATCCCAACTGAAGTCTTCCAGACGATTTACCCACGCGAGACCGCAGACGCCAAAGCGGGGGTGATTGAGCACGGCGGCGCAATTTGGGCGGATGTCGCCGCGCTGGATCTGGCCAGGATCGCGCTCCTGATCCTTGTCGGCGGTTGGCTGGTGCGCTTCGTCCTGGCCCAAATGGCGCTGCGTGACTTGCTGGGCATCGTGATGCTGTCGCGCAAGGCGAGCTCAGGAATTGCGCACGAGGTCCTGTGCCGCTGGTCGCGGCGTCTGAAGCTGGCTCAGGCGCCCGACCTGCGCCTCGTCCAGCCGCAACACTCGCCGTTCTCCTACGGCGCCCTGCGGCCGACGGTTTGTCTGCCGGACGGTCTCCAAGACAGGCTGAGCCGCGAGTCCCTTGACCTGGTCGTCGGCCATGAATGCGTCCACGTGGCCCGGCGCGACGGTTGGCTGCGCCCCATCGAACGCGTCGCCGCCGACTTCCTGTGGTTCAATCCGTTTTCCTGGCTCATCCGCCGCGAGCTTGATGTGGCGCGCGAGCTGGCTGTCGATGAGGTGGTGGTCGTGATGGCTCAATCACGCCTGGCCTATGCCCGCACGCTTCGCGAAGTTGCGGTCCTCGCCGCCGGACTGCCCGCAGATGCGCCTGTTGCGACAATGGCGCTCGGCGGCAGTCGCAACCTGATCTTGCGAGTGTCGCGCACGCTGTCGCATGCAAAGCGGCGCCCGGCGCGTGCTGCAATTCTCACTGCCTGCATGCTTGGTGTTGTTTGTGCGCCGCTTGCAGTTGCGCAGGTCATGCTCGCCGTCCCAGCGCCCGCGGCGCCCGAGGCGCCGCCAGCGCCAGACACACCCGTGGCTATCGCAGCGCTCGAGGCGCCCGAGCACGCACATACTCCCGAAGCTCCTGAAGCTCCTGAAGCTCCAGACCCATCGCCGGCGCCAGACGCGCCGCCTGCACCGGACGAGCCGCCCGCTGCGGAATTGGACACGCAAGACGGCTCCGTACGTGCAACATTCGATGCAAAGGTCGTCACTGCCGCTGGCGACAGCGCCACTGGATATCGTCTCGAGCTTCTGCAGGTAGGACCGGATGCAGCAAGCGAGACCTGTCTTGCCGAGATGAAAGGCCTCGGCGCGCTCAGCGTCGCGCGCGGCCAGATGGTCAGGCGCGGCGATATCGTCGGTCATTCCCGCAAGGGTGGGCAGATGATGTTCGCAGTGGGCTGCTCAGACCAGCTCGATGGAAGGGGGTATCCTCAGAGCGGGTCGCCACCCCCTCCACCCGCGCCAGTGTCGCCTGTTTCCCTGACCCAAGCGGTCGCGCCGCTTGCGCCGACGCCGCGTGCGGACGAGGTAAGCCCCGCCGCGCCGATTCCGCCAGCGCCGCCGGCCTGGAACAGCCGGCAATCGCCACAGCCTCCCGCCGCTCCGGCTGCGCCGCGCGGCGTCTTCGAGCCCGTGAGGCTTGATGACGCCTCTGGCGCTGTGATCGACGGACCGGTGAGGGTCTCAGGTCCTTATGGCTTGCGCCTTGATCCGACCAGCCAGCAGCGCGCTTTCCACTCCGGCGTCGACATCGCCGCCCCCCTGGGAACGGTTGTCCACTCGCCCGTCGCGGGCCGGGTGATCCATGCCGGAGTACTCGGCGCGAGCGGCAAGACCGTGAAGGTGGCGGCAGGCGAAGGCCTGACACTCACGTTTTCGCAGCTTGATTCACTGAACGTGCAGGTCGGTGATGCTCTTGCCGCGGGTGCAACAGTCGGCGCCGTCGGATCCTCAGGACGTTCGACCGGCCCGCACCTGCATCTCGAAGTCGCTCGAAACGGGCAGCATCTGGATCCGGAGACAGTCGAGGGCCTGACCCTGTTCGCCCGGCGTTGATCACTGCTCTTCGCCAGAAAGCAAAAGGCCCGCTCTTGCGAACGGGCCCTTCTTCGTCTGGTCAATAAGACCGGTCTTACTCCGAAGGTCCGCGCGCCGCGTTCGCAGCGGCGGCAGCCGCAGCGATCTCGCGGGCCGCTTCGTCATCGGCGGCCTTGTCGGCGGCCTGGGCGGCAGCGATCACATTTTCACCGCGGGCCTGACGCTCGGCTTCGTCCGGCGAGCGGGCGACGTTGAGCGTAACTTTCAGGGCGACTTCCGGGTGCAGGCGGATCGTGACGTCATGCATGCCGATCGCCTTGATCGGCTGATTGATCGCCACATGCTTGCGCTCGACCTTGTGGCCTGCAGCGTTGATCGCCTCGGCAATGTCGCGGGCGGCGACCGAGCCATAGAGCTGGCCGGTTTCGCCGGCCTGGCGGATCAGCACGTAGGTCGTGCCGTCGAGCGCCTTGCCTTCGGACTGCGCCGCGGAACGGGCTTTTTCGTTGCGGGCTTCGATGGCGACGCGCTCGCGCTCGAACCGCGCCTTGTTGGCGTCGGTCGCAAGAAGCGCCTTGTGCTGCGGCAGGAGGTAATTGCGAGCGAACCCGTTCTTCACCTTCACCACGTCGCCGATTGCGCCGAGCTTTTCGACGCGTTCAAGGAGGATGACTTCCATGGGATGTTTCCTCCTACTTCACGAGATAAGGCAGCAGCGACAGGTGCCGGGCGCGCTTGATCGCCTGGCCGAGGAGGCGCTGCTTCTTGGCGGAAACCGCCGTAATGCGCGCCGGGACGATCTTGCCCTTCTCCGAGATGTAGCGCTGGAGGAGCTTCACGTCCTTGTAGTCGATCGCTGGGGCGTCAGCGCCAGAGAACGGGCACACCTTGCGCCGGCGGCCGAACGGGCGGCGCGACGGGAGGTTCGCAATATTGATCTTCTGTTGAGCCATTGTCCTTGCTCCTACCTGTCACGCGGCGGGCGTGGCGGACGATCACCACGATCTTCGCGGGGTGGACGGTCGGCGCGGGGCGGACGATCGCCCATGTCGCGGAAGCCGCCGCCGGAATAGCCGCCGAAGTCATCGTCGCGACGCTTGCGCTCGTCGCGGTCCTTGCGGGCGATGACGGGCGAGGGCTCGGCCGAGAGTTCGTCGACGCGCACCGTAAGATAGCGCAGCACGTCCTCGTTGATGCGGTGACGGCGCTCGATCTCGTGGATGACGGGGCCGGGGGCGTCGATGTTCAGCAGCGAGTAGTGCGCCTTGCGCGACTTCTTGATGGGGTAGGACAGGTTCCGAAGGCCCCAGTACTCGGTCTTGCCGACCTTGCCTTTGCCTTCCGTAACGATGCGGGTGATGTCTTCCACCAGCGCGTCGACCTGTTGTGGGGAAATATCGGGTCGCGTGACGACCACGTGTTCGTAGTAAGCCATTTTTCGTCCCTTCTTGGAGGGGCGGCGCCTGCTGGCCGAAGGGCGGCCAGGCGACGATGGATCCCCGATGGGCGCGACTGCCCGGGGACCGCCTCTCACTGGAAGCGCGGGGCTATACAGGAAAAAGCCGCTGAATCAAGCGCTCGGACTCCACAAGGGCCATTCACCTTGCGCCGAAACGCCCCAGTTCATAGGAGACCCAGCTGGCAATCCTGATTCCAAGGCATTTTTCATGTCCCGAACCGCCTTCATCTTCCCTGGCCAGGGTTCGCAGGCCGTCGGCATGGGGAAGGAACTGGCCGATGCTTTTCCCGCCGCAAGATCTGTCTTCGAGGAGGTCGATGCTGCGCTCGGCGAGAAACTGTCCGACCTGATCTGGGGGGGACCCATCGAAACCCTGACCCTCACGGCCAACGCCCAGCCGGCGCTGATGGCGGTCAGCCTCGCGGCGGCCCGCGCATTGGAATCCGGTTTCGGCGTGAAGGTCTCGCAGGCAGCTTTCGTCGCCGGCCATTCGCTTGGCGAGTATTCGGCGCTGGCGGCTGCCGGGGCGTTCTCGGTGGCGGATGCCGCGAAACTTCTGCGCAAGCGCGGGGAAGCCATGCAGGCCGCTGTGCCTGTCGGACAGGGCGCCATGGCTGCCCTCATCGGCAAGGTCGATGTCGAGGTCGCCGAAGCGATCGTGCTCGAGGCTGCGGGCTCAGGAACGGTCGTTGTCGCCAACGACAACAATAGCGGAAATGTCGTTATCTCGGGAACGAAGGCGGGTGTCGACGCGGCAATTGCCGTCGCCAAGACCAGGGGCGTCAAGGCGATCCCCTTGCCGGTTTCGGCGCCATTTCATTCGCCCCTGATGGCGCCTGCCGCCGTGGAGATGGAGAAGGCCCTGGCGGGCACAACGATCGCCAAGCCGGTCGTTCCAGTCGTCGCCAATGTGACAGCACGACCGATCGACACCCCCAACGACATACGCCGCTTGCTCGTCGAGCAAGTGACTGGCCGCGTGCGCTGGCGCGAGAGCATTCAGTGGATGGGGGAGGCCCAGGACAAGGGCGGTGGCGGTGTCACGAAATTCGTCGAGACCGGCGCAGGCAAGCAGCTGTCGGGCATGGTCAAGCGGAACGCGCCGGATGCGGAGACCATCGCACTCAACATGCCGGCGGATCTTGAGGCATTTGCGAAGTCGCTGGGCTAACTATCGGTCTCGTTCTCGGTTAAGCGAAGTGCATCCCGGGAATGACGCCGAGAGATAGGAGACGCCTATGTTCAACCTGACAGGTCGCTTTGCGCTGGTTACCGGCGCCTCGGGCGGCATCGGTGGATCGATCGCCAAGGCGCTGGCGGATGCTGGCGCGCGGGTCGCACTGTCCGGCACGCGCATCGAGGCGCTCGAGGCGGCGCAGAAGGACATCCCCAATTCGGTGATTCTGCCCTGCAATCTGGCTGACCCCGTTGCAACATCCGAACTCGTTGGGAAGGCCGAGGAAGCACTGGGCGGCCTCGATATTCTCGTCTCGAACGCTGGCCTGACGAAGGATGGCCTGCTGATGCGCATGAAGGACGAGGACTGGGACACTGTCCTTAACGTCAACCTCGGCGCCTACTTCCGACTGGCCAAGGCCGCCATGCGCGGCATGATGAAACGCCGCCATGGCCGTATCATCGGAATCACATCCGTGGTCGGCGTCACCGGCAATGCCGGCCAGGCGAACTATGCCGCCTCCAAGGCCGGCATGATCGGCTTCACAAAGTCGCTCGCCCAGGAGGTCGCCAGCCGCAACATCACGGTGAACTGCATCGCACCCGGCTTCATCACCACGCCGATGACGGACGTCCTCAAGGATGACCAGAAGGATGCGCTTCTCAAGGGAATTCCGGCCGGGCGCCTTGGAACCGGGGCTGACATCGCGGCGGCCGCCGTCTATCTCGCCTCGGATGAATCCGCTTACGTGACGGGCCAGACCCTGCATGTTAACGGCGGCATGGCGATGATCTAGGCCGCGGCGTTTTTGGCGGCTATGGTCAAAGAAATTCGGGCGTGTTACCGCCCCGCAACGCAAGGTTTGTCCGGGTCCGCAGGGCCTTGATTCTGGAAGGGAATGACATGTCCGACGTGATCGAACGCGTGAAGAAAATCGTGGTCGAGCGGCTGGAAGTGGACGCCGAGAAGGTCAACGAGAAGGCCTCCTTCATCGACGATCTGGGCGCTGACTCGCTGGATCTCGTCGAACTCGTGATGGCGTTCGAGGAAGAATTCGGCATCGAAATCCCGGATGACGTCCAGGAGCAGATCGGCACGGTTGGCGACGCGGTCCGCTTCATCAAGGAACGCGTCTAACCGGCGCGCACTCCGCCCGGAGTTCTCACATGCGGCGCGTCGTCATTACCGGTATGGGACTCGTGACGCCCCTGGCGAATGGTCGCGAAGCGTCGTGGAAGAAGCTCATCGCAGGCGAATCCGGCCTCAAGAAGGTCGACCTGTTCGACACGTCCGACCTTGCCTGCAAGATCGGCGGGCAGGTTCCGTGGGTGAGCGGTCGTGGCGGCGGGTCGGCAGGCGATCCTGACGCATTCGATCCTGACAAGACGATGTCGGCGAAGGAACAGCGCCGGGTCGATGAGTTCATCCTCTATGCGATCGCTGCAGCCGATGAGGCGATTGCAGACAGCGGGTGGAAGCCTGACTCCTACGAGGAGAAGGTGCGCACCGGCGTGCTGATCGGCTCCGGCATTGGCGGGTTGAAGGCGATCGCAGATACGGCGGTCGAACTGCACGAAAAGGGGCCGCGGCGTATCTCGCCGTTCTTTATTCCATCTGCGTTGATCAATCTCGCTTCGGGACAGCTGTCCATCAAGTACGGCTTCAAGGGCCCGAACCACGCGGTCGTCACGGCGTGCGCCACGGGCGCTCATGCGATCGGCGATTCCATGCGCCTGATCCAGTATGGCGATGCTGATGTGATGATTGCTGGCGGCGCTGAGGCTTCGGTCTGCCGCATCGGTTATGCCGGCTTCATCGCCTGCCGCGCCATGTCGACCAGCTTCAACGAGACCCCCCAAAAGGCCTCGCGTCCCTATGACAAGGATCGCGATGGCTTCGTTATGGGCGAAGGCGCTGGCATCGTCGTGCTCGAGGAATACGAACACGCGAGGAAGCGCGGCGCCAAAATCTATGCGGAAGTCGTTGGTTATGGTCTGACGGGCGACGCCTTCCACATCACCTCACCCGACGAGAGCGGGGATGGCGGCGAGCGCGCCATGCGCACGGCGCTCCAGCGCTCCGGCCTGGATGCGTCCGAGATCGACTATGTCAACGCTCACGGCACGTCGACGCCTGCGGGCGATGAGATCGAGGTCCGCGCCGTGGCGCGCGTTCTCGGCAACGCGGCTTCGACAACCCACCTGTCATCGACCAAGTCCGCCATCGGCCACCTGCTGGGGGCCGCCGGTTCTGTTGAGGCGATCTTCTGCGCGCTGGCGATCCGCGACGGGGTCATTCCCCCGACGCTGAATCTCGACAATCCCTCCTTCGACTCACCGATCAACCTCACGCCGCACACCGCCGTGAGAAAGACAGTGCGCGCCGCCATGTCCAACTCGTTTGGCTTTGGCGGAACAAACGCGGCCCTGGTGATGAAGGCGCCGGACTGAATCGCGATAGAAGTGTAAAGGGGTTCGGGCGGGCGGCTTCTGGAGTTCGTGCGTGGGCAAGCTTCTCGGCATTCTCCTCCTTCTCGCAGTGATCGGAGGCGCTGCTGCTGGCGGCGGCTGGTTCTGGCTCGACGGTCTCTACACCAGCGCGGGCCCGGCAACCGCCGATGGCAAGTCCCGTGTGGTGATCATCGAGCGCGGCGCCGCCACACAGGCGATTGCAACCAAGCTGGCTGAATCGGGCGCCATCGCGGACGAGGGCCAGTTCCGCCTCGTTCTGCGCGCGCGGGAGTTGATGGGCGACAAGCCGGTGATGAAGGCCGGCGAGTACGAAATCCCGTCGGGCGCCAGCATGTCGGACATCGTCGCCGAGCTGTCGACTGGCGCGGCGCTCCAATACGCCGTGATCGTGCCCGAGGGGCTCACAAGCGACATGATCGTGAAGCTCCTGGCCGAGCGCGAGTGGAAGGCCACGGGCGGAGCGGAGCGCGTCTACAAGCTTGCGGGCGATTTGCCTGAGGTTCCGCCAGAAGGCGTGCTTCTGCCCGGCGACTATGCTGTCACGCGCGGCGACACGGTCGCATCAGTGATCGATCGCATGAAAAAGGCGCAGGCGGCCCTCCTGGCCGAGATCTGGCCCGCCCGCAAGGAAGGCCTGCCGCTGAAGACGCAGCAGGAGGCCGTGATCCTCGCCTCGGTGATCGAGAAAGAAAGCGGCAATGCCGACGAGCAGCCGCTGATCGCCGCCGCGTTTCTCAACCGGCTGCGAACCGGCATGCGGCTCCAGGCCGACGCCACCATCGTCTACGGCATCACCAAGGGCTATCCCATCGGGCGCACCATCACAAGCAAGGAGCTTGCGACGAGGAACGCCTGGAACACCTACCAGATGGACGGCCTGCCCGAGACGCCGATCTGCAACCCGGGAGCGGGAGCCTTGCGCGCCGCCTTGCAACCCGCCGACAGCAAGGCGATCTATTTCATGGCCGACGGCAAGGGCGGTCACCTGTTCTCCGAGACCTATGCCGAGCACCAGCGCAATGTCGATGCGTACTGGAAACTTCGCCGCGAGAACGCGGCCGCAGGCGTCAACACGCCGGCTGTCCGGCAGCAGTGAGGCGGGGCATGATCCGGGGGATGACAGGTTTCGGCCGGGCGCAGGGCCAGGCGTCGTGGGGCCTCTGGGTCTGGGAGGCGCGCTCGGTCAACGGCAAGGCGGTGGACATCCGCACCAATTATCCGCCCGGCTGTGATGCAATCGACTTCGAGGCCCGCAAGCGGGTGAAGGATCGTTTTCATCGCGGCAGCTTCCAGCTGCAGCTGCGTGTCGACTGGACGCGTGATCCTGGCGCCAGCGCGATGGATATGCGCGAACTGGCCCGCCTCGCCCGCCTTTCCCGCCACTGGGTGAAGTCCGGCCTGGCGCCTGCCCGGTTCGATGGGCTGGCCGGCTTGCCGAGCGTCACGCGGGGCGCAAGTCGTACCGGCGCGTCGATGGATGAGGCCACAGTGAAGGATCTCGTGGCCGGACTTGACGCAGCGCTCGACATGCTGGCCCTCGCGCGAGCGAAGGAGGGCGAAAGCCTGCTCCAGCTGTTTGAGGCCGTGCTGGCGCAGGTCGAGCAATTGCTGGCGCAGGCCGGGGCGTGCGCGGCGAAGCAGCCCGAACTTGTCCGCGACCGCCTGAAGGTCCGGCTGGCCGAACTCGGCAAGGATATTGCCACAGACCCGGATCGCATTTCCCAGGAAATCCTGATCATGGCCACGCGCGCCGATGTCCGCGAGGAACTCGACCGGCTGGCGGCTCATGTCGGCTCGGCCCGTACGATCCTCGCCTCGGGCGATGCGGTTGGCCGGAAGCTGGACTTTCTCTGTCAGGAGCTTAACCGGGAGGCCAACACCCTATGCTCGAAATCGGCCAGCCTCGAGCTGACCAATTCGGGCCTGGCGTTGAAGTCCTTGATCGACCAGTTCCGGGAGCAGGTTCAGAATGTCGAATGATCGTCCCGAACTGACGCCGGCGCAAAGGGTGCGGCCGCGCCGGGGCGTGATGCTGGTGATTTCTAGCCCTTCGGGCGCCGGCAAGACGACGCTGTGCCGCCGCATCATCTCCGAAGTCTCCGGTGTCGAACTCTCGATCTCGGCCACGACACGCGAGCCGCGCCCCGGCGAACGCGACGGCGCCGATTATCATTTCCGCTCTGTCGAGCAGTTCCACGACATGATCGACCGTGATGAATTCCTCGAGTGGGCGAAGGTGTTCAAGAATTTCTACGGTACGCCGCGCAGCGAGGTCGAGGCGCGGCTGGTGTCGGGCGTGGATGTCGTTTTCGATGTCGACTGGCAGGGAGCGCGCGCACTGAAGACGATCCGGCCTGGCGATGTCGTCTCGGTGTTCATCCTGCCGCCTTCGCTGGCGCAGCTGAAGCAGCGACTTGAGGGCAGGCCCGGCGCGGATCCGAAGTCCGTGCAGTCGCGGCTTGATGGCGCGGGCCAGGACATCCTGCGCTGGGGCGAGTATGACTACGCCATCGTCAACGACAATCTGGACACGGCCTTCAGCGAGCTGAAGTCGATCCTGTTCACTGAACGCAACCGGCGTGTGCGCGCCTCGCTGGGCATCATGGTAGACCAGCTTCTAAAGGACGCCCGCCTAGCAACCAAAACACAAAGCGGCAGCGCGACGGGCGAGGGGCACTGACACTGCGGCGAACCCTGGGTGCGCCGAATCTAGGCCACGTCGCTGCGTTTGTCGTGGGCGGAGTGGATCTTCTTGTTGACCAGGCGATCCAGCTCGTTTGCCACGGATATGCGGTGGATGAAGGCCTCTTCCGGCATGTCTAGGATGATCGCGATGGTCTGGAAGTGATACTTGACAACTTCCACATCGTACGTGTCGGTCATGCCGACGCCCTCGATGTATCGCAGCGATGAGCTCCACACGCGATCGATCGTGTCGTCGCCCAGGCGGCTGACCTCAGCTGCATTCTGCTGCAGCATGCGATACATGGCGCGGATCCCGGCGCCGCGATCCTCTGCGGTACGGTCTGCAAATGCTGTGAGGTTGTCGATGATGGCGCGCAGTTTGAACGCATTCTCCTTCGACTGTTCCGAATGGGCTTTCTTCGGCGGCTCGTCGGTAAGCCGACGCCACGGCCCGGCGTAGTTGGGGTCTTCCCTGCGACGGCGGCAAGGACCGACATAGTTGCGGCTGTCGATGAATTTGCGCGGACGCAGAACGACTTCCTCGATGCGTGAGAGCACGCCCTGCGCGCTAACCGGCTTCAACAGGAACTCGTTGATCCCCGTCTGGCGCGCCGACATCAGCTGGTCGTGGTCGATGGCGCCGGCGAGGAGGATGATCGGTGTTTCGCGCGAAATGCCTGTGGTGTTGCGGCGGACCTCGCGCGTGAATTCGAGGCCCGACATGCGGCCAGCATCCCAGTCGACGAAGATCAGGTCGGGCTTGAAGGTGCGGCCAACCGTGAACGCCTCTACAGCGCTCGCCGTGGCGTTGATTCTGTTGATGGTGAGGCGACGGAGGCTGTCCGCGACGACGCCGCGCATGAATGCGTTGGGGTCGACGATGAGGACCTTCATGCGCTTGAGCTGGTCAGGGGGGATTGTGCGCTCGTCAGACATCACGCGGCTGCTTCTTCGGGTTGCCCGGGTTTGCGGCTATTGGCGCTCGTCTGAGGGGCGCCAATCGCGCCTGCTCGCAGCATCGCCCTGGACAGCCGACATCTTCCCGGATCGTGCACGGTCCGCTCCACTCGTTCTGAGTTCAGAAGGCAGCATAGGCCGATAAGGTAATTTAACCGTTGAAGCGCGGCTTTTCCTTGCGAAACCCGAACTTAACGGCTGCTAACCGGCGCACAGCGCCGCCCGTTGGCTTCAGGTGTGTAACTTGCTAGGGGATGGGCTGATCAGGAGATTTGGCGTTTGAGCGACGAGGAAAAGCTCGACCAGCGTATTCAGCTCGTCGCCTCGGCCAGTTTCGGCCGGGATGTCGATGACTGGCGGCGCGGGCAGCAGGACCTGCCGAGCCGCTCCGAGGCGATCCGCCGGCTGGTGTATCTCGGCCTGCAGCACGAACAGGAACACCCGATGCGCATGATCACGGCGATCGTCCGGCCGCACCGTTACGAGGCCGTGCGGGAGGCGCTGACGAAGCTTGGCGTGTCGGGCATTACGGCAAGCCAGGTGCAGGGCTTCGGCCGCCAGCGCGGACAGACCGAGTTCTATCGCGGCAACGAATATGCTGTGGCTGAAGTGCCGAAGATACGCATCGACGTGGCTGTATCCTCCGGCATGGCCGAAGCCGTGATCGAAGCAATCCAGAAGGCGGCTGGCTCGGGCAAGATCGGCGATGGCAAGATCTTCGTCTCCGGCCTGACCGAAGTCGTCCGGATCCGGACCGGCGAGCGCGACGAGAAGGCGCTGGACTAGGATAGCGCCTGCCTTGCTGACCAGCGGCAGAGAACAGTTGGGTCGTGGACGCAGGATCGCAACGCCTCAAGTTCGAGCGCTGGCTGCATGCGCGGCGCGAGGCATGGCGACTAGCGTTCGTCCGCGGGTCCGTCAGCGGCTTCCTCTTCGAGTTCGTCTCCTTCGGGGTGAAGCAGGCGTGGGCCTGCCTGTTCGGTGGACTTGTGCTCGTCCTGCTGCTGGGAACATTTCTGCTTTATCCCGCCGATGCGCTGCTCCCCCGCTACGACTTTCTCACCCTCGCTGCGCTGGCGATCCAGGCCGCCATGCTCGCCGCGAAGTTCGAGACCTGGGAGGAGGCGCGCGTCATCTTCGCATTCCATGTCGTCGGCACCATCATGGAGGTCTTCAAGACGCAGGTTGGCTCCTGGATTTATCCCGAAGAGTCGTTCCTGCGCATCGCCGGCGTTCCGCTCTTCTCCGGCTTCATGTACGCCGCCGTCGGCAGCTACATCGCCCGCGTCTGGCGTATCATGGAATTCCGCTGGGTGCGCTTCCCGCCCCTGTGGCTGCAGGCCATTCTCGCCATCGCGATATATGCGAACTTCTTCACGCACCACTGGCTGCCTGACATGCGCCTCGGCCTCTTCCTGGCGAGCGCGGCGATCTACGGCCCTTGCGTGCTGTACTACCGGCCGGACCGCGACGAGCGAGCAATGCCCCTGCTCGTCGGCCTTGTCCTCGTCGCCACCTTCATCTGGTTTGCCGAGAACCTCGGCACCTTTGCTCGCGCCTGGACCTATCCCAGCCAGCAGGCTGGCTGGCATCCCGTCTCGCTCGAAAAGCTTGGTGCGTGGTATCTCCTCATGATTATCAGCTTCGTGCTGGTCGCCGCCGTGCATGGCGGGCGTCGCTGGGCAGAGCGGGGGTCGGACGGATGAGCGGGGATATAGAGGCTGCCGGCGCGGCGGTTACGGCAGGCCTTGCGGCTTCCGCCATCGACGGCGGCAAGCTGGCCGGGCGTGATCTGCATGGCAGCTGCGCCAATTGCGGGGCCACAGTCGAAGGCAAGTTCTGCGCCCAGTGCGGTCAGCCTGCGCACCTCCACCGCACGCTCGGGCATATGGTTGAGGAGTTCCTCCACGGGCTCGTGCATTTCGACACGCGCGCGTGGCGCACCTTGCCGATGCTGGTCTTCCGTCCGGGCACGCTCACCCATGACTACATCCACGGCAAGCGCGCGCGGTTCATTTCGCCTCTCGCGATGTTCCTGCTGGCGGTGTTCACGATGTTCGCCGTGTTCGCCTTCACGGGCGGCTCCAGTATCGGCGTGGGTCGTGATGTCGAGCTCGTCTCCGGCGCGGGTGCGGGCGTGCGCCCGGGCGCGCAGGCGAGCGTGAACACCGGTAACGGCGAAGACCTCATCAGCGTCGATGGGGATATCTACGAACAGATCAAGGCAGCCCACGCGCGCGGCGACATCAAGGTCGACACGGGCTGGCCAGACCTCGACAAGAAAATCAAGGCCAAGCTCGAAAATCCCGAACTGGCGCTCTACAAGGTCCAGAACGCCGCCTACAAGTTTGCTTTCATGCTGGTCCCGATCTCGCTGCCCTTGCTGTGGCTGCTGTTCTTCTGGAAGCGCGGGCTTACGCTGTTCGACCACACGGTTTTCATTCTTTACTCGCTCAGCTTTGTCTCGCTGCTCTTCATCGTGTTGTCGCTGCTGAGTTTTGCGCCAGGCGTTGTCGAGACCGTCAGCCCATGGTTGATCTTCGCCATCCCTGTACATGCCTATTTCCAGATGAAAGGCGGCTACAGGCTCGGCGGGTTCTCCGCCCTGTGGAGAACGCCCGTCCTGATGACCTTCGCCGGAATCGGCCTGACGATCTTCATTGCCGCGATCGTGATTGTCGGACTGACGGGATAGGATTTCCCCGGATTAGGCTTGTGATGCCGCTTCCATGCGCCTGCGGGCCAGCCTAGTTTGCGCGCATGTTCTCATCTCTCCTCATCGCCAACCGCGGCGAAATCTCACGCCGGATCATGCGCACCGCCCGGAGGCTCGGGATAAGGACGGTTGCGGTCTATTCCGACGCCGATGTCGGCGCCGCCTTCGTGCGCGAGGCCGATGAGGCCGTGCATATCGGCCCTGCGCCCTCGGCCGAAAGCTATCTCAGGGGCGATCGCATCATCGCCGCGGCGCGCGAAGCGGGCGCAGAGGCGATACACCCCGGCTACGGTTTCCTGTCCGAGAACGCAGCCTTTGCGGAGGCGGTTGCCAAGGCCGGCCTCACCTGGATCGGTCCCCCGCCCGAAGCGATCCGCGCGATGGGCCTCAAGGACGCCGCCAAGGCGCTGATGGGAAAACACGGCGTGCCTGTGACGCCCGGCTATCACGGCGAAGACCAGAGCCTTAAGACGCTGAAGGCCGCTGCCCGGAAAATCGGCTATCCCGTGCTCATCAAAGCCATCGCCGGCGGCGGCGGTCGCGGCATGCGGAAAGTCGATGACGAGGCCGATTTCGAGGCGGCGTTGGCGAGTGCGCAGCGCGAGTCCAAGGCCAGCTTCGGTGACGACCGCGTGCTCGTCGAGAAGTTCGTCAACAATCCGCGCCACATCGAAGTGCAGGTTTTCGGAGACAATCACGGCAATTACGTCCACCTGTTCGAGCGCGACTGCTCGCTACAGCGCCGCCGTCAGAAGGTGATTGAGGAGGCGCCAGCGCCGGGCATGACCGCGGCGGTGCGCAAGGCAATGACCGATGCGGCGCTGATGGCGGCCAAGGCCGTAGGTTATCGCAATGCAGGCACGATCGAATTCATCGTCGATGGGTCCGGCGCGCTCAGGCCAGACGGCTTCTGGTTCATGGAGATGAACACGCGGCTGCAGGTCGAGCATCCCGTGACCGAGATGGTCACCGGGCTCGATCTCGTCGAGCTGCAGTTCCGTATCGCCAGCGGCGAGCAGCTGCCGTCACAGTCCAGCATCAAGCTGACCGGTCACGCCGTCGAGGCGCGTCTGTGTGCAGAAGACCCCGCCCGGGCCTTCATGCCGTCGTCCGGCCGACTCGAACGCTTCGACCTGTCAGCCTTCGAACCCAACCCCGACAATGATGACGACATAGAGCTGCGGCTGGACAGCGCGGTGGAGCAGGGCGACACGATCCCGGCGACCTATGACAGCATGATCGCCAAGGCGATCGCCCATGGGCCGACGCGAGACGATGTGCTCGATGCCCTCGCTAGCGCCTTGCGCGATGCGGAGGTCTGGCCGGTCGCGACAAATCTCGTGCTCCTCGCAAACCTGCTCGACCACGACGACTTCAGGCAAGGCACTGCCACCACGAATACGGTCGAGGCCGACCTCGCAGATCTCTCCGTTCTCCCGGACGAGGAGGCGGCGGAACTGCTTATCCTCGGCGCAACGGGGCTTGGCGCGCTAAGGCCGGACGCCGTTGATCCGTGGAGCCAGAATGATGGCTTCCGCATAAACGCGCCGCCGCGGACCACCCACACCTTCGCCATGGGAGAGACGGTCCGAACGGTCCGCCTGTCGAGCGACTTCGCCGGCGACATGCGCGCTGAGATCGATGGCCAGACCTTCGAAGTCGATCTCGAAGCGATGCCGGGCCAGGATGGTGTTCTTGTGCTTGGCGCCGTGGACGGCATCGACGCCATCGCCTTCATCCGCCCGCTGGCCGACGGCCCCGTCATCTTCTCACGCGGACGGGCCCTCGCCCTGCGCGGTCCCGACTATGCGCAAGCGATCGAAGCCCTCGCCGGCGGCGATGATGTCCGTGCGCCGATGCCGGGCAAGGTTATCGAAGTGAAGGTCAAGGCCGGGCAGGAGGTCAGGCGCGGCGATCCGCTGGTCGTCCTCGAAGCCATGAAGATGGAGCACACGCTGGCTGCCCCGCGCGACGGCAAGGTGGCGGAGGTCTCGGCCACGCCGGGCCATCAGACAACCGATGGAGCCATTCTGGTACGGCTCGAGCCGCTGCCGGAATAGTCCCGGCCTCGCCCCAATCGCGCCGCACGTGATTCGGACTTCGTTCATCAAGCGTGGCCCAGACTGCTCTTCAGCAGCCGCCGGTTCGAATTCATGTTCTGAGGCCAATTCCAGCCACATTCGGTGGCGACGGTTGGCGCAGGGACACGAAATCCCCGGGGCCGGAACGGATCGCGCGCACATGCCCGCCAGTCTTCTATTTGCCGTCACGTGGGCGGGTCTGCCCCCGGAACAGGCGCTGGAGCGCGCGCTCGACGCTGTCGAGCCGCCGCCCGCGATGCGCGCGGCTTTCCATGCGACGCTGACCAGCGGCAACGCCGTGCGACGGATCGAATTCGATCCCTATGCCCCGCCGGCCGAGCGCTTCAAGCTGACCCTCCGCCAAGGCGATAATGAAGAACTCGACGCGGTCGTCGATGGCTGGCGCGCCGAGCGGCAGGCTGACTCGCGCATCTTCGCCGACGATCTCCGGCTCAGCCTCGGCGAGGCGCGTATCGCCGGCGCGCCCGAGGCAATGGCCGTTAGCTTCAAGCACAGGATGTCGAAGAACGACACCGAGTTCGACGCGCCGTTCTCTGCCGGCCTGGCCGGACGCGTGCAGCTCGACCATAAGACTGGCTTTATCAGCCGCATCGACTACACGATCGAGCGCCCTGTGACCTTGGAAGACGGTACCGAGGTCTCGCAGTATCGCCAGACCTACAATTTCGGCTATTCGGAGCGCTGGGGCGTCTCCTACGTGCTGGCCTACGAGGTCTATGCCAAGGGCGGCCGCTGGGGCATGTCCGAGGAGCGGACGATCAAGGTCACGCTTACCGATGTTGCATTTGGCCTGGCGGGCGATGGCGAGCAGGATCTCGCCTCTCGCGACGAACATTCCGGCGTCTCGCCCGGCCTGATGGCGCGGGTTCAGTAGCCCGCGCGACAACCCGTCCCCAGCGTTGTGCGCCCGCCCCCGTTGCCCTGCGCGGGACTCCTGCTTAGCTCCGCGCCATGGCGCTTCACATGATCAAGCTCTGCGTCGGCGCTGAGACCGTCGAGGACCTGTCAGACTGGCAGGCGAAGTGCATTGCCGAGCTGAAGCGGCAGGGCAAGCCGCCGAACGCCTTCCACGACACCCGCATGTCGCCCAAGCGCGCCGCGGAGATGCTGGACGGCGGATCGCTCTACTGGGTGATCAAGCACTTCATCATCGTGCGCCAGCGCTTCGTCGGCTTCGAGGAGATCCGCGACAGGGACGGCAAGCCGATGTGCCGCATCCACCTCGATTCCGAACTGGTGCGTACGAAGCCGCGCAAGAAGCGCCCCTTCCAGGGCTGGCGCTATCTCGAACCCGACGACGCCCCCGCTGATCTGGACGGGAAGGGCCCCGCGCTTTCTGCCGATCTCGAAACGGCGCTGAAAGAGGCGCTGGCGTGGTGAAGTCCAGTCAAGGCCTTGATCGGCCTGACAGCTTCGATACTGCAAGGGTCAGGATGAAGAAGACTCAGATCGTCATCGTGGGCGGCGGCGCAGGCGGGCTCGAACTCGCGCGCAAGCTCGGCGCAAAGTATGGCCGCAAGAAGCACGACATCATCCTCGTCGAGAAAAGCCGAACCCACATTTGGAAGCCGCTGCTGCATGAGGTGGCGGCCGGCGCGCTCGATGCCAATCTCGACGAGGTGGGCTATCGCAGCCACGGGTCGCGGTGGGGCTATCGCTTCTTTTGGGGCGCTCTTGAAGGCATAGACCGCGACAACCGCAAGGTGATTATCGCCCCGTTGCTCGACGAAGACGGCGCAGAGGTGATCGGCCGGCAGACCATCCGCTATGACTATCTCGTGCTCGCCATTGGCTCGGTCACCAACACGTTCAACACGCCGGGCGCTGCGAAACACTGCATTCTCCTCGACGAGCGCGAGCAGGCCGACCGCTTCCGGCTCAAGCTGCTCAACCAATGCCTCCGTGTCTCGCGCGCCATGAGCGCAGAGCCCTCAAGCGATGCCCGCGTGCGCATCGCCATCGTCGGTGGCGGCGCGACAGGCGTCGAACTGGCCGCCGAACTCTACAATGCAGCGGTCGGACTCAAGCACTACGGCCTCGAAGTGTTTGACGAGTCACGTCTCGAGACGACGCTGCTGGAGGCCGGTCCGCGCATCCTCCCAGCGCTGCCGGAAAAGCTTGCCGAAGCGGCGCGCGAGGAGTTGGAGCGGCTGGGCGTCAAGGTGCGCACATCCACGCGGGTCTCCGAGGTGACGCGCGAGGCGGTGATCACCACCGCCGGCGAGGTGCGGGCCGATCTCAAGATCTGGGCGGCCGGCGTGCGCGGCGCGGATATTCTCAAGGGCATCGGCGGCCTCGAAACCAATGCGAGCAACCAGCTGGTGGTGCGCCGCACACTGCAGACGACGCTGGATGATCGCATCTACGCGCTCGGCGATTGCTGCGCTTGTCCCCAGCCGGGATCGGACAGGCCCGTTCCCCCGCGCGCCCAGGCGGCGCACCAGATGGCTACGACTGTCTTCAGGAATCTGAGGAATGCGATGGCGGCCAAGCCGCTCGCGGATTTCACCTATCACGACCATGGCTCGCTGGTGTCGCTGAGCCAGTACTCAACGGTCGGCAGCCTGATGGGCGGCCTCATCGGCGGCAAGCTCGCCATTGAGGGCCGTCTTGCCCGCCTCGTCTATGTCTCGCTCTACCAGATGCACCTCATTGCGATCCATGGCTGGCTCCGAGGCCTGGCGATGATCGCGGTCGGTCACGTCAATCACGTGATCCGCCCTAGGCTGAAACTGCACTGAAGCCGACACAAGGATTCCGCACGATGGCGTCTTGACGATCAGGCGACTGTGCTCAGCGTGGCGTTGCCGCAGGACGCCAGGCGCTGAAATCAGTTACCTGGAAAGGCCCCGGCCGGCGAGGTCTTCAGCTCGTCCGTAGCGGGACAGTGTTTCGCGCATGCGTTCACATAGGTCGGCGGCTGCAGTCAGCGCCATATGCTCCGCCTCACTGAGCGCGTAGCGCCCTGAACCTGCCGAGATGCCGGGATCATTGAGACGATGCGCGATGGCCTCAAGCTGGCGCTGGACGTGTCGGCTCCTGTCGCGGAGCAGTTCCAGGCCCGGCGAGCCGCGGTACCGGTTCAGTGCGGCCTCGATGCGGTTCAGATCGGCTTGCATACGCTCCGCGGAGGCCGCGACGTCTGCAGCGCGCAAGGGCCGCGTTGTGTTCATTTCGTTCCATCTGCCTTTGGCGCTCGCAAGGCGTTGGTGCGCCGGCGGATTTCCGCCTCGATCATGGGAATGGCCTTGCGTGCAGATGCGTGTTTGGGATGTTCGGGGTCATTCCCAATGCGTGTTGCGGACGATTGGTAGGCAGCTAGCTGGTAATCGCTCATGCCCGGAAGGCGTTGCGCGAGCGGCGGTTGTGCAGCGCCTGGGGAGCGTGTTTCGTCGTCGGTCGCCGCCGAATCCTGCGCACGAGCTGGTCTGCGCTCCGAAAAGCGTGGGGGAGTGCTCACGTGGATGGCCTTTTTTCCTGGAGGACGTGAAAGTCCTGGCGAGTTCATCGCCCTGGCCAGCGGGCGCGCCGAAACCTCAGATCTGGGTCGACGTCAGATCAAGCTATCACATCGCACAGGTGTTTGGGGGAAAAAGTGCGCCTGTGATGATTCACGCTTTCCGGACAAACCCCACATTGTCGATCAGCCGCGTTTTGCCAAGTCGCGCGGCGATCAGGAGACGACCTGTGACCCCCACAGGCGCCGTGTCGCCGCCAAAAGGGGCGAGGGTGTCGGCCCGACGCACGGCTACATAGTCAACGGAGGCAAGGCCCGCCGCGATCAACGCCTGCCGTGCATCTTCAGCTGTGGCGCTGATGCGCTCGCCCGCGGCAATACGGGCAGAAGCCTCCTGCATCACGCGGGGCAAGGCGGCGGCAGTCGTCCGTTCTTCCCCGGTGAGATAAGCGTTTCGCGATGACATCGCGAGACCGTCCGGCTCGCGCATGGTCGGTCCGCCGACAATTTCGATCGGAAAGCCAAGGTCCTGCACCATGCGGCGGATGACGAGAAGTTGCTGGTAATCCTTCTCGCCGAACACCGCGACGTCTGGCCCGACATGCAGGAACAGCCGGCTAACCACACTGGCCACGCCTTCGAAGAAGTGCGGCCGCACCTCGCCTTCAAGCATGTGCGACAGATCCTTAACCTGCACGCGCGTGGAATCTCCCGGCGGGTACATCTCGCTCGCCGTGGGGCAATAGCAGAACGAACACCCGGCCTCCTGCAGCTTGCGCAGGTCCTCCGCCTCCGTGCGCGGGTAGGTGGAGAGGTCCTCGTGGGCGGCGAACTGCGTCGGGTTGACGAAGATGGACGAGGCGGCGACGTCCGCCTTCTCCAGCCCGAGACGGACAAGGCTCAGATGGCCTTCATGCAGCGCACCCATAGTTGGGATGAATGCCACGCGCTTGCCCTGCGCCTGCATCTGCCGGCGGTAGGCCTGCACTTCAGCCCGGGTGCGGGCGACAACCAGTCCGTTTCGTTTCGGCAAGTTCGACCCTTCCAGTGCCCCGGACCAGAACCCTGACGCCCGTCAGGCGGCGGCTTCTAGGCCTGTTCCACGAGCGGATCAATCACGCCTGAAGGTGCAGCCGGGGCAGGGCTTTATGGGTAATTAACCAGCCCGGCCGATCTTCCTGTGATGCACGACTATCTGTTGGTCTACCTGCGATGGCTCGGCTTTAGCGCCTTCACGCTGGCCGTGGCGCTTTGTATGCGCCTGGGCCCTGCCCATGCCGCTATCCGCGCGCCCGAGCCGCGCATCTCCGCGCCGCCGCAGGGCGAGATGGCGCTCGCGCCGGTCCTCATGACAGAAGACGAGCAGATCGCCGATCTCGACGCCCATCTCGTTGTCCTGTCTGCCGAGATCGCGCACCTGGACAAGGCGCTCGATGTCCTCGGTCCGCTGCCGGATCATCCCCGGCTGTTCATTCCTGTCGATCCTGCCGAGCTTCGCGCCCGGTCGACCGGCCTCCTTGCGGATGTCCACAGCGCAGGGCTCGGCGCGCTCGCCGGCCTGCGCCCGCAGCCAGCCGATCTTGGCCAGGCGCAGCCGGAGTACGAGCTGGCCCCGTGCAACATCGTGCTGGGCGAGGACATGGATGACGAACAGCGCATGGCCGCGCTCTGTGTCGAACTTTCGGCCCTGACCGGCGCTCCACGCGTCGTCGCGCCGATCCGGGCCTGGTAGTCCGATGGCCGCCACGCTCATGACGGCCCCCAGCGCGGCTTCGGATCAGGAAGCAACCGGCCGCTCGCGCCTCGCGCACACCATCGTTGTCGGCAATGAAAAGGGCGGCGCGGGCAAGTCCACCGTCGCGATGCACCTGTCGATCGGCCTCCTGCGTATGGGCATGACCGTTGGCGTCATGGACCTCGACGTGCGCCAACGCTCCCTGGCCCGTTATCTCGAAAACCGCAGTCGCTGGATCCGCAACACCGGCGCACCGCTGCCTATGCCTGAAATGGTCCGCATCGACGCCAGCCAGGCGCGCGACCTCGATGCCGCGGAGCAGGAGGAATCCGCCCACTTCGAGGAAAGCCTGAAGCGCCTGTCACAGAAGTGCAATTTCATCATCATCGATGCGCCGGGCGGCGACACTTTCCTGTCCCGCACCGCCCATTCGGCTGCTGACACGCTGATCACGCCGCTCAACGACAGTTTCGTGGACTTCGACTTGCTGGGCGATGTCGACCCGCAGACGCTCGAAGTGGCGCGGCCGAGTTTCTATGCGGAACTGGTCTGGGAATGCCGCAAGCTGAAGGCGCAGACCAGCCGCAAGCCCATCGACTGGATCGTCATGCGCAACCGGATGTCGCCGCTCGATGCCCGCAACAAGCAGCGCGTCGGCGAGGCGCTTGAAAACCTCTCCCGCCGCGTCGGCTTCCGCATTTCGCCTGGCCTTTCCGAGCGCGTGATCTACCGCGAGCTCTTCCCGATGGGCCTCAGCCTGCTCGATCTCACCGACGCCGGCGCCGGCGTACCCTTCACCATGAGCCACGTCGCCGCGCGCCAGGAAATCCGCGACCTGATGATCGTGCTGAAACTGCCGGGGCTGGAAGGCAAGGACATCAGCTTCTAGGCTTGACGCCGGGGAGCAAGTCCATGGCGACAGTCACAGCAAAGAAGTCAGCGAAGTCAGCCTCCAGGGCTGCGCGCACCGAAACCATGAACGTTATGAACGTGAACCACCCCGGCAAGACTGAGGCGCGCAACCGGGTCAAGTACGAAGCCGCGCGTAAGGCCTTCCTAAAGGTCATGCCGACCCGGGGCCCCGGCATAACGCAGTCGGAAATGTTGGCGCCGATGAAGAAGGTGCTGCCGGCCAGCAAATGGGGCACGACGCAGGGGTGGTGGACCAAGACCGTGCAGCTCGACGCCGAAGCACGCGGGGAAATCACCCGCGATGGCGGCAAGCCGCTGCGCTGGAAACGCGTGACTTAGGCAAGCTTCCGCGCGCCGGCGAATCGTTACGGCGCGGTTGGCGCATCAAGCAGGCTGAGCGATCCGCCGACCTGCGCTTCGCTCGTGACCAGGATCGCATCCTCGACCGGAACCGTCGTTGCCGGGGCCGAAACCGGCGTGGCTCCAACAGTGGCCAGCGGAGCAGGCGCCGGACGGGCCTCGATCAGGTCGCCGATGGGATCGGCGCCCTCTTCGTCGCCCTCGGCGAGTTCGAACTGGCTTTCATTCCCTTCTTCGGTGCTGCCCGAGGCATCCGCGTAGGCCTCGCTGTCCAGGGCTGCAACAAGCGCCGCATCCGGCGCCTGCAAACGGCGGAGCTGCGCCAGCGCCAGGTCGTCCGCCGAGGCTGTGCCGCGTGCGCCGAACGCGATCCGCGTCCGAAGGTCATCATCGCCTGCAACGCCACCGCCGATCTCCAGGAAAGCGGCCTCGATTAGATCGCGCACATGCGCATCGCGCGACTTGCCGGTCGTGCCGCCCAGCATGATTGCGATCACGCGGCGGCCGTCACGCTCGGCCGAAGCCATGAGGTTGTAGCCCGAGGCATTGGTAAATCCGGTCTTGATCCCGTCAACGCCTTCGACCCTTCGCAGAAGTTCGTTGTGATTCATGTATTTGCGCTTGCCCCAGCTGAAGGAGGACAGGGCGAAGTAGTTGTAGCGCTTCTTGTGGTCCAGGTAGATCGCCTCGGCCAGCCTCGCCATATCGCGCGCCGTCGTCACCTGGCGCTTGTCTGGCAGGCCGGAGGCGTTCCGGAACGTCGTGGCGTTCATGCCGAGTTCCTTGGCCTTGGCGTTCATCTTGGCCACGAACTTGGCTTCCGAGCCGCCGCCCAGCTTTTCGGCCACCACAATCGCGACGTCATTGGCGGATTTGGTCACCAGCGCGCGAATCGCATCCTCGACCTTGATGGTCGATCCCGCCTTGAGTCCGAGCTTGGACGGCTGGGCTCGCGAGGCCGCCTTGGAGACCGCCAGGCGGTCCGAGAGCTTGAGTTTCCCCGAATCAAGGGCCTCGAACACCAGATACAGCGTCATCACCTTGGTCAGCGAGGCCGGGTGGCGCGATTCGTCGGCGTCGCGGTCATGCAGGACCTGACCGGTCTCCATATCGACCACGATGGAGGCATACTTGCTGGCCCAGGCCGGACCCGCGGCGCACAGTATAGCGGCGAGGGCGATGGCAGCCCTGCGGAACCAGGCGATCAGAGGGATCGTCTTCATACGCAACGGAATCCTCTCTCAGTAGCACTACAAAGACGCGATCGAGGGTCCACCGGTGACCTTACCCAATCTTTAAGCTCCGTCACCCCTGTTCGTATGATTGTCCCGCTTAATCTCTGATCTGACCACAATTGGGCCGGCCAATGCCCAGTTTCGGCGCGTCCGGCTTGAATCTGCATGAACCATGCAATCGGCCGGAACCATCCTCCCGCCATTGGGATCGGGGCCACACTGGCGCGTGACTTTGGACAAACCAAGGCCTCGACTGACAAATCTTGGTTTACGACGATCCCCGTCTTGGCCCTTTCACTTGGCCGCCGGATCAATATCTAATGGGAGCGAACCCGGGGATAGCCCCGGACCCAGACAGACCCGCATGACCGACAGGAAGCAAACCCCCGGAACGGCAAAGGAGCTTGGCGTCGCCACGCGCGCCAAGCCCAAGCCGAAAAAGCCGTCCATGTACCGGGTGCTTCTGCTCAACGACGACTACACGCCGATGGAGTTTGTGGTGCTCGTGCTCGAGCACTTCTTCAACAAGTCGCGTGAGGAGGCGACCCGCATCATGCTCCATGTCCACAATTACGGCGTGGGTGTCTGCGGTGTCTATCCGATCGAGGTCGCCGAAACGAAAGTCGCGCAGGTGATGGACCTGGCGCGCCGAAACGAACATCCTCTCCAGTGCACGAAAGAACGCGAGGACTAGAAAGCCCTTAATGCCCTCTTTGACCCCCAGCCTCGAACGCGCCCTCGAACGCGCCCTCAACCTCGCCCACGAGCGCAAGCACGAATACGCCACGCTGGAGCACTTGCTCCTTGCCCTTACCGAGGATGAGGACGCCGCGGAGGTGATGACCGCCTGCAAGCTCGACATCGAGAAGCTGCGGCGTGACCTTGCCAACTATCTCGATAATGACTGCGCCTCCTTCGTCGTCGAGGACGGCGGGCAGGTCCATCCGACCGCCGCCTTCCAGCGCGTTGTCCAGCGCGCCGTGCTGCATGTCGAGAGTTCCTCGCGTGACGAGGTGTCGGGCGCCAACGTCCTGGTCTCGATTTTTGCCGAACGCGATAGCCACGCCGCCTACTTCCTGCAGGAGCAGGACATGACGCGGTATGATGCCGTCAACTACATCAGCCATGGCGTCGCCAAGAAGCCTGGCATGTCGAAGGCCAAGCCCGTCGAAGGCGCCGCCGAGAAGGAAGAGGACCAGACCAAGCCCGTCGGCGAAGCCCTCGGCGCCTACTGTGTCGACCTCAACCAGCGCGCGCGCGAGGGCAAGACGGATCCGCTGATCGGCCGGCATGCCGAAGTCGAGCGCGCGATCCAGATCCTCTGCCGTCGTCGCAAGAACAACCCGCTGCTGGTGGGTGATCCCGGCGTCGGCAAGACCGCGATCGCTGAAGGCCTCGCCAAGAAGATCGTTGATGGTGAAGCGCCGGCCATCCTTGCCGACGCGGTCATCTACTCGCTCGACATGGGCGCGCTCCTGGCGGGCACGCGCTACCGCGGCGACTTCGAAGAGCGTCTGAAGGCCGTCGTCAAGGAACTGGAAGAGCAGCCGAAGGCCGTCCTCTTCATTGATGAGATCCACACCGTCATCGGCGCAGGCGCAACCTCCGGCGGCGCCATGGATGCATCAAACCTTCTGAAGCCTGCGCTGCAGAACGGCGCGCTGCGCTGCATGGGCTCGACGACGTACAAGGAATACCGCCAGCATTTCGAGAAGGACCGCGCGCTCGCGCGGCGCTTCCAGAAGATCGACGTCGTGGAGCCGTCCGTCGAAGACACGGTCAAGATCGTGATGGGCCTCAAGCCCTATTTCGAGGAATTTCACGGCCTCAAATACACGAACGACGCCATCAAGACCGCGGTGGAGCTGTCGGCCAAGTACATGACCGACCGCAAGCTGCCGGACAAGGCGATCGACGTGATCGACGAGGCTGGCGCCGCGCAATGGCTCCTGCCGGAAGGCAAGCGCCGCAAGCAGATCGGCGCCAAGGAAGTTGAGGTCGTCATCTCGAAGATGGCGCGAATTCCGGCCAAGCAGGTGTCGAAGTCAGATAGCGAACAGCTCCGCTCGCTGGAGAATGATCTCAAGCGCGTGGTGTTTGGACAGGACAACGCCATCAAGGCGCTCTCGACTGCGATCAAGCTCGCCCGGGCGGGCCTGCGCGAACCTAACAAGCCGATCGGCTGCTACCTGTTCTCGGGTCCCACAGGCGTTGGCAAGACTGAGGTCGCCAAGCAGCTCTCGTCCATTCTCGGCGTCGAGATGCTGCGCTTCGACATGTCGGAGTATATGGAACGCCACACAGTCTCGCGCCTCATCGGCGCGCCTCCGGGCTATGTCGGCTTCGACCAGGGCGGCCTGCTCACTGACGGGGTTGACCAGCATCCGCACTGCGTCCTGCTTCTGGACGAGATCGAGAAAGCCCACCCCGACCTGTTCAACATACTCCTTCAGGTGATGGACAATGGCACCCTCACCGACTCGAACGGCAAGAAGGTCGACTTCAGGAACGTGATCCTCATCATGACCACGAACGCCGGAGCTTCCGACGCTGCGAAGGAATCTATCGGCTTCGGTCGTGGCAAGCGCGAGGACGAGAATGAAGAGGCGATCAAGCGGCTGTTCACTCCTGAATTCCGCAACCGCCTTGACGCCACGATCCCCTTCGCTGGCCTCAGCCAGGAAATCATCGAGATGGTGGTGGACAAGTTCATCCTCCAGCTGGAAGCCCAGCTGGCCGATCGGAACGTCACGATTGCGCTCACGCCCAAGGCCCGCAAGTGGCTCGCCACGCGCGGCTACGACGAAGCTTTCGGCGCTCGCCCGCTCGGCAGGCTCATCCAGGAGCACGTCAAGAAGCCGATGGCAGACGAGCTCCTTTTCGGCACGCTCCAGAAGGGCGGCGGCGTGAAGATCGACATCGACAAGAACGACCCCGAGAAACTGTCGTTCAAATATGTCGCCGATCCCAAGCCGACGACGAAAGAGAAGAACGAACCGGAGGCGGTGGAGTAGCCGGCGCTAGTCCCGTGTCCGCGCGACACACTCGCGTCGCTACGGCGCGGGCGTCGCGCCATTCGGATCGGCCACCGTATTCTGCTGAAGCGGCCAGACGATGGGGAAGGGCGGCGATGCGGTCGAGCCGCATTCCTGCCAGCGCAGTTCCTGAAGCACGAATTTCACGCCGTCCCAAAGATAGCTGCCTTCCGATCCGCATCCGCCATGCGCATCGTCCTTGCGCATCGTGGTCAGCATGCCGGTGCCCGCATCGAGTTCCGCCGTGCTTGCCCGGTCGCTCGCGAACCATCCGCTTGCGCCATAGTCGGGCAGGGTGACCAGTTGCGTCACCTCGCCGGTCACCGCGAACAGTCGGTGCGTCGCTGCAAGGGCGTCCTGGCTGCAACCGATCATGACGATTGACCCGCGCTCCAGCCCCACCACCTTCGACTCGATTTCGCCTGCCGCGGGCCTGGCGCAGCCGCCGATCGTGTCGCTGATCTTCTGCGCCGCCGCGATCAGCGCTGTGTCGCCCTCCAGCGCCGCCGCCGCGAGCGCATTCGGTGCTGTCGCAGCGTCCGGGCCGCAGCCGGTCATCAGGACCGCCGCGCCTGCGATGATGAAAGCCGACCGCATTCTGTCCTCCGCAGTGTCGGCGGCAGTCATGACCAAACATTACTGCAAATCAATGGCTAAGGCGCGATCAAACGGGGATCGCCGCCGCGCTTGCGGCCATTATTCACCAGAACTCGCTCGTGTCTGCGCCCGCGAACATCTCGTCCAGGCGCCGCCGCGTGGCCGGGCTGGTCCCCTCCGGGGGCCCCAGCGGATCGACAAAGCGGATTTCCGCGATCTCGCCCTGGCTGGTCGGCTGCCTCTGGGTCCAGTCGTCGATCCGGTACACCAGCACATGATCGTTGGGAAAGAAGCTGTGATTTGCATGCACGGAAACCAGTCGCACAGCGCCCGGTTCCGCGACAATCCCAGCCTCCTCGAGCAGCTCCCTTTGCATTGAAAGCAGGGCGGTTTCGCCCTTTTCGACACCTCCGCCCGGCAGGTGCCAGCCGGGCGTATAGGTGTGGCGAACGAGCAGGACCCGCCCCTCGGGATCGACCACGATGCCCCTCACGCCCAGGGTCATGGGCCGGCTGAGCCGCCACCAGGACTGAAAGACGCGATCGCGAAGCCGAGGCTTTCTCACGTGGACCAAGCCCTGTAAGGAAGGTGTATCGGAAGCAGACGGCAGGTCTGATCCTGCTTCAACAGATTTGAGGGAGTATTGCGTGGCGGCTGTGTGGGCGATTCTCGCGGTGGTTGGAGCTTTTTCGTTGCTCAATCTCATCGAATACCGCCGCATCGACTAGGGCCGGGGCGGCTAAACCTTCAGCGGGGAGTTGTGATGCTGACGGGCGCCATCGTCTTTTTGGTCATGGGCTTCGCGGTCCTGATCTATTCCGCCGACTGTCTGGTCCGCGGCGCGCTGGCCGCCGCCTACAAGTCGAACGTCTCGCCGCTCTTGGTCGGCATCGTGATCGTCGGATTCGGCACCTCGTTGCCAGAGTTCCTCATCTCGGCGCAGGCCGCCCTCAACGACAGCTCCGGCCTTGCGCACGGCAACATCATCGGCTCGAACATCGCGAACATCCTTCTGGTGCTTGCGCTGCCTGCGCTGATCTTCCCGATCGCCACCGATGCCCCGCGCATGCGCGCCACGGCCATCGTGATGCTGGTCTGCACCGTGGGCTGGATCGGCGTGACGATGTATTTCGGCCTCACCCAGATCGTCGGCATGATCTTCATCGCGATCCTCGTGGCCTATGCGATCATCGCCTGGTCGATCGCCCGACGGGACACGACGGAGGACACCAAGGAAGAACTCGTCATCATGGCGACGCCAGCCTGGCGCATGGTGATGCTGATCCTCATCGGCCTGGTCGGCCTGCCGCTCGGCTCGCAGATGTTGGTCGACGGCGGTATCTCCCTCGGCGATGAGCTCGGCGCCAGCCCGACGATTGTCGGCCTTACGCTGCTGGCCGTCGGATCGTCTCTCCCGGAACTCGGCGCCAGCATCGCCGCAGCCGTCCGCAAGCAGTCGGACGTTGCGATGGGCAACATCCTCGGCTCCAACATCTTCAACATCCTCGGCGCGGGCGGCGTGGTCGCCATTCTTGGACCGCGCAGTCAGCTGAGCCCCGAATTCACGGCCTTCAGCCATTGGGCGATGCTGGCCGCCGCCGCGGCGATCACCATCGTCATCTTCCTGCACCGCCGCGTTGGCGTGCTAACCGGCGTGATTCTGCTGGCGGGCTATGCGGTCTATCTCTACGGCCTCTGGGCGAACTGGTCGCTTGAGGGATTGAGTGACCTGATCATCCAGCCCGCCGCGCAGACGGCCGACTGATCAGTCCGTGGCATCCTTCGGCGTGATGTAGTCACGCAGCTTCCAGGACGCATCGTCGTCCTTGCGCGTGAAGAACGCCACAGCGGACGTTGGAAACTTCGCCCGCACGCGCGACTCCATGGCATTCACCCGGTGAGCCAGCCGGCTCGCCAGTTCGTGCAGTCCCGGATTGTGCGCGATCACCATCACATTGGCCGCTCCGGCGGCCTCCGCCTCGCGCAGGATGAGGTCCGCCGGCGCATTGTAGAGGTGCTCGACGAATCTCGCTGTTGCTGATGGGAATGACGGTGCGACCAGGGCCCATGTCTCGCGCGTGCGTCGCGCAGCTGAGACGAGCACGATCTGCGGCTCCGCCCCCGCCTCCGCCAGCGCTCGCGCAACCACGGGTGCATCATCCCGGCCGCGCTGCGCCAGCGCGCGGTCGAAGTCATCACCCGTGTCCGAACCGGGTGCGGCCTTGGCGTGACGCAGAAGGATCAGTTGGCGCATCTGACTCTCGATCTTGCCACGATAGCTCTGCCGCAAAATTCCTGGCATTGCCAAGGGCCTTCCGCGGCGCCAGGCAAAAGCGGGCGTCCCGTCTCCGAGCCGCCCGCTCCTTTAGCCCTTCACGCATACCACCTGCTTCAGCGTGTGCACCACGTCGATCAGGTCGCTCTGCGCCGCGATGACGGCGTCGATGTCCTTGTAGGCCATCGGCGTTTCGTCGATCACGCCCTGGTCCTTGCGGCATTCAACGCCTTGGGTCGCCTCGCGGTGATCCTTCAGCGTGAACGTCGCCTTCGCCTGGGTGCGCGACATCGCGCGTCCGGCTCCGTGCGAGCACGAGCAGAACGAGTCCGTGTTTCCCTTGCCGCGCACGATGAACGATTTTGCGCCCATCGAGCCCGGGATGATGCCAAGCTCGCCCTCGCCCGCGCGCACGGCGCCCTTGCGGGTCACCCACACGTCGGCGCCGAAGTGACGTTCCTGCTCCACATAGTTGTGGTGGCAGTTCACCGCGTGCTTGCCGAGCTTGAACTTGGGCAGATGCTCGCGCATTGCCTGCAGCGTCCGCTCCATCATCGCTTCGCGGTTTGCGCGCGCGTAGTCCT
Source organism: Pseudomonadota bacterium (assembly GCA_041166025.1). GTDB lineage: Bacteria > Pseudomonadota > Alphaproteobacteria > Caulobacterales > Hyphomonadaceae > UBA7672. The sequence continues at coordinate 190,276 of JBEAMJ010000028.1, read as the reverse complement.
GCGCCCAGCCTGCCGCTTCGATGTAGTCGTCAAAGATCGGTTCGCCCTCCACGAAGAAGGCGAGATCCTGATCCGGCACGTGATAGCCGAGCACACGTTCCTTTAGAGCCTTGCGGGCTGTCTCGATGAAGTATTGCCCGATCTGGTTGCCCGTGCCGCGCGAGCCCGAGTGCAGCATCACCCAGACAAAACCACGCTCGTCGAGACAGACCTCGATGAAGTGGTTGCCTGAGCCAAGCGTGCCGAGCTGGCTGCCGGTCTTGTGGTTCGGAATCTTGCGGTGCTTGTCGCGGATGCGATCCAGGCGCTCCTCAAGATCCGAATTACGCCAGCGCGAGACCACGGAGTCCGGGATGGTTCCCCATTCTCCGCCGCGCCCCACGCCCGCCGGCGCCTTGCGCTCGATCTCCGAGCGCAGCTTCGCCAGCGAGTCCGGCAAGTGTTCCGCCCGTAGTGTGGTTTCCACCGCCATCATGCCGCAGCCGATGTCGACGCCGACCGCGGCGGGGATGATCGCGCCCTTGGTCGGGATTACCGAACCAACGGTGGCGCCGCGCCCGAAGTGGACGTCAGGCATGACGGCGAGGTGGGAATGCACGAACGGCAGCCCCGCAACGTTTTCCAGCTGCTCCCGAGCCGCGTTCTCGACGGGAACGCCCTTCACCCAGGCCTTGATGCGGCCCCCCGCCGCCGTTTCGAACACTTCGAACGTGCTCATGTCTGCGTTTCCTTGTTTCGCAGACCCTCCGCGCTTTCCGGAGGCTATCATTGTCCAGCGCGGACAACAAAAAACCCTCCGGCGAGAAGCGCGGAGGGTTCGGTTACCATCAGCCTTGGCCGATGTTCTGGACCTATCCCTCCATGCGGTCGCAACCGTCCAGCATTGGCTGGGCGATACGCGCGACCTGATTTTCGTAACGCCGTTTCATCGAGCGTCTCCGAAAGGAGGTTGATCCAAGCCGCGGTGTTTGATCGAAGAATGCGGCGAGGTCAAGGCGCCTCGCCGCATCCATCGCGCTACTTCACCAGTGTCCAGATCATGCAGACGCTCGCCTGCATCGTCTGCGGATTGGGGTCGCTCGGGAGGTCGAGCGCCGCCAGATCGCGTTCCGAAATGGTGATCTGCTGGCGCCCAACCTCGCCTTGCGCAATGGGCGGGGCAGGCGGCGGAGGCGGCGGCGGCGGAGGAGGCGCTGTCGCATAGGCCGGCGAATAGCCGCCATCAACGCCCAGCACGCGCGCCACCTGTCCGCTCGACCATCCGCCCATGCAGCTGTCGCTGCCTTCCTGCACGACGAGCAGGTCGCCGAGCCGAGCTCCAGCCGCCGTCGCCGCCAGCTGCGCGCGAGCGCGCGCGTCCTTGGCGGCTTCCTCGAGCGCACGGCGCTGCATGTCGGTCGTCTGTTCGAGGAAGATGTAGATCGGGTTCATGTCCTGCGGCCCGAGCGCCAGCGCCGCCGCACGCGCACGCCCCGCCAGAGACGGATCCGTCAGCAGCACGCTCATACTGACCCGCGCCTGGTAGCCATCGACCTGGTCGGCGCGGTAATTGGTCTGCAGGTTGCCATCCTTGTCGCGGTACTGCTTGTAGTAGGCTTCGACGTTGACGCTGGTCGTCACGCGCGCCTTGTCGCCGGCCACCTTCTTGATGGCGTCATAGGCGATCTTGGACCGCTGTACGGCCTTTTTCATCGCCTCGTCGGACTTTCCATCCGTCTCGACAAAGGCGAGGTCGAAACGCGCCCTGTTCGGGGCCACCTCGACAATGGCGCGGCCCATGCCTTCCACCACCGGCTTGTCCCACCAGTAGGGCCGCACATATTGACCGGCCTCCTGAGCGTCTGCTGCCTGCGAAAGAATCATCGCGGCGCCTGCGGCCGCCAGCATCGTCGTTTTCTTCATCTCAAGCTCCCGGATCGGAATTGCGGGTCACAACACCCCGCGTGGACCCTGGCCATCTGATGGGCGAGCCAGAAGCATACAGCAACAGGAATCACTTGTTTGCCGACGCGGCGGCCTTCATGATTTCGAGCGGGTCGAGTGAACGGGATACATGGGCGTCTGGAGCTGGATGAGGAAGCGGCCATGGCGCAGCGCGGGTCTTGCGCTGCTCGCCCTGCTGGTCGCAGTCCTGATGCCCGTGCTGCTCGCAGAAGCGCGGCTTGACCGCAAATGGGTCGACAATCTCGCCCACATGCCGAACGTGAAGCTATCGGCCGGATCGTTTGCGCTCGATCATGTTGCGGACTGGTCCTACACGCCCGAAGGCCCCGCCACGCAGGAGGCGATCACCTTCGCCAACACGTTCGACGATCTGCGCAATGTCTGGTTTGTGGTCGAGCCGCAGCCTGGCGGCGAATATGCCGCGCATACGCTGATCCTGTTTGAGTTCGGTGGGGATCGCATCGTCGGTCTCACTGTGGAAGCGAGGCTTGAGCAGGGTGAGACCTATGACGCCGTCGCAGGCGTCTTCAACCGGTTTGAGCTATCCTACATCTGGGCGACGGCGCGCGAACTTCTCACCCGGCGCGTGACCTTTCTCGATAAGGATGTCTACGTCTATCCGCTGGCCCTCGATGAAGGCCAGAAGCAGCGTTTCCTGCGCGCCCTGCTCGAAGGCACGATCGATGTCGCAACGCATCCGCGTTTCTACAACACGATCACGTCCAACTGCACGAACGAGCTGGCCAAGGTTGCCGGCCTCGGCTGGCATTACTCCTGGGTCCTGACCGGCTATTCGCCCCAGCAGTTGTTTGCGCTGAAGCTGATCCCGGGCGACACGTTCGAGGTCGCCAGAAAGAATGCGCTTCTCAAGCGGGAAATCGCCAGTTGGAATGACCTGCCAACGCGCGAGTTCGACGCGGCCCTGCTCGCCGAACTACGACGCAGACACGCGCCATAGGTCGAGACCCACAGGTGGCAGGCAAGCGCCCCGCCGGCTTTGTGCGGTCCTGCGTCGGGGTGACCTTCAGCGTGCAGAGCCAGCGCCGGGCGCAGAACCATCGCCATCAGCAGACCCGTTGAGTGCTGGCGAAAGGCTGCGGTCGTTCTCCAGACGTCTCCGCGTCCACTTGCTGCGAGCAAGGGTTGCGGTGTGAGGCCTGACAAATCGACCACCAAGGCCGCGCGAGGTTCCTCGTGCGCGCCTTCTGGCGACTGACAAAACGAGGGGCTCTCAAAAGCTCAGGGGCGCTGGTTGCCCAGCGCCCCTTACTCTTCCGGCCCTGGGTTGGGGGACGGGCCGTAAGCGACGTTACATTGCTCTCGTTGCCCCACGCGACAACTGCGGCATGCTGTCTATCCTGTCAGCTCGTATGGGTAAGGATACCCAAACCGAGGATCACTGCTTCCTGCGTTCGCGCGGGAGGATGCGGTCCTGCGGTCCAGGCGGCTTGTCGCGGTTGAACAGCGTCACCAGTGCGCGCCAGCCGATCCAGAAGGGAAGCACGGCGACGGCGCCAAGTAGCAGGGGCAGCGCCGCAAGCTGTGCCGACCAGGTCGCAATCCGGATAATGCCGTCGAGAATTTGCCCCGCGCCGACGCCGATCGTGAAGCCGGGCGCGAACGGATTGAAGCCGCCAGCCTGGAAAACAGCACCGACGATGACGCACACGATAGCGAGACGCGCCCAGCCCTTCCAGCCGACATTGAACATCCGCCCCGAGAACGAGACCGGCCCACGCGCGCGCCGATCCCGATCACCGGATTCCCAGAAAGGATCGGGTTCGGACACCGGCTCGAAAACAACATCCGTGACCTTCGCTGGAATCTGGCGATCGTCCGGGCGGGACTGGGCCATGGCTTCCCTTCTGCGCTGTAACCCGCCTGACGCTATCAGTCTGTCGGTTCAAGTCCACGGGGTGCACGGTATTCGTTGTCGGGCAATTGCAGTTGCGGCGGCGCCCGGTCGACTGCTGGCTTCTCGACATGCACCTGGTGCGGATAGGGGATGGTTATGTTGTTCTGGTCGAAGGCCAGCTTCACGGCACGGATGGTGTCGCAGCGGGCGTCCCACCAGTCCGAATTCGCAACCCACGCCCGGGCGCGTATGTCGACCGAAGATGCAGCAAGATCTGTGACGTTGACCCAGATCGGCGGCTCGTTCCGGATGCGCGGATCCTTTGCGAGAATGCCGGTGATGAGGCGGAGCGCCTTGTCGATGTCGTCATTGTAGTCAATCGAGAACAACAGATCGAGGCGACGCAGGCTGCGTGCCGATGAGTTGATGATGACGTCGCCCCAAGCCTTGTCGTTGGTGACCACCACCTCGCGATTGTCGAGCGTGTTGAGGACCGTGGTGAAGGGCGTGATGTCGGCGACAGTGCCATCCTGCCCCGCGATGCGGACAACGTCGCCGATCTTGTAGGGGCGGAAGACTGCGATGACGACCCCTGCGGCGACCGCCTTCAGCGTGTCCTGCAGCGCCAGAGCAATGGCGAGACCGGCCGCACCGACGATTGCGAGGAGCGAAGCCGTATCGAAGCCGAACTGCTGCAGCGCGGCGATGAGGCCGACCGCAAAGGCGCCGAAGCGGACAAGCGCGCCCAGGAAGGTGAACAGCGTTTCGCTGCCGGCGTTGGCGCGGCCAAGTTTCTGGCCGAACCTGCGGACACGCGAGCCGAGCCAGGAGCCTAGAAACCAGACCCCGACAAGAATGGCGAGGCCGCGCACCGAGGCCACGCCAAGCGCTTCTGCCTGCTGCAGCGGGTAGCCGAACAGGAGGTTGGCGACAATGACGCAGGCAATCAACAGGCAGAGGACGCGGATAAAGGCGCCGAGAATGTCGACCATGATGTGATCGGCCGTCTTCTGTTCGCCTTCCTTGAGCTCACGGTGGCGCAACCCCGAAAGCTGTCCGGCCAGAAACCGCAACACGCGCGCGATCACAAAACCGATTGCGTAAGCCGCAAGCAGCGCAACGACAGACCACACCCATTTCTGCGTGGGTCCATGAAAGTCGGACGCCCAAAGGCGGAATTCATAGAGCTGCTGCTGGAAATCCATGCGCGAACTGGCCTGACTTGCTAACGGGTGCTCACCTAGGACGAAATCGGGCGAGACCCAAGCCGCTTGCCGATCAAGGTGTCGTTGCGGTCTTCTTGTAGCAGCCCCACTGGTTCTGCATGCCGAGGCTCCAGGCCAGCGCAGTGGCGAGGATCTGGGCCTCGGGATCCTTCACGCTGCGATCGCGATACGTGTTCCATGCGCCATCCCAGGTGCCGGTGGCATACTGGAACAGGCCAGTATAGGGGCCGGCGGCATTGACGATAAGCGGGCGTCCGCCGGACTCGCACATCATGACGGCGTACATGCGCGCCTCGCTTTCGGCATAGGGATGCTGACGGCGGGCCCAGCTGATCCATGCGCGATAACTGTCAAGCGTTGCGGCACTGGGCGTGGCGCGCGGATCGGAAGGCGGAGCCGAGAGCGGCGGCGGCGCGACAGCCTTCACCGGCGTTGTCACGCTGGGCGATGAGGATGATGCACAGCCGGCCAAGGTGAGCAGAAACGCCACCGCGACAGGCCGGGTCAGTCGCTCTACGGATCGAAACACGATGCATCCCCATTGGCTTCTGCCAACGTCATGAGCCTAGCATGGCGATCCGACGCGACAAGGCCGTGACCTCTTCAGGCGTTCTGCTAGGGTCGCTCAGCAGGGAGATGAGCATGAATGGCTTCAGGATTGCCGGGGCGGTTGTCGGGGCGCTCTGCCTGCTCATGGGTGGGGTGTGGATTTTCCAGGGGATCAATGTGATCCCGGGCAGCTTCATGACGGGCGATGTCGACTGGTCTTATCGCGGCGGCGCGCTTGCGATCGTTGGACTGGTTGTGTTGGTCCTGTCGCTGCGCATGCCGCGTGCGAAGGGCCAGTGAGCGCGGCGAGGCAGGTCCTCATTGATGGTTCGACGGCCCGGCCCGCGCGGTTTGCGGGCCCGGGGTCGGAAATCGTTCGCTGGATTGGCGGGACATTTCTGAAGCTTTCCGGATGGAAGGTGTGCGGGGACTTTCCGGCGCTGGACAAGGCGGTGCTCGTGGCCGCTCCGCATACGTCGAACTGGGACGGGCTCAACATGCTGGCGACGGCCGCGCATTATCGCGTGAAGCTGCGCTGGATGGGCAAGGCGAGCCTGACGCGCGGTCCGTTCGGGTGGTTGATCAAGGCGCTCGGGTGTGTGCCGATCGATCGGTCGCAGAGCAATGACGTGGTGCGCGCCATGGCGGATGCATTTGCTTCGTCGAGGCGAATGGTTCTGGCAATTCCACCCGAGGGCACACGCAGCGCCGTGCGCGAGTGGAAGAGCGGGTTCTATCACATCGCGGTGGCGGCCGGTGTTCCGATCGTGCTGAGCGTGCTCGACTATGGAACGAAGTGCGTGAGACTTGCGGCGGTGGTTTACCCGAGCGGGGATTATGAGGCGGACCTGGCGATCATCCGCGCTCACTATGCGACGGCCAAGGGCAAGAACCGCGAGAAGTTCGTGGCCTAGTCCGGCAGCATAGCCTCCAGCGTTTCGATGCGGTCGGCGTCGCGGGAGGGTTTGTCCCAGCGGATGCGGTGGATACGGGGAAAGCGCATGGCGAGGCCGGAGCGGTGGCGGGGTGAACGCTGAAGACCTTCGAAGGCGATCTCGAGGACGAGACCTGCCTCCTTGCTGGCGGTGACGGAGCGGACAGGGCCGAAGCGGTCGATGGTGTTGTCTCGGACGTATCTGTCGAGCCTGGCAAGCTCTTCGTCGGTGAATCCGAAATAGGCCTTTCCTACGGGGGTGAGTTCTTCGCCTTCGGCAGCGCTGCGCCAGACGCCGAAGGTGAAATCGGAGTAGAGGCCGGAGCGTTTGCCGTGGCCGCGCTGGGCATACATCAGGACTGCGTCGACGAGGTAGGGATCGCGTTTCCACTTGTACCACTGGCCTGCAGGGCGGCCGGCGACATAGGGTGCGTCCCAGCGCTTCAGCATCAGGCCTTCTATCTCGTTGGTTGGAGGATTGCGACGCAGGTCGTCAAGCGCTGCAGCGTCTGCGAAGGCGACAAGGGGTGAGAGGTCGATGCGTGGGTGGTCAAGCGTGACGATGAAGCGTTCGAGGCGCTTCCGGCGCTCAGCGAAGGAGAGTGAACGAAGGTCTTGATCATCCTCCTGCAGCAGGTCGTAGGCGCGTAGCAGGGCGGGCCGATCGGCCATCTGCTTCGGCGAGACAAGCTTGCGGTTGAGACGTTTCTGCAGTTCGTTGAAGGAGGCAACGCCGCCGTGCGGCGAGCGGATGAGAAGTTCGCCGTCGATGGCGGCATTGAAATCGGCGGCTTCGAGCAGGTCCGGGAAGGTTTGCGAAATGTCGTCGCCATTGCGGGTATAGAGGCGGCGCACGCCCTTGTCGGCGGCCAGCTGGACGCGGACGCCGTCCCACTTCCATTCGGCGGCGAAGTCTGTCGGGGAGATCAGCGACGGGTCGAGGTCGGCCGCTTCGATGCGCTCGGTCTTGCTCAGGAGCGGGTGCGCGAGCATGGGAGGGCGGAAAGGGGAGAGCGCGCCTGAGACGGGTTTGGGGGCGCGTTGGTCGAGCCAGGCGAGGAGGTCGAGATAGGGCGGCGCCATGCCGTGCCAGAGTTCCTCGATCTCGGCGACATCGACCTTGCCATAGTCGGCGAGAGCCTGCCGGGTGAGGCGTGCGGAAACGCCGATGCGCAGGCCTCCGGTGACGAGCTTGAGCAAGGCCCAGCGGCCGGTGGCGTCGAGCGCATCGAGCCAGCCCTCAACAAGGACGAGTCCTTGCACCTTGGTGGACTCCATCAGGGTCTCGACGACCTCGTTGAGGTCGGGCGAGCGATTGGCGCCGGGGCGTTGCGGCCAGATGAGGGAGATCGTCTCGGCGAGGTCGCCGACATAGTCGTAGCTCAGGTTGAACAGGACAGGGTCGACGCGCGCAGCGGCCAGTGCACGGATGGCGGCAGGCTTGACCGAAGGGATGTCGAGTTCGCCGGTGATCGCCGCGATGGCCCAGCCGCGCGCGGGGTCGCGGGTGTGGCGAAGATAGTCGCAGATCAGCTGGAGCTTCGCGTTGCGCGACGGCGTGAGCACCAGCCGTTCGAGAAGCGCGGCGAAAGCTTGCATGGCGGTGATATAGGACGCCCCTCGCGTCCCCTCCAGCCGTCAGGGCCAGAGGGGATGCAAGATCAGGCTGCGGTCGCCGCTCGCTCGTCTGCGCGGATGTCGACTTCCACGCCGGGCGTGGCGCGGAAGACCATCATGTTGCGCTGGGCGGGCGTATAGGCGGGCCACGCGCCGACTTTGGGGTTGGCGGGGTTGCCCGTTTTTGCGAAGGCCAGCCAGCTTTCGGACATCTGGTCTGCGATGGCCTGCGCCTCAGGTCCTGTACCGGACATGGACTCGGACTTGGCGACGTTGTCGAATACCATGCCGATATCAAGTGCGTGCGGGACGTAGCGTTTGCCTTCCATCACTGGGGTTTCCCAATCCAGCATGTAGAAGAAGACGGGCGCGCCGCCTTGCTGCGCCTTTCGATCCGCAACCGTTACGCTGCCGCGGAAGAAGGTGTTGTCTGAGGTCGCCATGAAGAACAGCTCGGGCGCTTCGATATCGGGATGCTTCGCCTTGTAGAGGTCGATGATTGTCTTTGCGTCCTTGGTCGGAAAGGCTGTCTTGATCGCTCCCGGAAGTGTATCCCACGTGAGCAGATGGTTGGGGCTGTCTGCGGCCGTGAGCGATGTACCCTCCGTGCGGTTGCAGCCGATGAGAAGCGGCACGTCGACGGACTGCGGCGGCCCATCCGGATTGAACGGATCGCGCGTGATGGATCGGCCGTCGCGTACAGGTCCCGACCCGGCGCCTTGGACACCTTCAGCCGCAGCCTGGATGTCAGCAACGGGTTTCGTCAGGATCTCAGCGATCGTGTCTTTCGTCAGGCCAAGCTTTTTCACCACTTCGTCTGCCGCCTTTGCCGACGCTTCCTTCGTGACATGATTGATCCGCGGGCCGGACTGGACGACGGCGCGGTGGAAAAGGCCCTTGGCCTTGTCCATCGCCATCAGGGTGCAGACCTTCGATCCGCCGCCGGACTCGCCAAAGATGAGCACGTTGCCAGGGTCGCCGCCGAAGGCCGCGATGTTGTCACGCACCCATTCGAGCGACTGGATCATGTCGAGCGCCCCGACGGCGCCTGAATCGGCAAACTGCTCGCCATATCCGGCAAGGTTGAGATAGCCGAACTGGTTCAGGCGGTGGTTGGTGGTGACCACAACCACATCGCCGCGTTTCGCAAGCCGTACGCCGTCATAGGCATACGACGAGCCCGATCCGGTCGAGAAGCCGCCGCCATGGAACCAGACGAGCACAGGGCGCTTTCTGTCGTCCGCGGCCGGCGTCCACACATTGAGGAAGAGACAATCCTCGCTTGTGGCTATGGGTGGATCGGGGCGCCACGACTTGAATAGTCCGCCCCCATCGCCCGAGGGTGGTTGTGGTGCAGAGTTGCCAGCCGCCAGCGCATCCCTGACGTCGGTCCAGGGCTCTGGCGCGCGCGGCGCCTGGAAGCGCGTCGTCGCTGTGTCGGCGCCATAGCGCACGCCCTTGAACGTAGCGATCCCATCTTCCAATGCGCCCTTCACCTTGCCGTATGTGGTGGCGACGACTGGATTGGGGTCGACAGCCGTGGCCGCCGCTGGCGATGCCTCGTTATTGCAGGCGGCCAGAAGGCCGCCGCTTCCGCCGACGGCGAGGAGTGCCACGGATGCTTTGAGGATAGCCCGGCGACTGCCGGACAGATGAATGCTCATTGCTCTCTCCCATGATGCTCCGGTCTGGCCGCCGGATGCGTTGCAGAGACTAGGGCGCATGGCATACTGACGTCCAGTTGCAGCACATGACGTTTGAGGGAGCCGGCGGCCCGTTGGCGCTGCGGCAAAGCGGAGACGTGACAGTTTCAGAAGAGGTTCACGCACCGCGCGGCTTCGCGCCCCACTTTCGCAAATCGCCCGTCACGGATCCCTGGGAGCCGCTGTATTCGCAGATCCTGCCGGACAGGATCGTGCTGGGTCTTCATGTCCGAGCGGCCCACACCAACTCCCGCGGCATGCTGCATGGCGGGCTGATCGCGGCGCTTGCTGACAATGCGATGGGGTTGACTTGCGTGCAGGTTATGAGTGGTGAGGGGCGCAAGCCGGAAGGCGGGCTGGTGACGGTGTCGATGGCGACAGATTTCATCGGCGCAGCGAAGCTTGGCCAATGGGTGGCGTTCGACACGCAATATGTGCGAACTGGTCGGACGCTGTGCTTTGCGCAGGCGTTCATCACCGCTGACGGCGATGTGATCGCCCGAGCCGATGCACGCTTTCGGGTCACATAGCCGCAACGAGCATGCGGAAGTGGAGAAGGGCGAGGAAGCGTAGCCGCCGTTACGCGTGATAGCCATTGACGATGGCCCCCAGACTTGCTGCGTGTCTGCAACGACAGGAGCAAGTGCATGGCAGAGACCGCCGCCGGACAGCCGCGCCCGAAGGGCATACTTGGATGGATCGAGCGGACGGGAAATGCGCTGCCCGATCCCGTGTTCATCTTCCTGTGGCTGATCCTGATCCTCGCCGTGATCTCGGCGATCGCGGCAGCGGCGGGTGTTCAGGTGCTTCATCCGGTGACCAAGGATGACGCGGGCGCGCCACTGGTCGTTCAGGCCTCAAGCATTTTCGATGCGGAGAACATCCGCCGCCTGCTGGTGGAGATGCCGACCACATTCACGCACTTCCATCCGCTCGGCTATGTGCTTGTCGTGATGCTGGGCGCCGGCGTTGCGGAACGCACGGGTCTGTTTGGCGCGGCCATGCGCGCCGCCGTAAAGGGCGCGCCGAAATTCCTGCTGACGCCGATGATCGCCTTCGTGGCGATGATGGGCAATCTTGCAGCCGACGCGGCCTACGTCGTGCTCGTTCCTCTTGCTGCGGTTCTCTACGCCTCGGCCGGACGCCACCCGATCGCGGGCATTGCAGCGGCCTTCGCCGGCGTCTCGGGCGGCTTCTCGGCGAACCTTCTGCCAGGGCAGCTCGATGCCCTGCTCTTCGGCATAACTCAGGCGGCGACCGAGACGATCACGCCGGACTGGACGATGAATATTGCCGGTAACTGGTGGTTCATCGCGGCAATGCTGGTCGTTTTCCTGCCGGTGATCTGGTTTGTCACTGACCGGATCATCGAGCCTCGGCTTGGCGCGTGGACTGGCGGCGTTTCATCGAGCATCGAGCCTGTTGCAACCGACGGCGCCAGGGAGGGCCGGGCCCTGGCGCTTTCAGGGCTGGCGGCGCTGGCCGTGATCGGCCTGTGGGTGTTCCTGACGATGGGTCCCGGTACGCCGCTGATGGACTCGGAAGGGGACAATCTCGTCATTCAGCTGACGCCGCTGCTGCAGTCGCTGGTGGCGGGGTTCTTCGTGCTCTTCCTCGTTATGGGCTGGGTCTACGGCGCCGTCACGGGGAGCGTCAAAGGCCACCGCGACATCGTGAAGATGATGGCCCAGTCGATGGGCGACATGGCCTACTATCTCGTGCTCGCCTTCGTCGCAGCGCACTTCGTGGCGATGTTCAACTGGACCAATCTCGGCCTGATCGTGGCAGTCAATGGCGCGGATTTCCTGAAATCGATGAACATGCCTGCCCCGGCGCTGCTCGCATCGATTGTGGTGATGACGGCGCTGGTCAACCTGCTCATCGGTTCGGCGAGCGCCAAATGGGCGCTGCTGGCGCCCGTTCTGGTGCCGATGCTGATGCTGCTCAACATCAGCCCGGAAATGACGACGGCCGCGTTCCGCGTCGGCGATGGCGCGACCAACATCATCTCGCCGCTGATGGTCTACTTCCCGCTGATCCTGACGTTCGCACAACGCTGGAACCCGCAGTTCGGGCTCGGCAGTCTCGCAGCGACGATGTTGCCCTACTCAATCTGGATCCTGATCGTTGGCACAGCGCTCACTGTGGGGTGGGCAGTGCTCGACCTCCCGCCAGGGCCGGGCGCCACGGTCGGCTACACATTGCCGACGGCTCCCGCACCTTGAGGCAGTGCAGAGCGTGAGGGCTCATCACGCCTGCCGGAGGGCGGACTTTGGCTGGCGTGCGTGGTTTGCGCGGATGTTTTCGGCGGCCAGGCGCACTGTCTCGGCGATACGGCGTGCACGGGTCTCCGCCGTCCTCGCCTGCGTAATCCATTCAAGAATTGCGCGGCGGGCGGAAGGCGGGAAGGCCTCGAAATAGCGCATCGCTCTGGGCGAGGACCTGAGGGCTTTGGCAAGGTCAGGAGGCGACGCCAGCGTCGCAATCGCGTCGAGACGTGTCCAGCTGCCATCCGCTTTGGCGCGTTCGATTGCGTCATGGCCCGGCTTCGTCATCCGCCCTTCCGCTTCAAGACGCTCGATTTTCTTCTTGTTGACCGCAGACCAGGCGCTGCCGGGTTTGCGTGGACTGAGCCGGACCATCGTACGCTCGGCGTCGAGCTTTCGCGGGAGGCTATCGATCCAGCCAAAGCACAGCGCTTCCTCGACGATGTCGCCATAAGGGACATGGCGCTTGCCGGCAGATTTCTTCCACGTCACAAGCCAGATGCTCGCCTGGCTTTTGTGGTTGCGCTGGAGCCATGCGCGGAGTTGGGCGCGCGAGGTGACTTCGACGCGGGGCTGCTCGTCGACCATAAACCATCTCCCAACGCCTGTACGCGCGCAAGCGTGGCGCAGTTCACCCCGCGACGGGACCCTGAGTTACTGGCCCCAGGTCCGCGAGGGCTGTTGGAGGATCATGATCTTTTGCCAGATCTTCCGGGACAGGTTGGTGGTCAGTTCTTCGATTTCGGTGACCGCATCGATGATCACGGGGTCACGCATGTTCTGCATGTAGAGGGCGGCGAGCTTGCCGGTGAGCGAGAGCATCTCGCTGCAATAGTCGAGATAGCGGATCAGCTCGAATTCCGACATGTCGTGAACCTGCGAAGAGGCCGTGGAGCTGTAGCCCTTCCAAAGCTGTGTCGGGTCCTTGGTCAGCTGATGCATGTCGACGACGTGCGCGATGGAGCGCAATTCGTGCAGATCCTTCAGGACGGCGCGACGACGCCACCGGGATTCGAGGTTGAGCAGGAACCAGCTTGCGGCGCCTGACAGCACGATGGTGTTCACAGCTGCATCGACACCCTGGAGGATGCTCGACACCTCGTCAGTAAACTTCAAACCGAGGATGCTGAGTCCGAAAAAGAACATCAGGAGGACGATCAGCCCGAGCCCGATGGCGACACCGACACCGATGCGGAGCCAGAGGTTCGGCTTTGCGACCCAGGAGACCTTGCGCTTGTCCTCGCGGGCGATCTCGAGGAGCTGCCTGCAGAGGTTGGCCAGGCCCCGATTGGGAAAGCGCTCCTGGATACGATGGTAGAGCGTCTCCAGCGTCGCTTCGATCCGGTCAGCGTTGAGGATGCGTTAGGGCATGGGCGGCAGCAATGCCGTGGGATTGCCCGATGCGGAAGGGGGCGCACGCGTCAGTTGCGCGGTGTCAGGCTATTCTCCCGCTTCGTCCTCATAGCCGACGAGGTGGAGCGGCCGGGCCCTCCGGCCTTCCAGTTCTGCCCATCTGGCGAGCGCATCGTCCCGGCCGTGCGTCACCCATAGCTCGTCGGGGTTCACCTCGGTGACGGTTTGCGTCAGTTCATCCCAGTCCGCATGGTCCGAGAGAATGAGCGGAAGTTCGATGCCGCCAGATTTCGCGCGCTGGCGGATGTTCATCCAGCCCGATGCAAACGCGAGGACGGGGTCGGGAAAGCGGTCCGCCCACGCGGCGCCGGTGGCCGATGGCGGGCAGATGATGATCTTGCCGGCGAACTTCTGGGTCTCCCTGCGCTGCCCCTTCTCCACTGTGGCCGATTCGAGCGAGCCGAGGTCAACGCCGAGACGTTCGTACATGTCGCAGAGCTGCTTCATCGCGCCGTGGATGTAGATGGTCTCCTCATAGCCCGCATCGCGCAGTTCGCGGATCACGCGCTGGGCCTTGCCGAAGGCATAGGCCCCGACGAGATGGGCGCGGTCCGGAAAGGCGCGGATGGAGGCGAGCAGCTTTGCGACCTCGCCCTTGCTGTCGGGGTGGCGGAAGACCGGGAGCGCAAAGGTTGCTTCGGAGATGAGGACGTTGCATGGCACGACTTCGAAACGAGCAGCCGTTGGGTCAGCGCGGCGCTTGTAGTCGCCGGTGCAGACCATTGTGAGGCCTTTCCACCTGACCTCGACCTGGGCTGAGCCAATGACGTGACCGGCAGGGTGAAGCGTTACCTCTACATCGCCGATGCGGCTGGTCTGGCCATAGGCGGCGGACTGGCGGGCGCGGGTGAATTCCTGGCCATAGCGGGTGGCCATCGCTTCGAGCGTTTCAGGCGTGGCGAGCACGGCGCCGTGGCCAGCGCGGGCGTGGTCTGAGTGGCCGTGGGTTACGACGGCGCGCTCGACCCCGCCGCGAACGGGGTCGATGTAGAAATCGCCCGGTGGGCAATAGAGGCCCCTGGGCGTTGGGCAGAGCAGGTCCTCAGGGCGGATCATTGAGTAGAAATAGGCGAGCTCATGCAGCTGTCATCAAATCTTTGCCGGCCGGGTGCTCCAATCCCCGCGTCCACGCGTATCTCGCACATGAAACATGCCGCTCTTGCCCTGACCTTCGCCGCATCCAGCCTGCTGGCGGGGTGCATCACCTCCCCTGGACCCGGCGGCGCGCCTCCGCCCGTGGCGAAAGTCGATGCCGCGCGGTTCTACACGGGCGTCTGGCATGAGATCGCTTTCCGGCCGAACTGGCTCCTTCAGGGCTGCGTCGCGGGCATTACGCGGTACACGCCCAAGACTGAACCCAACCAGGTGCACGTTCGCGATTCTTGCCGCGACAAGACGCTTGATGGTCCCGAACGCGTTGTTGAGGGTACGGGGCACATCCTCGACCCGGGCGCGAACGCGAAGATCCGCGCTGATTATTTCCCACTCATCAGCCGTGAGACCTGGGTCGTCGCCCTTGCCGACGATTATAGCTGGTTTGTCTCGGTGACGCCTGACTTCGGCGAACTCAACATCTTCACCCGCAATCCTCAGCCGGGCCAGGCTCTGATCGATGAGTTGACAGCCAAGGCGAAGGCATGGGGCTACGACACGTCGCTGCTGGTCTATCCGGTTCAACCGCCGGCTTAGGCGAATCGCTGATCGCCCACCGCGAGCGCCCTGATCGCGTTGGGGCAACGTTACGGCTTTGCGGCCTGACTGTCGCCATCCTGCCTTGAGTTTTCCCTGAATTGCCCGATCTATGCGGTCGCGTTGCATACGAAGCAGGATGCGGCAGGCAGTAAAGGGACGGCATGCCAAGCGCATTTGATGCTGCACGGCGGATGATCGCGGCCATGCTTGAGGGGCGGACGGCGGCTGATGTCGCCGCGCGCACCCGGCCTGACGCGGCGACCCCCCTCAAGCCGTGGATCCGACCTGCCAAGCATATCGAGCCAACCTTCACTGCGGCCAACTGGAAGACGTTGCTGGGCCATTCGGGCGCGAGCGAGTCCGACAAGGCCGCGCTCTATGATGCGCGGGCGCAGGACGAGCTGGAGCGCTACGAGCATAACATCGAGAACTATGTCGGCACGATGCGTTTGCCGGTCGGCGTGATCGGACCTCTGCGCGTGAACGGCATCTTCGCCAAGGGTGATTTCTATGTCCCGCTGGCGACCAGCGAGGCGGCGCTCGTGGCCAGCTATGGGCGAGGCGCGCGGCTGATTTCCTCCGTTGGCGGCTGCACCACCGGCACGTTGGCCGAGGGCGTGCATCGCTCGCCAGGCTTTGCCTTTGCTTCGACCACCGAAGCAGGGCTCTTCGTCGCCTGGGTATGCGAGAACTTTGAGATGTTGAAGGCGACAGCCGAGGCGACAACGCGGCACGGCAAGCTGGTCGAGATGAGCCCGCATGTCGAGGGCGATCATGTGTATCTGGTCTGCAGCTACACCACCGGCGATGCGGCGGGCCAGAACATGGTGACCATCGCAACCGAGGCGGTGTGCAAGGCGATCGAGGAGCATTCGCCGGTGAAGCCTGTCCACTGGTTCGTCGAGGCGAACCTCTCAGGGGACAAAAAGGCCTCTGCCATGTCCTTCGTCGGCGTGCGCGGCCGCAAGGTGACGGCTTCTGTCGACCTTCCAGCCGAGGAAGTGCGCAAGCAGCTGCACACGAGCCCGCAGCGCATGGAACAATACTGGCGCATGTCGGCGCTGGGCGGCGTTATGTCCGGTTCGATTGGCGTACAGGGTCACTATGCGAACGGGTTGGCCGCGCTCTATCTTGCAACCGGTCAGGACGCGGCCTGCGTGGCCGAAAGTGCAGTGGGTGTCACGCGCATCGAGCTGCGCGAGAGCGACCGGCTGTTCGTATCTGTCACATTGCCCAACATCATCGTCGGCACGGTTGGCGGCGGTACGGGCCTTCCGACTCAGGCGGCCTGCCTGAACATCCTCGGCCTCAAGGGGGCGGGACAGGTGCGGGCGTTCGGGGAAGTGGTCGCCGCCGTATGCCTTGCTGGCGAGCTTTCGATCATCGGCGCGTTGTGCGCGCACGAGTTCGCAAGCGCACACAAGAACCTGGCGCGGGGTAAGGCGTGAGCGAGGCAGCGGTGCGAGCCGATGCGCCTGCTCCTGACTCACGAGGGTTGGGTGTGCGCCTGTGGGAGTATCAGGCTGAACGATTCCCGTTGGTGAAGCACGGGATACTCATTGCAGCCTTCGGCGCCTCCGCGGTCTGTCTGTCAGCCTTGCTGCGCGGCGAAGCTCCGAACGTGGCGGGGGTTGTCGTCGCAGTCCTGGTGCTGTTGGGCTTCTTCTTCCAGCTTCGCGTCGCGGACGAGCACAAGGACAACGAAGACGACACAAGGTACCGGCCGGAACGGCCTGTGCCGCGCGGCCTGGTGAAACTGGCAGAGCTGCGCAGTGTCGCAATCGTCGTGGGTGTCGCGCAGATCGCGCTGACGGTTGCGCTGGACTGGCGGCTGCTGGGGCTGTTGCTGCTTGTCTGGTCATGGATGGCGGTGATGACGAAGGAGTTCTTCGTTCCTGCCTGGCTGAAGAAGCGGCCGATCATCTACATGGTGAGCCACATGGCCATCATGCCGCTGATCGATCTTTATGCGACGGCGTGCGACTGGCTGCCTGCGGAAGCGGGCCTACACGGAAGCCTCGGTCTGCCCCTTGGCGCATTCCTGCTCCTGTCCTTGGTCAACGGTTCGGTGATCGAGATTGCGCGCAAGAGCTGGGCCCCGGAGATGGAGCGGGAGGGCGTGGAAACATATTCCAAGCTCTGGGGCGCAGAACGCGCAGGTATCGTGGTGATGGCGCTGGCGCTGGCTGGACTGGCGCTCTCGGCGTTCATCAATGTGCGATCGGACGCTGGCCTGGTCGTTCTGGCAGGATTGATGCTTGTAACGATGTTCGCTGCATGGACGGCGATCGACTATGCAGGGACGCCAACGGCGAAGAAGGTCAAGCAGGTGGAAGCCGGCACGGCGGTGCTCGTGCTTGGGAACTACCTGCTGCTGGGCGTGATACCGTTGCTGATGTCGTTGGTCCCATCGTGAGTGGCGCGCTCGGATACGTGTTGACGGGCGAAGCTGCACTGTCGCCGGCGCAGGCGGGTGGCAAGGGAGCTGCGCTGGCAAGGCTGGCCGCGACATTTCCAGTGCCGGCATTCTTCGTGATCACGGCGGAGGCCTTCGACCAGAACGGGCTGAAGGCTGACGCCCGCGAAGATGTGAATCAGGCGTTAGCGCGGCTGGCGCTCGAAGGCGGGGCAGGGCGGCTCGCTGTCCGTTCGTCCGGCCGCGAGGAAGACGGTGCTGCGTCCGCGCATGCTGGACAGTTCGCCACAGAGTTGAACGTGGCGCCGGCCGATGCCGTCGCGGCCGCGCATCGGGTCTGGCAGTCCGGGTTCAGCCAGACGCTGGCCCAATACCGGCGTGCGCACGGGCTCTCAGTCGATCCGCAACCGCCTGCGGTCGTTGTTCAGGTGATGGTTGAAGCGCGTGCCGCGGGCGTTGCTTTCTCTGCCGACCCCGTGACGGGGGACCGGAATGTCATCGTGATCAGTGCGATTGCGGGATTGGCCGACAGGCTGGTCGGCGGCGAGGTCGATGGCGACAGCTACCGCATTGGCGCCGATGGGGCGACGCTGGCGGCAGATCTGGTGGCCGACGCACCAGTGCTGAGCGAGGCCGAGCGCGCCGAGGTCGCAGCGATGGTGCGCCGGGCGGCAGCCCACTTCGGATCCCCTCAGGATGTCGAATGGGCGTTTGATGCCGGCGAACTGCACATGCTCCAGTCGCGGCCGATCACGACACTGGCGCAGCCCTCCGGCACGGATCTTGGGGAAGATCTCACAATCTGGGACAATTCCAACATCGTCGAGAGCTATCCGGGCGTGACATCGCCGCTGACGTTCTCGTTTGCGCGGTACGTTTACTCTCACGTGTACCAGGCGTTCTCCCGCCTCATGGGGGTCCCCGCTGCGGCAGTCCAGGAGCATCGGGCGGTCTTCGAGAACATGCTCGGTCGTGTTGATGGGCGGGTCTACTACAACCTGCTCAACTGGTACCGCGCGCTGGCGCTGTTTCCAGGCTTCAAGGCCAATCGCGCCTTCATGGAAGGCATGATGGGCGTCTCGGAAGCGTTGCCGGAAGCGATGGCGAACCGCATTGCGCCCCCCTCAGACAACGGATGGGAACGTTTCGTCGACAATCTGAAGCTCGCGCGCGTTGGCTTTGGCCTCGTCTGGCATGAACTCCGGATCAAGGCGACGATCCGCGAATTCTATGCCCGGCTCGACCAGGCGCTATCGCGTCCGGACACTGAGATCGACAACATGCAGCCTGCTCAGCTGGCAGCAGAGTATCGCCTTCTCGAGCGCCGGCTTCTGGCCAGATGGGATGCGCCGCTGGTCAATGACTTTCTCTGCATGATCGCGTTTGGCGCGGCGCAGAAGGCGATGACGAGGTGGGCTGGCGAGGACGGGGTGGCGCATCTGTCCGCAACCTTGATCGGTCAGGGCGACATTGTGTCAGCCGAACCGGCAAGGATGATCCGTGCGATGGGCTTGATGGTGCGCGGGCGTCCTGATGTCGTGAAGCGCCTGGCGGCGGGTGATGTCGGCGGGGTGAGTGAGCCGCCAGAGTTGCGTGCGGCCTTTGGTCGTTACATCGCAAAGTTCGGCGACCGCTGCACTCAGGAGCTGAAACTCGAAAGTCGCACGCTTCACGAAGACCCAACACAAGTGCTGCGGGCGATCGCAGCTGCAGCTCAGACTCGTGAATTGCAACGCGTCGTGGACAAGCCACGGGACCTGCACCAGCTTGTTCCGGATTTCGGCAAGCGCGTGGTGGCGCGCTGGCTGGTGAGCTGGGCCAAAGCGCGCGTCCGGGACAGGGAGAATCTGCGTTTCGAGCGCACACGTCTGTTCGGACGTGTCCGCCGCATCTTTCTGGCGCTTGGCGCCAGACTCAGTGCGGCGGGCGTGCTGGAGCGGCAGCGCGATGTGTTCGACCTGACGGTCGACGAATTGCTTGGGGCCGTCGAGGGCGCCGGCATCACGCAGGATCTCAAGGCCCTGGTGCAGCTGCGGAACGCCGAGCATGCGGCTCAGGTGGCTCGACCTGATCCCCCCGAACGTTTCAGCGTATCAGGCGCGCACGTCACGGGTGTGGCGAAGCTGGCGGCGCAAGCGATCGCTTCTGACGTCGCGGGCGAGATGCGCAAAGGCCTTGGCTGCTGCAAGGGCGTGGTGACCGCGAAGGTCCGCGTGATCGACGACCCGCGCGTCGAGGCGCTGGCGCCAGGCGAGATTCTTGTGGCGCGACATACTGATCCGGGCTGGATTGCGGTGTTTGCCAACGCTGCCGGCGTGATCGCCGAACGCGGCTCCCTCCTCTCTCATTCCGCGATTGTCGCGCGCGAGATGGGTGTGCCATGCGTCGTATCGCTGAAGGGCGTAACGCAATGGCTCAAGACGGGCGATACCGTGCGCCTCGATGGCGGCGCAGGCACGGTGGAACGCGTGAGTGAGGGCTAACCATGGCCGAGACCGATATCGCAAAGCGCGCGAGCTTCGATATCATCCGCTACGCGCAGGTGTGGGAGGATGCCGATATCCTTTGCGCTGCGCTGCGACCCGGACCCGGCGACACCGTCGTGTCGATCGCGTCCGCTGGCGACAATGCGCTGGCGCTCCTGGCTGAAGGCGCGGAACGCGTCATCGCCGTCGACCTCAACCCGGTGCAGCTCGCATGCGTCCGTCTCCGCATGGCGATGTACAAGACACTCACGCATGAGGAGTTCCTCGAGCTGATGGGCTCTCGCCCGTCCGGGCGACGCAGGCATCTTCTCAATGAGGCCGCAGCGCAGCTTCCGGCCGATGACCAGGTCTTCTGGGCCGGCATCAAGGACGATGTCGCGAAGTATGGCGCAGGCGGCGTCGGCAAGTTCGAGCGGTACTTCAGGACATTCCGTGAGTGGGTGCTTCCTTTCGTGCACAACAAGGACACCATCGAAAACCTCTTGAGATCTCGCGATGCTGCATCGCGCGCGGCGTTCTACGAAAAGAGTTGGAACATCTGGGGCTGGCGCATGATGGTGAAGGGGTTCTTCTCCCGCTTTGTCATGGGCCGGCTGGGGCGTGATCCTGCCTTCTTCGACCATGTGGAGGGAGGTCCCTCCTCGCAGGTGGCGCGGCTCACACGGAAGGCCCTGGTCGACCAGGACCCATCGGTGAACCCCTACCTGCACTGGATCCTGAAAGGTTGCCACGGCCAGGCGCTCCCGCGCGCACTTGAGGTCGAACGGTTCGAGATTATCCGCGAGCGGCTCGACCGCCTGGAGGTTCGACTCTGCACGGTCGAGACGCTTGGCGAAGAAGGCGTCAAGGCGGACGCCTTCAATCTCTCGGACATATTCGAGTACATGTCGCCCGAAGCGCATGAGAAAGCCTATGCGAGCATACTGGCGACGTCCCGGCCGGGTGCACGGATTGCCTACTGGAACATGATGGCCCCACGCCGCGTCCCCGCGTCCATGGCTGATCATGTCACGACCGAAAGCGCGCTCGAAGCGAGGCTCAAGCCCCTGGACAAGGCATTCTTCTACTCCGACTTCGTGATCGAGACTGTCAGGTGACCGGGCCATTGCTCTTGAGCGCAGGCAAGATCGCGAGCTCCGTGATCCTGCTGGTCGCGGTTCTGTGGGGCGTCTCGCGCCTGGCGAGATTGGCCAAGCTTGACCCGGAGGTGGGGCGCAAGCTGGTCCACATCAGTCTTGGTCTCTATTGTCTGACGTTTCCCTATGTCTTTTCCGAAGCATGGGAGGTGCTGGCGACGTGCGGCCTTGCGCTTCTTGTGTTTCTTGCAGCGCGCGGAACCGCCCGCAAGAGCCTCGGCGGCGGGCTGCACGCGGTTGAGCGAACGTCCTACGGAGAGCTGCTGTTCGCCGTGTCGGTGGCGCTGCTGTTCTGGCTGAAGGACGGTCACTTCATCTCCAACACGATGCACCAGAAGGAACCGCCGGGCGAGATCCTCTACCTGCTGCCGATCCTTGTCCTGACCCTGTGCGATGCGGCGAGTGCGCTCGTGGGCTCGCGCTACGGCCGCCGCGTGTTCCAGATCGAGGAGGGCAAGAAGAGCGTGGAGGGCGTGGTGGTCTTCGCCGTCACGGCGTGGCTCCTGTCGCTGATCGCCTTCCTTCTGCTGACTGACATCGGGCGCGGAGAAGTGGTGTTGCTGTCGTTCATCACCGCTGTGTTCGGGGCGCTGCTTGAGGCAGCGAGCTGGAGAGGGCTCGACAACCTCTTCATTCCACTTGGCCTCTACTTCCTCCTCGCCAACCTGCTTTACATGGGCGCCACGGGCCTTGCGGCGCTGGCAACGGTGTTCCTGTTGCTTTTGATTGCGCTGCTGTTCGTTGCGCGGCATCGACCGCGGGAGGAGCGCCACTTCCTGGCTGTCGGGTCGACGTTGTTCTTCTGCATCGCGATCTTCGCCGAACCAGCGAGCGTCGTCACGCCTGCTGTCGCCGTGGCGATTTATTTCGGCGCAGTGACCCTACGCAAGCTCGACCGGCCTCCGCACGATGCGCTCAATCTGCTCGTCGTCGTCACGGCCATCGCCCTCTTCTATTTCGTGATCAGCCACGTCGCACGCACGGACACGATCCACAGTTTCAACCTATCCTTTGCGGGCCTCGCGGCGGGTATCTCGGCGCGCTTTGCCAAGAATGCCTGGCACGCCGCGGTTGGCGTTCTGATCGCGTGGGCCGCCATGTCGATCCGCACCTACTGGGCGGAGGGGCAAAGCGCGCCGGCCCAGCTGTTTACGCTCGCTGGTCTGGTCGGCATCATCGTGATTGCACTTGCAGGATGGTTCCTGCGCCGCCGCGACTACGACAGACCGTGGCTGGTGCTTGGCGGGTTGTGTATGTTCACTGGTCTCATCGCCCTGCCATTGTCCCCGCCATGACCGACATCATCCAGATCCCGGGCGCCAGTCTCAAGCTCTATCGTGAAGCGCCCTCGCTGGAGGGACATCGAACGGCGGCGCTTGGTGCGTTCGCCTGCGACACCGCGGAGGCAGGTGCGCGCGTCATTCGCGAAGCCATGATCCTTCTGCGATCGGAGGGCTTCGGAGCCGTGCTCGGACCGATGGACGGCAATACTTGGAGCAAGCACAGGCTGGTGATCGAAAGCGACGGACGGGCGCCTTTCCTGATGGAGCCTTCGAACCCCGCGCATTACGCTGCCGCCTTCGAGCAGTCGGGGCTGCGGATCGTCTCGCGTTATGTGTCCGCCGTTCGTCCCGCAGATGTCCCTCAATCCGGCGCCGCGCAGCGTGAAGGGTTTCTCCTGCGCAGCTTCAACCCGGCACGGGCCGAACAGGAGCTTGCCCGCATCCACGCCCTGTCACTTGAGGCATTTGCGGACAATCACTTTTACCAGCCAATTGCGCTCGAGGCCTTTCTTGCGAGTTATCGTCCGATCCTGCCGGCGGTTGACCCGGAGCTTGTATTCCTGCTGGAGACCGAAGCGGGCGACCTAAAGGGCTTCCTGTTCGCCGTGCCAAATCTTGCCGAGGGACCACAAACGAGGACCGTCATCCTCAAGACATACGCCTCGCGCGTTAAGGGCGGCGGATCGATGCTGGCGAACGCATTTCATGCGCGGGCGCAAGGGCGAGGTTACCGAGGGGTCATTCATGCGCTGATGCACGAAAGCAACCTCTCCACGACGCATAGCGAGAAGACCGGCGGCAGGGTTTTCCGGCGCTACGCGCTGTGGGGTGGGCTGCTTTGAATCTCGTCGGGACTTTCCTCGCGCAGGTGGAGGCACGACCAGATGCCGTGGCGATCATCGCGCCGGACGGGCATGTGACGACCTATGCTCAGCTTGCCCAAGCTTCAGCACGGCGCGCATCTGCCTATGCCCGCGCCGGCATCGGTGGTGGCGATGTCGTCCTCATCGCCCGCGGCGTCTCCGTAGAGCTGTACGAGACTCTGCTGGCCGTGTTCCGACTTGGCGCCGTGGCGATGTTTCCGGAGCCGGCCGCAGGCGTCAAGGGCCTGCGCATCGCCGTGGAGATGGCTCGCCCGCGCGCCATCGTGACCACCGGAGTCGGGCATGCGATCCGGATGTTGTTTCCCGACTTGCGCAGGTTGAAGGCTCTTCCGGATGTCGACGACGATGCGCCTGCGGAGGATCGCATCGCACACCTGCCCGGACACGCGCCTGCCCTTGTCACCTTCACGTCGGGATCGACAGGCCGCCCAAAGGGAATTGTCCGATCGGCTGATTTCCTCATGCTGCAGCATCGACTTCTGGAGCATGTGCGCAGGACCAGGCCGGGAGACATCGACCTCATCTCGCTGCCAGTCTTCATCCTGTCAAACCTCGCTGCAGGAGCCGCCAGCGTGATTCCGCGCGGCAGGTTGACGCGACCCGCGCAGCTCGATGGCGCCAAATTGCGTGAACAGATTGCCCGTCATCGCGTCAACAGGATCGTCGCTCCACCCGCAGTCATCGCGCGGATTGTGGAAAATGCATCGCCGATGCCGGAGATCGAGGCAATCTTCACAGGCGGCGGACCGGTGTTTCCGAACCTGTTGCGCGGCGCAGCTAAGGTAGCGCCCAACGCTGCGATCCATGCCGTCTACGGGTCGACAGAGGCCGAGCCGATTGCGCATCTCGACATGCGCGATATCAGTGAGGCGGATTGGCTCGCAATGAGCGAAGGCGCTGGCCTACTCGCGGGAAAGCCGATCGACGAAGTTGCAGTCGACATTCGCGACCACGAAGTCTTCGTGGCCGGACCACATGTGAACCGCGGCTATCTTGATCCTGCCGATGATGCCTCGACAAAGTCCGTTCGTGAGGATGTGCTATGGCACCGTACCGGGGATGCAGCGCGTATCGATGATCATGGGCGGCTGTGGCTGCTTGGCCGCCGCGAGGCGGCGAGCGATGGGTTGTTTCCATTCGCAATTGAAACCGCTGCACTGAGTTGGCCGGGCGTTCGGCAGGCGGCCCTGCTTGCCGGCGGCGGGCGCGCCAAACTGGCGCTGGCGGGAGAAAGTCTCGACCCTGCTCAGCTCTCCGCGAAGGCGAGCCGGCTCGGTTCTATCGAAGTCATCGTCGTGAAATGCGTACCGATGGACAAACGGCACAACTCGAAAGCGGACTATGCCCGGCTCAGGAAGATGCTGGCGTGAGTTGGCTTGAAGAATCCTGTCGAGCCTGGTCCGCGGAGATGAACGCGGCGGATCGCGTGCGCGTCGTTCTTGGCCTCGGTTTCGTCTTTGGATGCGTGTCGCACTTCGGCTGGCTGTGGGTGAATGGCAGCCTGTTCTATCACGGACCTGCGCCGACCTGGGCGGTCTGGTTCTGGTTCGCGGTCTGCGCCGTGGACCTGGTCGTGTTCTGGCTGATGCTCGCCCACCCCCGCCCCGGGGTTGCGCTCGGTGTTGCAACGATGGCGACAACGCTGGTCGTCAACTGGACGCAGTTTCCGACATTCGAATACACCTTCAACTGGGTGCTTATCGGGTTGACGCTGTTCGGGGTGGTCATGTTTGCGACGGCTCCTTGGCTGTGGCGCGCGTCGCGCTGGCGCCTCAGCCCGACGTCTTGAGAACGTAGCGGCGGTTGAGTGGCTGAACCGGCCGCGCGTTCATCGGAAAGAGCTGCGCGAACGCGGCGATCTGGCTTGGGGAGGCAGTGATCGGCTGTGACATGACCGTCCAGTGCACGGTCTCCGAACATGGCGGCGTGGTGAGCGAGCCCTCATAGCGGTAGAGCGCCCTCTCCTTTGGCCGGAATGCGGCGAGCTGGATCTCGCCAGCTGCCTCGGCCGCTCCCTCTTTCGCCGGGGCGACAGCCCATATGGGGTTGAGCGCGGGATTGACCGCACCGGGCTCAAACATCACGCCGATGACGGCGAGATCGCCATCGGAAGCTGCATGAACGAAGTGGACTTCGAGCGGAAAGGTCTTGCCGTCGATCGTGTGTTCGGAGGGATGGTGGAAATGGAACTGCTTGAGATCGTAGTCCTTGCCCGCAAGCTCGAGCCGGCCAGAACCTGCGACATTCACCTGCAGCGTGTGCCCGTTATTCACCACTTGCGCGCTGCTGGCCGAGGTCCAGTGCAGGGTTGGGGCGCTTACATCGGCCGAGAGCGCCCCGGCGATATCGATCGGTGATTGCTGGAGGCCGACCGAACAGGCGCGGTTGTCCTGTCCAAGATCGCCCCAGTGTTCGGGTCCGCCCTCGCCGCCATAGCTCCAGTGCGGCGAGTGTGGCTTGGCGCCAGAGTCCTCAGTCGCCGAAGGTCCGGGCGCCGGCGTTGCGTGATCCTGGGCAGGGGGCGCAGAGAATGCTGCCGTCAGACCGGCCATGGCCAGGGCGCTGATCAGAAGCGAGGCGCGGATCGAAACGGTCATGAGCCAAGAAGATCGCCCGACATGGCTAGCAAAAGGTTAAGCTCCCGACAGGAAGGCTTAACCTGTTCAGAAGCAGGGCCTATGCTGCAGCGATGGCTGACGACCCCAGACCGCCGGTCCTGTTGCCGTCGCGCTTTGCCGACTGGTTCGCAATGCGCGGCTGGGAGCTGCGGTCGCACCAGGCAGGGCTGATCGAGGCGGCGCGGCGCGGGCAAGGCGGTCTGGTAATCGCGCCGACCGGCGGTGGCAAGACGCTGGCCGGCTTCCTGCCCAGCCTCCTTGAGCTGGCCGACTCGCCTCCGCGCGTTCACCCAACGCTGCACACGCTCTACATCTCGCCACTCAAGGCGCTCGCGACCGACGTCGCACGAAATCTCGGGCGGCCGGTCGAGGAGATGCAGCTCGACATCACGCTGGAGACCCGCACCGGCGACACCAGCGCCGCACGGCGGCAGCGGCAGCGCGCGAAGCCGCCGGACATCCTGCTGACCACGCCGGAACAGCTGGCGTTGCTGCTGGCGTCGGAGCATGCGCGGCGCTTCTTCGCAGACCTCCGCGCAGTCGTCATCGACGAGGTCCATGCGATCGCCAGCACAAAGCGGGGCGACCTGCTCGCACTGGGCCTCGCAACTCTGCGCACATGGGCGCCCGCCGCGCGCCACGTCGGCTTGTCTGCAACGGTGCGCGATCCCGATACGCTGGCGCGCTGGCTAGGGCCAGGGACGCCGATCGTCCGGCAGGCAGGCGGTGCAAGCGCGAACATCACGGTGCTGGATTCTGAGGCGCACATCCCCTGGTCCGGTCACACGGGTCGTCACAACATCCGCGACGTCTATCGTGCGATCCGGGATGCCCGGATGTCGCTGGTCTTCGTCAACACCCGCAGCCAGGCAGAGATGATCTTCCAGGAGTTGTGGCGCATCAATGAAGACCGACTTCCCATCGCCCTGCACCATGGTTCACTCGAACTTGAACAGCGCAGGCGCGTCGAGGCCGCCATGGCGGCAGGACAGCTGAAGGCCGTGGTCTGCACCTCGACGCTTGATCTCGGCATCGACTGGGGCGATGTCGATCTGGTCGTGCAGATGGGAGCGCCCAAGGGCTCCTCGCGCCTGATCCAGCGGATCGGGCGCTCAAACCACCGAATGGATGAGCCGAGCCGTGCGCTTCTTGCGCCAAGCAACCGCTTCGAAGTGCTGGAATGCCGCGCTGCGGTGGAGGCTGTGGAGGCAGGCGAGCTGGACGGCGGCGGGCCCCGGCGCGGCGCCCTGGATGTGCTGGCGCAGCACATCATGGGCCGCGCCTGCGGCGAAGGTTTCGATGCAAGCGAGTTGTACAACGAGGTGCGACTGGCTGCGCCCTATGCCGACCTTCCGTGGAAGACGTGGGAGCGCGTGGTCGATCTTGTTGCAACCGGCGGCTATGCCCTCAAGACTTATGACCGCTTTCGCCGCATCGTGCGCTTCCCCGACAATCTATGGCGCGCCCGGAACGATGATGTGCGACGCCAGCACCGCATGAATGTCGGTGTCATTGTCGAGGATCCCATGATCGCGGTGCGCATTGTGTCTTTCATCCGCGGAAACGAAAACAAGCGGCTGATGCGCCCTGGCCGCAAGCTTGGGGAGATGGAGGAGTACTTCTTCGAAATGCTGACGCCCGGCGACACATTTCTGTTTGCGGGCGAAGTGCTGCGGTTCGAAGGCCTCTCCGACACTGAGGCCCTGGTCACGAAGACCTTTGACCCGGATCCTGCCATTCCAAGCTACAATGGCGGCAAGTTTCCGCTTACGACATTCCTCGCGCAGCGTGTCCGACGTATCCTGCATGACCGGGAGGGCTGGAAGCTCCTTCCCGATCAGGTGCGCGAATGGTTTGAAGTGCAGGAGCGCAAGTCCATCATCCCCGCGGCCGACCAGCTGCTGGTCGAGACCTTTCCGCGTGGCGGGCGCCACTATCTCGTCTGCTATCCATTCGAAGGGCGTCTCGCGCACCAGACGCTCGGCATGCTGTTGACGCGCCGGCTGGAGCGGATCGGGCTCAAACCCCTCGGCTTTGTGGCGTCAGAGTATGCGCTGTCCGTGTGGGCGATGGAGGACATGCGCGGGGAGGATGTCGATCAGCTCTTCCACGAGGACATGCTGGGCGATGATCTCGACGCCTGGCTGGAAGAAAGCGCGTTGATGAAGCGGACTTTTCGCACCAATACCCTGATCTCCGGTCTCATTGAACGGCGTATGCCGCGGCACGAAAAGACCGGCCGTCAGATCACATTTTCGACCGACTTGATCTACGACGTGCTGCGCTCACACGAACCGGACCATGTCCTGCTGCAGGCGGCGCGCCAGGACGCCGGAGACGGCCTGCTCGACATACGCCGCCTTGGCGAGGCGCTGAAACGCATCAGGGGCAAGATTGTGCACGCGAGGCTTGATCAGATTTCGCCCTTCGCCGTGCCGGTCATGCTTGAGATCGGCAAGGAGCCCGTGTTCTCGGGTGATGCGGCGGAGGCCATCCTTCGCGAGGCGGAGGATGACCTCGTCCGCGACGCAATGAGCTAGCGCGGCGGGCCGGAGCCGCCCATGCCGAAGCGATTGACGTTCGCATTCTGGCGCCCTTCGGCAATCATTCGGTCGGTTTCCTCTTTGCGTCGTTCGTCGAATGCCGCCCAGGCCGCTTCCGAGGCGCAGACCGTACGCGGAATGAGCCGGTTGGTCGGCTGATCCTTTCGGCAGACCAGGCCTTCAGCCTCGATCTGAGCCAGGGTCATGGTCGTGCTTTCGTGTGTGACTGAAGGCGTCAGCGTGCAAGCGCCAAGCGTTGCTGCACAAACTGCAATCAAGGCCAGAAAGGAGCGCATCTTTATCACCGTTTGCTGGTCGGAGCGTATCACATCCCCAGACAAGTAAATGCCCCTGGAGTTGAAGACTCCGTGTGCAGTTGACCTGGCGGCCGACCGCCGACAGGGTCAGCCGCATGCAGGCCCCCCTCCAGCAAGCTCCGGTATCACCTGGCCTCGCCTTTAGCCTGGTCAAGGAGCGGGTACAGGCGCTGACCTGCGGAGGGCTCTGGTGGGAAGCATCGTCCGTCCTGGTGCTGTCCGATCTGCATCTGGAGAAAGGGTCTTCCTACGCGGCTCGCGGGCAGATGCTACCGCCTTACGATACGCGGGCGACGCTTGGGCGGGTCACCCGGCTGGTAGAGGTGCTTCAGCCTGCGACCGTGATATCGTTGGGTGACAGCTTCCATGATCCACGCGCGCGAGCCCGGATGTCGCCGGACGACGTTGCGGCTCTGCGCCGCCTGACCAATCTGTCCGATTGGGTATGGATCGAGGGAAACCACGATCCAGCCCCGCCTGCTGATCTGGGCGGGCGCACAGCCTTCGAAATCACGATCGGCACGCTCACTTTCCGGCATGTTCCGACTGAAGGTTCGGCTCCCGGAGAAGTCGCCGGGCACCTGCATCCCTGCGCACGCGTGGTTGGCCGAGGCGGCCGTTCCGTCCGGAAGCGCTGCTTCGTGACGGACGGCGACCGACTGATAATGCCGGCCTATGGCGCCCTCGCGGGCGGGCTGAATGTGCTCGACCGTGCATTCTGCTCACTGTTCCCGAACGGGTTGGTCGCGGGCGTCCTCGGCCGCGACGGGGTCTATCTCGCAGGACCGAGCAATCTCGCGCCCGACCGCGTTCGATAGGCTCCGCTTGACCCTGCACGCCGCCGCGAATAGGCGAGGCAATCAGGAGTCATCCATGTCCGTCACTGCTCTCGCCGAAGCCGCCAAAGCCTGGCCGTTCGAGCAGGCGCGTGAACTGAAGGCGCGCATCGAAAAGCTGGAGAAGGTTGGACGTCGGAAGGACGCGCCCGTGATCTTCGAGACGGGTTATGGCCCTTCTGGTCTGCCGCATATCGGCACTTTCGGCGAAGTGGTCCGCACAACCATGGTGCGGCGCGCCTTCGAGGTCTTGACCGACGGCGCCTACAAGACCCGCCTGATCTGCGTCTCTGACGACATGGATGGCATGCGTAAGGTGCCGGACACGGTGCCGAACCCGGATGCGCTCAAGGCCTACTTGCAGAAGCCTCTGACGTCGGTGCCGGATCCCTTCGGTACGCATGAAAGCTATGGCGCGCATATGAACGCGCGTTTGCGCGCCTTCCTCGACAGCTTTGGCTTCGAATACGAGTTCGCCTCGGCGACGACACTTTACAAGTCGGGGCGCTTCGACGCGATGCTGCTGCGCGCCGCAGAAAAGTATGACGACATCATGAAGGTCATGCTTCCCACGCTCGGTGATGAGCGCCGCGAGACCTATTCGCCCTTCCTTCCCATTTCACCCACGACAGGTCGGGTTCTCTACGTGCCGATGAAGCATGTTGATGCGAAGGCTGGAGCGGTGACGTTCGAAGACGAGTCCGGTGAGGAGGCGACTGTGCCCGTCACGGGCGGCCATGTGAAACTGCAGTGGAAGCCGGACTTCGGCATGCGCTGGGCCGCGCTCGGGGTCGACTTCGAGATGTTCGGCAAGGACCACCAGGCCAACGCGCCGATCTACTCGAAGATCTGCCGCATCCTGGGCGCAGAGCCGCCGCAGCAGTTCGTCTATGAGCTCTTTCTCGACGAAAACGGCGAGAAGATTTCCAAAACGAAGGGCAACGGCATCTCCGTGGAGCAGTGGCTGGCTTATGCTCCGCAGGAATCACTGGCGCTCTACCAATGGCAGAAGCCGAAGACCGCGAAGAAGCTCTATTTCGACGTGATCCCAAAGGCGGTGGACGAATACCTTACCTTCCTGGATGCCTACGCGAAGCAGGCGCCGGATCAGCAGCTTGAGAATCCTGTCTGGCACATCCATGGCGGTGCGCCGCCGTCGAAATCATCGCCTGTGTCGTTCGCCATGCTCCTCAATCTGGTGTCGGCTGCAAACGCGTCGAACAAGGACGTCCTTTGGGGCTTTATTCGCCGCGAGGCGCCCGATGCTTCGCCTGCCAGCGATCCGTTGCTCGATCACCTGGTCGGCTATGCGCTGAAATACTATGCAGACTTCGTGAAGCCACAGAAGAAGTACCGCGCACCGGACGCCAAGGAGCGCGTGGCGCTTGAGGATCTGGCCGGCCGGCTCGAACGCTGGGACGGGCCGCTGGATGGTGAAAGCCTGCAGACCATGGTTTTTGCGGTGGGGACCGAGCATCAGTTCGAGCCGCTGCGCGCCTGGTTCACAGCGATCTACGAGGTCTGCCTGGGCCAGTCGCAGGGGCCCCGTTTCGGCGGCTTCGTATCGCTTTACGGCGTGAAGGAGTCCGCACGGCTGATACGCGAGTCGCTGGCGCGCAGCTGAACGGTCAGGTCCGCATCGGGCAGCGTACGAGTTCCACCGATTCGCTGTCGTTGATCGTGACACGCATCTTGAGCTTGCTGGGGTTCACCCGGAAGAAGACAAAGTCGTTGCTGGAGCGGCCGCCCGCGACGCAGCGGGCGCTCGCCGACCAGACCTGTCCCTTGTCTTGCGAGGTCTGGTTCATGCGCTCGAAATGACAGAAGCGTTCACGCTTCACGCCCATGCGCGTCTGTTCGATCGTCCAGATCTGGCGCAGGTTGTTGCACGCTTCTGCATCAACGGCCCACTCGCCTGCATAAGCGCGTTCCTCATCGTCTTCTTCGGCGCGGAAGGCGTTTGGATGCATCTCGGGAATTTCAGCTGCGGGTTCTGCGGCATCGTCCAGCGGCGCTTCACAAGCGCCCGCGAGGGCTAGCAGGGCAAGGCAGGCAAGGCGGCGCACGTCTATGGCTCCTTCGACGCAGTAAGCGCCTGAGTTTGAGACGTTGCGCAAGGGGGCAGGTCGGCGCATCCTGTCATTTCAGCTTTGGGAATCGCGCCATGCGCGAAAAGATCGGCGCATCAGGATGGCTAGCCACGGGCCTTGGCGTCCTGGCAGTCCTCGTGTCAGCGATAGCTCCCGCCGCTGCTCATCCCACATCCGCCACGCTGGCGGAACGATTTTCCCGCGGTGACTACATCGAGGCCGCGGCGCTCGCGGAGGAGGCCGCAAGCGCGGACGATCTGGCTTTCGCAGCCCGCTCGCTGCTCGCGCACTGCATGACAGGTTCAGCCGGGCCCGACGCCCGCCTGATCGAACGCGCTGTCAGAGATGCCGAAGCCGCCCTGCGCCTCGATCCCGATCATCAGGAGGGCAGGCTCCAACTCGCCATCGCCCTGTCGCTTAAGAGCCGTGACATGGACCTCATGGCAGTCTGGGCGGCGGGCTATGGCGAAAAGGGTCGGAAACTGGCTGAGGAAGTGCTCAACTCAGCCCCCCAGAACTTCTACGCACATGGGTTCCTTGCGGTTTGGAATCTGGAGGTCATGCGCCGCGGCGGCGGCATGGGCGCATGGGTGATGGGTGCGAGCGCGGAAGCAAGCCGCAAGCACTACGATAAGGCGCGCATGCTCGCGCCGGACGATGTCGGAATCCATTGGCAGTATGCCCGCGCCCTCGCCGCATTCGATCTCAGCGGCAGGTCAGAAGAGGTAAAGGCAGCGCTAGGTCGGGCGCTTGCCGCGGTCGCCTCCGATCATGTTGAGCGCGTGATGCAGGCACGGGCGCGATCGCTGTCCAAGACGTTGGCCCTCAGTCGCGAGACAGCGCAACGGCTCGCTCAGTCGCTCCTGTAGAAGTGCGGTCAAGGCTGGGAAGGGGGCAAGGCGGCCAGCGGAGGCCCGGTGAACTCCGTCTCGATGGAGATCGTCACCTCGTCGAAAACGCCCATCGTCGAGCCAGGCGCAGGAATGCCGATATCGATCCCGAAATCCGAGCGCTTCAGCACGCCTCTTGCGGAGAAACCGATGCGCGCAGCCGGGTCCATCGGATGGCCCTCATATCCGCCATTGAAGGTTGCCTGAAGCGTGACGGGCTTGGTGACGCCCTTCAGCGTCAGGTTGCCAAGGATGTCTGCTGTCGTGGGTCCGGTGCGCGTGATGCTCGTCGATTCATAAATCAACGCGGGCGTGATTGAGACGCCGAGCCATTGATCGCTGAGAAGTTCGGTCACGAAGCCCTCTGGCGGCGCGGGAATATTGAGAGAGTTCAGGTCGACAATGACCTTGAGCTTTGCAGTTTCAGGCTGCGCCGGATCGAGGGCCAGGTCTGCGGTAAAGCTGCGGAACTCGCCTGTGTAATTCGAGAAGCCGAGATGGTTCACCTTGAAGTGCAGGCTCGCATGCGAGGGATCGAGCTTGTAGTCGCCGGCGGGAAGCTTTGAGACATCCGGCGCGGCGGGCGCGGGCGCCGTTTCGGTCGCTGCCGGCGCAGGCTCAGGGGCGCCCCCGGTCGGCGCGCAGCCAGCCAGGGCAAACATGCAGAGCGCAAGGCAGGCGGAGCTTGACGTGACGTTCATCGGGACCTCCGGTCTGGCATCGTGTCTAGGACGGTGGCGCATGCCGTCAACAGACACCTGGGACAAGAAGAACGCCCCCGGCTTTGGGGGTCGGGGGAGCAGCTTCAACCTCTTGTCGGCAGGATCAGGCCGTCGCCCGGGCGCGGCGAAGGCCCATGATCATCCCAAGCGTCGTCACGAAGAGGATCAAGGTGACGCCAGACCAGGACTGCGTGTCTGAAGGCAGACCCAGCAGCCCGGCCCAAAGGCCGCGGCCGTCGATCATAGCGATTGCGGCTGCGCTGCTGGCAGCGGCGCCGGCGACGAGGATTTTTCGAGGGAGGGGGGTGAGGAGGGCCATTTCGGGCTCCTGATTTGCCGTTCCGAAGCAGCCGGGATGGTCGCGGGCCGGAGGCTGGCGATTACGCCCGAGGTAATGGAATGCTGTGGCATGGAGGGCTATCAATTCAGGCATGGCACAGCAGGCAATCTCTTCCCGGTCTCAGCGCGTGGGCGACCTCATCAAGGACTGGCGCACGCGCCGGCGCATGAGCCAGCTTGATCTCGCGCTCGGCGCCGGCGTTTCGCAACGGCATCTGAGCTTTGTGGAAAGCGGCCGCTCCTCGCCCTCGCGCGACATGGTGGAAACGCTTTGCGAGCATCTCGAACTGCCGCTGCGCGAGCGGAATGTCGTGCTCCTCTCGGCGGGCTTTGCCCCCGCCTACGCCGAGCGCAGGCTTTCGGACCCATCCATGGCCGCGGCGCGCAGCGCCGTGGAACTGGTGCTGAAAGTACATGAGCCGAACCCAGCGCTGGTGGTTGATCGCTGGTGGAATCTCGTGATGGCCAATGCTTCGGTCGGTCCGCTGCTGTCGCTGGTCGAGGACCGATCGCTCCTGGATGGCCAACCCAACGTCCTGCGTATGTCGTTGCATCCGGGCGGACTGGCGAAGAACATCCTCAATCTTGGGCAGTGGAAGGCACATGTGCTGTGGCGGCTTGGCCAGCAGATCGCGGCGACCTGCGATCCGAAGCTTATCGCGCTGGAAAAGGAACTGTCGGCCTATCCTGCCCCGCCTGCCGCGCGCCGCGAACGGAACGAGGCGGATGCAATCGCACTCAACCTCGATCTCAGCATCGGTTCAAAGGTGTTGTCCTTCATCACCACGACGACGATCTTCGGCACGCCCGCCGACGTGACGCTATCGGAGCTTTGCCTCGAGACGCTCTTCCCCGCGAACGCCGAGACGGCAGCGGCCATGAAGGCGCTGGCAGAGGCTTGAGCTACTGGCTCGCCCACAGGATGCGCGCCACCCAGGCCCGCTCGTTGCGCGCCAGCTCCCGTGGAACATAGGCCGGGTCAAGCGAGATCAGCTCGATGATCTGTTCGCACTGGCTGCCGAGCACCTTTGCGAGAACCTCGCCGTCCTTCGTCCGCACCACCACCCGATCGCCCCGGCGCACCGGAGCGCCCGGCGCCACCACGATTCGGTCGCCACGCCGATAGACGGGCTCCATCGCCTCGTCGCTGATCTCACGTGCGTGGACATTCCCGGTTTCCAGGCCGGGGAAGCGCACCTCCTCCCAGTTGCCACCGATCGGAACTCCCGCGCTCTCGAAATAACCGTCGCTGCTCGCCTTCGCGAAGTTCAGCAACAAAACCGTCCGCCTAAGTGAGTGAGTTTTGCTCCGCCGCGTACACCTGCGCGCGCCCCCAGCACGGATGATAGCAATCAGACGTGCGGTTACAGCCTAAAGCGGACGAGCCCGGGCGTCACGGCCTGCGGCGGTCGGCGCTTGTGCTTACGCACGAAGCCGCGCTGCTCCTCCAGCGTTGCAGGCGCATCTTCGTCCCCCGTGCCGCGCTCCCTGACGCAGAGCCCAGGCGGCGCAGGGCGCTCATTTTACAGAATCCTGCAAACGAGAGGTCTTCAGTGACATTTTCTCGCTGGGCGCCCTGCCGCAGCTTCGGGCGGCGACAGCTAGGCGCTAATTCATGCTCCAGGCGCCAGCCACGGGTTAAAAACGGCGACGCCCATCGGTTCAAAGTCTGCGATGTTCCGTGTCACGACGGTGAGCCCATAGACAATCGCAGTCGCCGCGATGAGCGCATCGCGTTTTGGCCTGTGATCCGGCACGTGTAGCTGAGCACATCTTCGCGCCACCTCAACCTCGATTGGCAAGATGCGCGAAGCCAATCTCGCCAACACTTCCTCTTCCAGCCACCGCCGCAAGATCGCGCCGTGCGCAGCGTCACGCCGCTCCATCAGCAGCGTGCCTCGCTCCAGTTCCTGAATTGTCACTACCGACACGGCGTAGAGTTCAGCCGGCGTGTTCTCCGCCCAAGAGCGCACGCGAGCGTCTGCACGCGCCGGGCGTCGAAGCTCGGAGACGACATTGGTGTCGAGCAAGAACATCAGTCGAAGTCTGCAGGGCGAAAAATGTCATCGCCCATGCGCGGCGGATCGAAATCAAAATCGCCTTCTTCCTTTTGCGCGAGCGCTTCGAGAAGGCTTGGCCCGGCCCCCAGAAGCCTTTGGTAGTCTTGAAAGCTCAGCAACACATGAGCTGGCTTGCCACGGTCGGTAATGACGACCGGGCCCTTCTCCGCCGCCTTCTTGGCGCCGCCAGCGTCCTGATTGAACTCCCGGCTCGAAATGGTGGTGATGCTCACAGACATTCTCCAAGAGGCTCACCTTATCATCGGGCGAGACGTCAGCCAAATAAGTGTAGCAACATTGCTACTTTGGCGGTTGTTGTCCGACGCCGGGCTCTGCCAAGTTCACAGCGCTTTTGAGCGTTTCAGAAGGCGCGCGAACAGAAGCCAATAAATTCCGACCTGTGGGGCGCCGACTTGGCCGCGGGCATCGCCGCAGAAAACGCAAAAATTTTGTGCCCCAAGCTTATAACTCTGAAAATACACAAGTTTCTGACCGGCTGGGCGGGTGGGGCATCGCTTATCCGATTGAACGTCGCTGGCAACTAGAGCAGAAGAATGCACGAGCGGGCCTTGGGACCCGTGACTGCACACGGCCCTTCTGGCCGCGGAGCCAATGGAACTCGCAATCCTTGTATTCCTGATCCTGCTCAACGGCGTCTTCGCGCTGTCCGAGATGGCGATCGTTTCATCCCGCCGCCCACGCCTTAAGGCGATGGCGGAGAAGGGCAATGTCGGCGCGAAGGTGGCGCTCAGGCTCCTGGACGATCCATCCA
Organism: Pseudomonadota bacterium; assembly: GCA_041166025.1. Taxonomy (GTDB): domain Bacteria; phylum Pseudomonadota; class Alphaproteobacteria; order Caulobacterales; family Hyphomonadaceae; genus UBA7672. The sequence continues at coordinate 153,684 of JBEAMJ010000028.1, read as the reverse complement.
AGCTGCTGTCCACCGTTCAGATCGGCATCACTGCGATTGGCGTGATCGCGGGCGCTTACGGCGCCACCTCGCTCGCCGATGACCTAACGCCATGGGTGGCCGAGCTGCATCCCGTAGTTCAGCCGCACGCCAGCGCCATCGCTTTCGGCATCGTCATTGTCTTCACGACCATGCTTTCGCTGGTTCTTGGCGAACTCATTCCGAAGCGGATCGCGCTGGCTGCGCCCGAGCCGATGGCGGCGGCTATGGCGCCGGTGATGGCTCTGATCGAACGGGCGGCCTCCCCACTCGTCTGGCTCCTGCGCTTCGCAACCGAAGGGTTCCTCACCCTCTTCGGACTTAACCGCGCGCGGCAGGAGGATGTCACCGAAGAGGAGCTGCAGTCCCTCATCGTAGAGGGCGAAAAGGCCGGCGTGATCGAGGAAGAAGAGCGCGAGATGATCGAGGGCGTGATGCGCCTTGGCGATCGCTCGGTAAAGACGATCATGACGCCGCGCACTGACATGGTGTGGCTGGACCCCGACCAGGATCGCGAAGACCTCCTTCGGGAGATCAAGGAAAGCGGCCATGCTCGCTTTCCGGTGGCGCGCGGCGATGCGGACGAGATCGTCGGCATTGTGCAGGCGAAGGAGTTGTTCCTGCATCTCGCCGAGACAGGTAAAATCGACCTAACGGCAGTGATGCACACGCCGCTATTTGTGCCGGAAACCATGCCGGTGCTCCGCCTGCTCGACGCAATGAAGGGCAACTCGGTCCGCATGGCGATTGTTTCGGACGAGTATGGCTCGGTGCTCGGCCTGGTGACCGCGACTGACCTGCTCGAATCGATCGCAGGCGATGATGCGCTTGACCATGAGGACGCGCTCTCGCCGCCTGTCCTGCGCGACGACGGCAGCTGGCTCGTCGATGGCATGACGCCAGTCGACGAATTCGAACAGCTGGTTGGGGTCAAGGGACTCAATGGCGACGAAGGCTACTCGACTGTGGCCGGCCTGGTGATGCACCTGATGCGCGCCGTGCCCAAGGAAGGCGACAAGGCAGAGCAGGGCGTCCTGACGTTTGAAGTTGTCGACATGGATGGTCGCCGCGTCGACAAGGTGCTGGTTCGCAAGGCGGAGCCTGTGGACGACGATCCGAGCGGCTAGACCTCGACGCCTGCGCGCTTGAGGCCGAAGGCGACGATCCTGTTGAGGAGGTCCGAATAGGTGACGCCGGCGTGCAGGGCGGCCTGGGCGTATTCCTGGCTCGATGCAATCTCGGGGTTAGGGTTGGCCTCGATGAAGTACGGCACATTGTCCTTCGACAGGCGGAAGTCGATGCGGCAATAGCCGTCGAGCTCCAGCGTGTGGCAGATGCGCTTGGCTAGCGTGCGGATCCTGGTGACGACGTTTGTTGGCAGGTTCTCGGCGGGTCCCTGGAGAATGCCGCGCTTCTCCTGATAGATCGGGTCGTGCTTCACTTTTTCGGTGGCGATCGCGTGGGCGCCATCGGCGAGATTCGAGAAGCTCAGCTCCCAGACGGGCAACACCTGGATGCGGTCATTCCCGAGGCAGCCGACATAGATTTCGCGGCCGTCGATAAACTCTTCGGCGATGGCCGGCGTGTTGAGGCGCTTGTGAATGAACGCCACGCGCTCCGCCAGCTTTTCGTCCGAGTCCACGATGGAGGCCTGCGCAATGCCGAGCGATGCATCTTCCCACAGGCTCTTCACAATCAGCGGATACTTCAGGCGGCCGGGCCGGCGGACCTTCATGCCGATGGGAAACACAGCGAAGGCCGGGACTGGCACGCGGTGATACTTCAGCAGCTTCTTCGAGAGGTCCTTGCCGCGCGCCAGCATCAGCCCTCGCGGATTGCAGCCCGTGTAGGGCACGCGCAGCAGTTCGAGCAGGCCGACGACGTTCTGGGCGTAGAGGGTCTCGCCGTGAAACTCTTCAAGCAGGTTGAAGACGATGTCCGGTTGCCAGTTCTCGACCGCATCGCGGATCGGGGACAGTTCAGTCTGCACGCCGAGCATGCGGACTTCATGTCCGTTGCCCCGCAACGTCTTCATGACGTCGTATTCCGTCTTCCAGACGTAGGCTTCCTTCTCCGATAGCTCCTCCATGTTGTCGGGAGGAACGAGGTCGGGATGGGCGAGGCAGAGGATGCGCAGTGGGTTCATACCGCGAACCACTGCCTCCGTGAGGCGTGCAGCTGGTGTGCGACCTTGGTGTTGAGAAGGCGAACCATGGCCTTTCGCAACTCGTGTTCGCGCCCTGCAGTGCGCAGCTTCAGCGCGCGGGCGCGGCTGGCGAGCAGGTCGATCGTGTTGTCCAGCGCCAGCTGATAGGCCCCAGAGACGCGCCACGCCGCTTCGCGGATGCGCGCCCGGTTGCTGCGGATGAAGGAAGATGCGGTCGGCCGGTGGGCGTGGCGCGGGTCTGATGAGAAGATGCGCTGCAGATCCTTGTCATAGCGCGTGTCTGTGTCGACGGCATACCAGGCCAGCTTCTGCTCGTAATGCTCGGCAAGCGTGCGGTTGAGACGATGGGCGGGGTCCACTTCCATGCGGCGCGTGAGGCCCGCGCGCGTTCCGGCGATCTCAGCCATCAGGCTGTCGACATACTCGAGCTTGGCCAGCGCGCCCGGCCATTCGGCATAGCGTTGCCGCCAGTTGATGCGCGGCGTGAGCCACAGCGCAAACGTCTCGGCGAAGTCCTCGTCCGGATGGCTCTGGGCATACCAGCGCGGCAGGTGCTGTACGAAATTCCTGCTGTTGGGGTTGGGGCGGTAGCTCTCGGGATAGGCGGTTGAGGAGCGCCCGAACGTCTCCTGCCATTTGCGCCGGCGGTGCAGGGCATAGGCATGCTGGACGATATGGCCGGCCTCGTGTCGCAGGATCTGCATGGCCTGCCGCTGCGTGCCGCCTTCGACATCCTTGAACATCTTGCGCTCGAGGCGGGCGAGGCGGGGGTGAGCCAAGTAGAACGGGACGGCGATGCCGGGCGTCGTGTCCGGGCTGAACCATTCGTCTGAAATCCAGGCGTGAGCCTGCACCAGCCCGCGCCGCTTCAGCTCGCCATTCAGCATCTTCACGCAGCCTTGCAGCCACGTACCCTCGATCGACAGGTTGAGGTCCTTGAGCCGCATCTGCAGCAGCTCGGAGTCGGGCAGGTAGGACCACCAGGGCTGTCGGGTTTTTGCGCTCATCGACCAGAGTGTTCCACCGCTGTCACCCATCAGCCGTTCCTCCGGAGAGGGAGCCTGCACGGCGCATGCGCGGCGACGGCCCGGGCCGGCCGGGTCTTACGTTTTCCGGGCATTTCCATGTGCAAAAGCAAGCTGACGACCTCTCCGCATACGATCTGCGGACGGAACGCTTTCTAAACCATAAATCCCCGCCCGCGCCTCCAAAAAAGTGTGTCGGGGCTGGGCTTTTTTCGGTCAGACAGGGTCGTAGGGGAAGACATCCGCGGAGGCATCCAGTTTGAAGAAATCGGGGGCCATGGCGGGCAGGCAGGTGTCGAGGATTTTCTGCGGATTCCACCCCGTCAGGTCGGCCATGGAACGGATCGGGCGTGGCTGGTCAAACAGCACGATTTCGTTGCCGCGGACCCCGAAAATCTGACTGGTCACGTGCTTGGCGCTTTCCGCACAGAGCGCCACGGCCAGCTGGGCGACCTGGTCGGCCCGCATGGCCGCCTTCATGCGGCCGACGCGCTGGGCGCTGGCCTCATCCTTGACCGGGATCGACTCGATCATACGGGTCCAGGCGAACGGGGCGATCACATTCGAGCGGACATTGTTCCGGGCGCCTTCCATGGCGACGATCCGAGACAGCCCGACAATGCCCATCTTGGCCGCCGCATAATTCGCCTGGCCGATGTTTCCGATCAGTCCGGACGTGGACGTGAACAACACATAGGCCCCGTCCTTCTGCTCACGGAAGAGCTCGATCGAGGCGCGCGTCACGTTGAATGAACCGCGCAGGTGGACGGCGATCACCTTGTCCCAGTCCTCCTCGGTCATCTTATGAAACATCGTGTCGCGCAGGATGCCGGCCGGGTTCACGATCGCATGCAGGCCGCCGAACGTGTCCTTCGCCTGCTCGACCATGCGCTGGACGGACCGATAGTCGGCCACGCTATCCGAGTTGGAAGCCGCCTGGCCGCCCGCTGCGCGGATCTGCTGCGCCACCTGCTCGGCCGGGCCCGCGGAGCCTTCATCGCCGCCCGTGAGGCTGCCGCCGAGGTCGTTCACCACCACCTTGGCGCCCTCGCGCGCCAGCAGGAGCGCTGTTTCCTTGCCGATGCCGTTACCGCCGCCGGTGATCAGAACGACCTTGCCCTCGAGCACGCCCATGGGATTTCCTCCGGAAGTTTTTGGCTACTCAGCACGGCGGCGCTTCGCTGGGAAGCCGGGCCCAGGCGCCGGGAGACAGGAGAATTTTCTTGCGAAGAGCCGCAACTATCCCTATCTGCACCTGCCAATAACCGGCTGCGCGAAGGGCCCCCGCCTTGCGGGAGGAAAACGGCGACCAGCGGTGATGCACTGACCTGGGCTTGAGGCAATCCCGCCAAGAGCTGCGGTCGTTGGTTCGTCACTCTCGTCTTCGGAGCTATCGCCCCGTGAACACCGCCGCCGCGATTCCCGCCTATTCCATCGTCCTCGACGCGCCGGAGCATTCCGCCGCCGTTGAAGCCCTCTACGACGAGGTGTTTGGCCCTGGCCGCTTCGCCAAAACGGCCGAACGGTTACGCGAAGGGAACGTGAAGATCGCTGATGCCAGTCTTGTCGCCATAGACTCGGAGGGTCTGACCGGCGTGGTCCGCGTCTGGCCGGTGACAGTTGGGGAGCAGGGCCGCGCCGCCTTCCTTGGCCCCATCGCTGTGGCCGAGCGCCGCCGTGGCAACGGCGTCGCCTTCAAGCTCATGGAGCGCGCGATCGGTGTCTGTCGCGAACAGGGCTACGCCGCCGTGATCCTGGTTGGCGACCTCGATTATTATGAACGCTTTGGCTTCAAGGCGACCGACGGCCGTTTCCAGCTGCCCGGTCCGGTCGATCAGAAGCGTGTCCTGATCCGCGACCTCGACCCGCGGGCGGGGAAGCTCGGCGGCATGCTGGGCGTGCCGCGTTCGGGTGTTAAGGGCTGACAGCCTGGCCGGTTCCGGCTACTCTCTGCGCCGAAAGCTGGATCTCGCTATGGCTGCGGAGCCCTTTGAGCCGATATTCGGGGAGAATGGCGCGGTGCTGAACTCTCCGTCGATGACGCCGGAGATGCGCGCGAAGTTTGAGCGCTCCACCATGCCCGTCAGTCGCGGAGAAGCCCGTCTTGCTACGATCGTGATTGCGCTGTCGGCGGCTCTTGTCATCTCGATGCAGTTCTTCGGTTCCGACATTTTGCGGCTGCTCCGAATTTCGCCATGGTGGGCTGGAGCATTCAGCGGAGCTTTGTTCGTCCTGTTGGCGCTCCTCGTTGGCGTCAAGGCGAGATCAGCCCTTGTTCGCTGGGAGCTTGCGGGACCGCACACAAAACAACGCCGGTTAAGCATGCCCGATCCTATGCGCTGGCTGTTCGCAGTGGTCTTGATTTGCGCCTGGTCAGCTTGGTCGGTGGCGATGTTTACCTTCCTGTCCAACTTCGGTGAGCCCGCCTGGATGTCGAGCATTCTGATCGGAGCGCTCGCATGCCTCAGTTTCAGTATCGACATCGGCATTTACGAGACCGCGAGGCGAAGGGGATGGTTTGCGGCGCAATCCCCTCACGCTGAAGTTGTTTAGCGCCCCTCGCGACGCCACGCGAGCATCATGAACGCGCACGCCAGCAGCATCCCGACGACGCCCGGCAGCAGCGTCGTGCTCTCCGTGGCGCGCACGGCGTAAGCCTCGCGGCGCCGCAACCCGTACCAGTCGTTCGCGGCGGCCGGGCCTTGTTCGCCCACACGCTGCAGGCGCGGCATGCTGGGTGAGCCGTCCGCGCCGAGGCGGAAGACGCCGCCCAACGTCGCGGCGGCGAGCGGCTGCACCTTCTCGGTCGTCGCGCGCAGGTCGAGATATTCGCGCGGATGGGTGGGGCCACGCAGCGTCACGGCGTTTAGCTTGCCGCTCGTCGCGCGATAAAGACCAAGCGCGGGCGCCGCCGTCGCCGCCTGATAGATGCCTGGCGAGACCAGCGTCCAGTCGCTTGTCGTCTCGGCGCCGTCAGGCCCTCGCAGGGTGAGCTTCGGCGGCGAGTCCGACAGCGTCTGCAGCCGCGCCTTCACTTCGGCGGATGCGCCAGCTTCCAGCGTCAGCAATTCCTCTTCCAGCTCAGGCTCCTTCATCAGCCAGTGCGCTGTGCGGCGGATGAGCTCGGCATAGGGGCCGCCGCCTTCATAGCCGCGCGCCCACAGCCAGAGCTGGTCCGACATCACGCTGGCGACACGACCCTGGCCGACGCGGTTGAGCAGCAGCAGCGGCGCGCCATTCGGCGTCTGCATCAGGGCTTCGGAATTGCCCTGTTCCAGCTTCATGTAACGCATCCACGGACCCCAGCCCTCGGTGGAGAGCGTAGCCGTAACGGAATGGCGCTTGCCGAGATCCGTCAGCCGGGGAACAAAGCGGCCGTCCACCATCTCTCCCGTCGCCCGGCCCGGCAGCACGCCGCCGAGCGGGGTGTTGTAGAGCATATAGGCCCCCGGATATGGCGGTCCTGATGCGATCAGGAGCGCGCCGCCGCGTTCGACATAACGTGCAACGCGGTCGAGATAGGCTTCTTCGAGAACTGCTGGGCGAAGCTCGTGATCGAAGATGACGAGGTCGAATTCGTCCAGCTTTTCCCGGAACAGCTGCTGCTTCGGGAAGGCGATCAGCGCAATCTCCTCGGTCGGCACATTATCCGACTTGTGCGGCGGGCGAAGGATCGTGAAGTGGACGAGATCCACCGCAGGATCCGACTTGAGCAGGTCGCGCCAGACCCGTGCGCCCGCATGCGGCTCTCCTGTCACCAGCAGCACGCGCAACCGGTCCTGCACGCCAGAGATGCGGGCCGAGGCGAGGTTGTTCGCCAGCGTCAGCTCGTTCGGGATGCCGTCCACCGACAGGACGATCAGGTTCTCGCCCCTCGTGCGGAGCGTAAACGGGATCATCTGCGGTTCGCCGACCTGCACTGTCTGGCTCGGCTGGGGTTCGCCATTGATCGTGACGCCGACCTCCACCGTGGTGGCGCTCGGGTCGTTGACGCGTATGCGCATCTCGACGCGCTGATCGATGATCGAGAAAGATGGAACCGACTGGATCTCGACGTTGCGGTCGATCTCATCCTCGCCGCCGACGATCATGGCGTGCACGGGGCCGAGTTGTGCAGCGTCCGATGTATTCTCCGGAATATCGTGGATCTGCCCGTCTGTGATCATCACCGCGCCGGCAATGCGATCGCGCGGCACATCGGACAGCGCCGACTGTAGCGCGATGTACATGTCGGTGCCGTCCGCGCCCGGGTCGGTCTCTGCGATACGGAGTTCGAGCTGTTCATCCGTCTCGATGTCGCGGCGCAGCGCATCATAGGCGGCCTGGGCCGTCTCTGTGCGCCCGCGGAAGTTCATGCTTTCCGAACGGTCCATGACGACGGCGACGACGTCCTTCAGTGGCTCGCGCTGTTCCTCGATCCACAGCGGATTGGCGAGGGCGAGCGTGAGAACAGTCAGGGCGAGCGCGCGGAAAAGCCACGCCTTGCCGCGCAGGAAAAGATAGGCGCCCCACAGCGCAAAGGCGCCGCCGGCGAGCGCCCAAAGCGCAATCCACGGGATCAGGGGATCGAAACCGAGGCGTGCGGCATCCATCATGGGCCGTTGCCCCTGTCACGGGATGTGCCGAGCCGTTCGAGCAGGTCGGGAATGTGGACCTGGTCTTCCTTGTAGTTGCCGGTGAGAATGTACATCACCAGGTTGATGCCGAAACGATAGGCCATCTCACGCGCCTGCGGGCCGCCATCCATGGTGAGCAGCGGCTTGCCCGAGTTCTGGTCAATCGCCCAGGCGCCGGCCCAGTCCGAGCCGCCGATGAACAGGCCGGAGACGCCATCGCCGCGGCGGCTGTCGCGGTCGAGCGCGCCGCTTTCGATCCAGAGGCGCCCGTTGAGCCGGCCCGGGAAGGTGCGGATCAGATAGTAGCTCTTGGTCAGCACATGATTGGCCGGCGCGGGCTGCAGCGGGGGCGCGTCAATCCCCTGGAGCAGGCGCTGCAGGTCCTGGCTCACATCCCGTCCCGGCGCTGCGTCACGCGTATCCACGACGAAGGCTCCGCCGGACCTCAGATAGCCGTTGATCTTCGCCACTGCAGCCGGCGAGAACGGCTTCGCATCGCGCGGCACTGCGTAATAAATCATCGGATAGAGTTCGAGATTGTCGCGCGCCGGATCGACGCCATGCGGCTGGTCCGGCTCGACCGAGGTGCGCAGGCCCAGCTGGTAGGATAGTCCGAACAGCCCCGCCCGTGTCGTGTCGTCGAGGCGTCGATCGCCCGTCTTGATGTAGGCAAAGCGCAGTTTCGCCGCCGCTTCGCGCGCCAGCTGCTCCGATGTCTGCGCCGACGCCTGCGGAGCAAGGCCCAGGGTTGCTGCGGTGAGGAAGAACACAGCAAGTCCTGCAGCCGCCTTCCCAGAGAACAAGCGCGGCAGGCGTCCAGCGAACGCGAGTGCAATGATCAGGTCGATGGCGACAATGGCGAGCGCGAGCGCCAGCATCCAGCCGCCAAGGCCGGCGCGTTCGACAAGCTGTGCCTGCTCCGTCACGCTTACCTCCGCCGGCCAGTCATTGAACGCTGCAGGCGCCGGTGCACCGGCATTCAGCGCTCGTTCGCCGCCTGGGCCGACATAAAGCCCTGGCGGTGTGGTCGGTCCGGGCCGCGTCGTCAGGAAACTGGCTGCGGGAATGGGCATGGCCGAGGATTGTGGCGGTGACAGGACGCCGAACCCGTCGAGCACGCGCGATGGTGTCAACGTACCTTCCGTTCCCAGCGCCGCCGGCCCGGATCGCTCGCCACCCGAAACAACGGCGCGCCGAAGCATTTCCACGAAGGCGCCCGTATAGGGCAGGTCAGACCAGTCGGGATCGGCGGTGACGTGGAACAGGATCAGCTCGCCGCGACCCATGCGGCGGGCGGTCACCAGCGGGGTTCCGTCCTCCAGCTTGGCCCAGGTCAGGCTTTCGAGTTCGGAGGAAGGCTGCGCCAGCACCTGCTGCCGCACGGCCGTGTCTGTCGGGCGTGGGATGCCGGTGAAGGGCGAGGTCGCCGGGAAGTCCGCGATGCGTTGCGGCGTTTCCCACGACAGTGAGGAGCCAAGCGAGCGCGAGGTCGGGCGCAACGTGACCGGCGTCAGCGCGCCTTCCTGCGCTGCAAGCCGCGGTCCCGCGAATCGGATCAGCACGCCGCCCTTCTCGATCCATGCCGTCAGGCGCTCGCGCATCGCATCGTCGATCACGCCGCGGTCGCCCATGATGATCGCGTCGATCGGCGTATCCAGAAGGTCGCCAAGCCGCTTCTCGGTCAGCTGCGCATAGGGCTGCAGGGCCTTGCGCGCATAGTAGTGCTCGGACAGCAGCGGCTGGGCCTCGTCGCGTGTATCCGCCAGCCCGACATGCGGCCGCCGCGCGGTGTCGTCCCATAGCCAGACGCCGCCGGCCGAGGGCGATCCGCCAATGCGAAAGCGAGCGACGCGGTTGAGCGCCGCTGCGGGTATCGGGAAGGCAGCTTCGGCGCTTGTGTCCCCGCCATTGAAGGCGATGCGCGTGGAGGCGATTGACGCTCCCTCTGCGGTCTCTGCGATGATGTCTGCCGTGACGCCGGGCTCCGTGCCAGCCCGCACCACGGCCACGCGCGCCCCTTCAGCGGAGGAGTCTGCCGAGGTGATGGCGAAGGCGCCCTTCGGCCGGTTTATCCGTACGTCGGTTGACGCCTTCGCAGCCAGTGCACGCGCGAAAGCTCCCGCGCTGTCATGATCGAAGCCATCCGTCGCCCATACGATCCGCCCTGGCTTGAGGTCCCTCGCATTGAGCTGCTCCAGCGCCGCAGTGCGATCCGGCAGCCAGGCTGCCGGTCGCGCATTGCGCAGCAGTTGCCGCGCGGACTCGGCATCCAGGGCTTCGGAAGGATCGCGCGCGACATCGCGCGGCGCGGTGAACATCACATGCACGGCCCCGCCATCCTGCGAGGCTTCGTCAACTGCCGCCGTGGCCGTGCGCACGATGTCGCGCCAGCGTTCGGCGCTGGTCCAGCCATCGTCCACCACGATCAGCGTGCCGCCGACGGTGTCGACCTGCGCATTCGGCGCCCAGGTCGGCCGGGCAAAGCCGAGGATGGCCAGCGCCAGAGCAATCATGCGCAGCAGCAACAGCCACCACGGCGTCCGCGCCGGCGTCTCCTCCTCCGGCTTCAGATCATCAAGCAGGGCCAGGGAGGGCAGGGCGAAGCGCTTGGGCTCGGGCGGCGTCGCGCGCAGCAGCAGCCACAAGAGCGGCAGCGCGATCAGGCCGAGCAGCGCCCAGGGTTGCAGGAACAGGAACGGGCCCAGGCTCACGCGGCGGCTCCGCTGATCTCGAAGCCATAGGCGAGCTTGCCGAGCGGAGTGCGCGCCTCCCCGCTGGTGACGTGCGAGACGAAGCGCCAGCCCAACTCGGCGGCCAGATCGCTCATGTCCTTGCGGCGCTGGGCGAACTTGTCGAGATAGCCGTCGCGTATCGACTCGGCCCGGCCGATCAGCCGCTCGCGCTCCTGCCCCGGGCGGAAGAACCGCACCCGACCGTTGAAGGGGTAGACTTCCTCGATCGGATCGCAGACCTGCAGCAGGACGCCATCCCGGCATTTCGCGGCGACTGGCGAAAGCCGCCCCCGCCATTCATCCAGAGGCGAATAGAAGTCGCTGCAGATCACCGCGGCTGCCGTGTCACGTGGCGGCTTCGGAAAGGGCAGGTCAGGCTTGAAATTGCGGATATCCTCGCCGACGCGCGATGGCGCCCGCGCCCCCGACACTGCGCCGCGCCCGCCGCCAAGCGCGCCGCACCGCTCGCCTGAACGCGACAGGGCGCCGGCCAACGCCATGCACAGAAGAAGCGCGCGGTCGGCCTTCAGCGGGGCGTTCTCCGCGCTGGACCAGTGAAAGCCCGGGCTCGGATCGCACCAGAACAGGAAGGTTCGCGCTGTTTCGAGCTCCGTCTCTCGGACGAACAGGTGCTCCTCACGTGCAGAGCGCCGCCAATCGATCCGTTCGACACTGTCTTCCTGCGTGTGACGCCGATACTGCCAGAAATTCTCGCCCATCCCAGCCTTGCGCCGCCCCGCCGAGCCGAGGTGCGCGGCGCTTGCGGCGCGGGCCCGCGTTGTCAGCGTGCCGAGATCGCCTGCAAGCGCTGCGGCTTCGGCTTTGAGTTGCGAGAGAGGCGCCTGGGGCAAGCGGGGAGATCCCTGGATGAGGCGAAGGTTAGGCGGCTTTCGCGGCGAGTTCCTGGATCAGCGCCGACAGCGTGCCGCCCTGGCCGGTCGGATCGTAGGCGAGCGCCATGCGGTGGCCGAGCGCAGGTTCGGCAAGCGCCTCGATGTCGTCGAGCGAGGGCGCGAGGCGTCCGCGCAGCAATGCGCGCGAGCGCGCCGCAAGCATCAGCGCCTGTCCGGCGCGTGGGCTGGGACCCCAGTCGACGCGCTTCTTCACCTGCGGATGGTCGGTCTGCTCAGGCCGCGCCGAGCGGATCAGCTTGAGGATCGCCTCGAGCACCGACTCTGGCACGGGCATGCGCCTTACCAGCGCCTGCATGGCGATCAGCTTCTCGGCGTCCAGCACGGGACGCACGACTGCATCGCTGAGACCAGTCGTCTCCACGAGAATGCGACGCTCGGTTTCTGCATCGGGATAGTCGACATCGACCTTCAGCAGAAAGCGGTCGAGTTGGGCTTCCGGCAGCGGATAGGTTCCTTCCTGCTCGATCGGGTTCTGCGTTGCCAGAACGTGGAAGGGCTTGGGCAGGTCATAGCTCGCGCCCGCCACCGTTACATGCCGCTCCTGCATTGCCTGCAGCAATGCGGATTGCGTGCGTGGGCTCGCGCGGTTGATTTCGTCGGCCATCAGGAGGCTGGTGAAGATCGGGCCCTTCACGAACCGGAAGGCCCGGCCCCCCGACGAACTCTCATCGAGGATCTCCGAACCGAGGATGTCCGAGGGCATCAGGTCCGGCGTGAACTGCACCCGGCCCCAGTCGAGACCCAGCGCCCGGGCGGTTGTTTCCACCAGCTTGGTCTTGGCCAGGCCCGGCGCGCCGATCAACAGGGCATGACCGCCAGCCAGGATGGTGGCCAGCACGAGTTCAACAACCCGCTCCTGTCCGAAGACGACCTTACCGATCTCCGAGCGCACCTGTGCGAGCAGTTGCACCGCGGCGTCAGCTTCCTTGACGATCTCCTGGGAGGGAGCGTTGGCGATAGCGGCTTCACTCATGCTGCGCATTTACCTATCTCTGGAGGCGAGCCCGGAGCCGAACCGCCATGTCGAACGCGAACGCCCCGATAGCCACTTCGCTTGCGGAGCTGGTTTCCACCTTGCAGGCGGAAGCGGGTTTGGAAAAGCCCCGTTCCCTTCCGCCCGTACATTTGTGGAACCCCGCCCATTGCGGGGATATCGGCCTCGAGATCCGGCGCGACGGCTCCTGGTGGCAGGACGGAGTGCGGTTCAGCCGGGAAAAGCTGGTCCGGCTGTTTTCCACCATCCTGCGGCGCGATGCGGACGGCCACTACCTCGTCACCCCTCACGAAAAAGTGGTGGTCAGGGTCGAGGACGCCCCGTTCGTGGGCGTGCGTGTGGACCGGCATGAGGCTGGCGGACATCAGGTGATACTGGTCACGACGAATGTGGGCGATGTCGTGGCGGTGGACGCAGATCATCCAATGCGCGTCGAGACGGATGGCCGAACTGGCGAGCCCTCGACCTATGTCCGGGTCCGCGGCGGCCTTGAGGCGAAGTTGTCGCGCCCGGCCTGGTACGACCTTGTCGGTCTGGCTGAGCCCGATTGGGAGGAAGAGACGCTGAGCATAGCCTCATCCGGGCAACGATTTCCGATTGGGCGGCTGTCTGAGCGATGACTTTTTCAACAAAAGCCGACTTTCTTGCGCGAGCGGCCCAGCGACTCGCAGCGGTCGATGCAACCTTCGAAGAACCGCTGCGTACCGATTACGATCTCAATCCCGACTGGCGGCTGCCCGCGGGCGGGACGTACAGGCGCGCGGCCGTGCTGGTCGGGCTGATTGATCGCGGCGAGGATTTCGGCGTCCTGCTCACCTTACGCCCTGACACGATGCCAAGCCATGCCGGGCAGGTGGCGTTCCCCGGTGGCCGGATCGAACCAGGTGAGACCCCGCTGCAGGCGGCGCTGCGCGAGGCGAACGAAGAGGTCGGCGTCGACCAGGCGTCGGTCCGACTGCTTGGGCAGGGCGACACCTATCTCACCGGCAGCGGCTTTGCGATTGCGCCATTCGTGGGCCTCCTCCCGGCGGATTTCATTGCGGTTCCCCATGCACGCGAAGTGGCCGACGTTTTCGAAACGCCGCTGAGCTTCCTGATGGACGCAGCCAACCATCAGCGCCACGAGCGAGCCTATCAGGGGGTCTTGCGCGCCTATTACGCCATGCCGCACAACGGGCGCTATATCTGGGGAGCCACCGCCGGCATGATCAAATCCCTCCACGACCGCCTCTACGGCGCCTGACCGGGACACGCATGACCCAGCGCATTCTCATCGAGATCCTCCTCTTCCTGATCCCGTTCGCGGTATTCCTTGTCTATCGCGCCGCCTCGCGCGACCTGCGGGTGCGCGACCGCTGGCCGCTGACTCAGCTTGTGATCATCGGCGGCGTCATCGCCGTGCTTGGACTGATATTGCCTGCGTTGTTCCAGCCTCGCGAGACGGAAAAGTGCTACGATCCGGTGCGTTACGACGCCGAAGGGCGTATCGTGCCGCCCAAGGAGATCGACTGTGCCCAGGCGCCACTGCCTGGCGCGGACACGCAGATTGCGCCTCCTTCACAGGTGCCCGTGGCGCCGCGCGATCGGGGTAATTGATCCATGCAGAGGCTGGCGCCCCAGCCCTGGATGGCGTCCGCCCGGCGGGTGATGGACGCGCTGGAGGCGGCGCAGCCGGGATCTGCGCGCTTCGTCGGCGGGTGTGTGCGCAACGCATTGCTTGGCGAGCCCGTCGCCGACATCGACATCGCCACGCAGCTGACGCCGGACCGCGTGGAACAGGTCATGCGCGCAGCCAACATCGCCGTGCACCCGACTGGCATCGAGCACGGCACGCTGACCGTCGTGGCTGACCACAAGCCGTTCGAAGTCACCACCCTCCGCCGCGACGTGGAAACCGACGGCCGCCGCGCTGTCGTCGCCTTCACACAGGACTGGGCCGAGGATGCCCAGCGCCGCGACTTCCGCATGAACGCGCTTTATGCCGACCGTGATGGGGTCGTGCATGATCCGACGGGCGGCGGGCTCGACGATGTGGCGGCGCGGCGGATCGTTTTCGTGGGCGACCCCGACACCCGCATCCGCGAGGACTATCTGCGCATTCTGCGCTTCTTCCGCTTCCAGGCCTGGTACGGCCGATCTGCAGCTGACCTTGCCGGCCTCGACGCCTGCACACGCCTGCGCGCCGGCCTCGATGGTATCTCTGCCGAGCGCATCTGGATGGAAACGAAGAAGCTGTTCGCGGCGCGCGACCCGATGCCTGCACTCACGGCAATGTCCGTCAGCGGCGTCCTTGCGCAGCTCTTCCCGAACGCCCGCGGACTGCAGCTGGTGGCCTCGCTGGTCGCGCTCGAAAGCGGCCAGAACCTGCAGCACGATCCAATGTTGCGTTTCCTTGCCCTGTTCTGGAAGGAGGCTGGCGCCGTGCGGACAGTCGCCAACCGCCTCAAACTGTCGAACGAGGAGAAGCGCCGCCTTGAATGGCCGGCCGAAGACGAAACACACCTAACCTCCCGGTTGCCTCCCGAGCAGCTGCGCGCCGCCATCTACCGGCGTGGCGCGCAGGTGATCGGCGACCGCGCCATTCTTTCCTGGGCGCAGGATGAGGATCCGGCATGGGCTGCGGTCGTGCAGCTGGTGCGGACCTGGCGCGCGCCGCCCATGCCGCTGGGCGGCGCCGACCTTCTGGCCTGCGGCATACGCGAAGGACCGGCCCTCGGGGCTGCGCTGAAGAAAGCCGAGGAAGCCTGGATCGCCAGCGACTTCCAGCTAACGCGCGAGCAGCTGCTCGCCCTCTAGGGCCACTTCACCACGGGTGGCATCGAGGAGAGGATGCTCGCGACATTGCCGCCGGTCTTCAGGCCGAATGTCGTGCCGCGATCATAGAGCAGGTTGAACTCGACATACCTCCCGCGGCGCACCAGCTGCTCCTCGCGTTCGGCCGCCGACCAGCTCTCCGCCATCCGCTTGCGGACGATCTCGGGATAGACCTCGGCAAAGCGCCGACCCACATCCTGCGTGAAGGCGAAATCCTCCTCCCAATCGCCCGAATTGTAGCGATCGTAGAAGATGCCGCCGATCCCGCGGGGCTCGTCGCGATGGGGCAGAAAGAAGTATTCCTCGCAATGCTTCTTCATGGCCGCATAGTCCGGTGATGTGTGCCCATCGCAGGCCGCCTTCATCGCCGCGTGGAACTGGATCGCATCGGGATACTCTTGCGTGCGCTGGTATGCGAGCAGCGGCGTCAGGTCGGCGCCGCCTCCGAACCAGCTTTCCGACGTCACCAGCATCCGCGTGTTCATGTGCACCGCGGGCACGCGCGGGTTGACCATGTGGGCGATGAGCGAGATGCCCGCAGCCCAGAACCTGCCGCCGGATGCCTCAGATCCCGGTATGGTCTTGGCGAACTCGGGCGCAAATTCCCCGTAGACGCAGCTGACATGGACGCCCACCTTCTCGAACAGGCGACCCTTCATGATGGCCATCGTGCCGCCGCCGAGATCAGCCGAGCCGTCACCCCGCTTCCATGGTGTCTTCTCGAACCGTCCGGCTGAGCCCTTGTAGAGCGGCGGCCCGGCTTCTTCCTCGAGCGCCTCGAACCGGCCGATGATGTCGGCCTGCAGCTGCTGGAACCACGCGACGGCGCGGTTCTTCCGGGTTTCGGTCAGGGCGCTGTCGGCAGTATGGCTCATGGCGATAGCTAGCCGCGCGCAGCCTGCCCCGTCCAGTGAACCGTCCGTCGCAAGGCATGGGCGTGCCAGCCTGACGCAGGCAGGACCCGCCACAGGCTTCAGGATCGGTGGGCTGACCTGAATCGGGGATGGGCCTGATGGCCAGCTGACGGAACCTGTCCCGGGAGACCTCATTTACCGGCACACACCTTGCGCGGCGATCCACTGAGTAAGACTGCGCGTGGAGGGCGGCATGCTGGGCCGTAAGAAGGTAAACGAGACGCTTGCGCTGCGAATCGATCGCATCGCGAAAGCCCCGACCTATGCGCCGGAGCACACGGTCGAACGGAAGTTCGGCAAGCGGGCGATCCGCGCGGAGGGCTGGAGCCCCGGCTCGGTCAGCTTCCAGTCCGGCGAGCGGTTCGACGTGGTGGTCAAGAACATGAGCGAGACGGGCGCGAAGATTGAGTTCATCCGCACCACCTACCTGCCAGACCGGGTCCGCCTGACCGCCAAGGGCGTCAGCCGCTGGGCCTATGTCAGCTGGCAGAGCTGGGGCGTCGCCGGGCTGCAGTTCGTCGCCGAGGACAAGGCCTAGCCGCGCGGGGCGTACAGGCGCACGGTCACGCCATCGATCGTGATGTCCTCGCGAACACGCACACCGCCCTGGCGCGCGACCGCCGCAAGGCAGCGCGGATAGAGCAGGTGCTCCGCCATCAGGACGCGCGCCGCCAGCGTCTCAGGCGTATCTTCGGTCTGAACATCCACCTCGGCGGACCCGATGATCGGACCCTCGTCAACGCCGGCGGTCACCTGATGCACGGTGCAGCCATGAACGCCGTCTCCGGCTTCGAGGCAACGCTTGTGGGTGTCCACCCCGGGGTATTTGGGCAGCAAGGATGGGTGAATGTTGATGAGCCGCCCCGCCCAGGCGTTCACGAACCACGGCGTCAGCACGCGCATGAAGCCAGCGAGTGCGACGAGTTCGACCCCTGCAGCGCGCAGTTCCGCATCGACAGCGCGCTCGAACACCTCCCTGTCCTTGCCAAAGACCCGGTGATCGATAGCTGAGACGCGAACGTGATGTGCGGCCGCCCGCGCGAGGCCGCCGGCTCCTGGCCTGTTCGAAATCACGATCACAGGTTCGTAGGGGCAGTCCTCAGCCTGGGCGGCTTCGAGCAGCGCCTGCATGTTGGAGCCGCGACCGGAGATCAGGATGCCAAGCTGCTTCCGCCTCACGCTGAAGCTAGCTCGCCGATGACGAACGGCGCTTCGCCCGCGCGCGCCAGTTGTTCCATCAAAGGCTGCGCATCGCCCGTTCCCACCGCCATAACGATGCCGACGCCACAGTTGAACGTGCGGCGCATTTCTGCATCCGAGACCGAGCCGGCCCGCTGCAGCCAGTCAAACACGGTTGGCAACGCCCACGCCTTGTCGTCGATCTTCGGAACGAGATGCTCCGGCAGCATGCGCGGTGTATTCTCGGTGAGCCCCCCGCCCGTGATATGCGCCAGCCCCTTGATGCGCCCGGCGCGGATCGGCGGCAGCAGCGCTTTCACATAGATGCGCGTGGGCGCCAGCAGCGCCTCGCCAAGTTTCTTCGTGGCATCGAACGGCGCGCAGTCATCCCAGGCAAGGCCGGTGCGCTCGACAATGCGACGGATCAGCGAGTACCCGTTCGAATGCGGTCCGGACGAGGGCAGGGCGACCAGCACATCACCCGCCTTCATGCTGTCGACCTTCGGCAGAATGTCCGGCCGCTCCACCGCGCCGACGACGAAGCCGGCGAGATCATAGTGACCCGGCGCATACATTCCCGGCATCTCTGCCGTCTCGCCGCCAACCAGCGTGCAGCCGGCCTGACGGCATCCCTCGGCGATGCCCGCAACGACCTTTGCGCCGGTGCCGGGGTCGAGCTTGCCGGTGGCGAAATAGTCGAGGAAGAACAGAGGTTCTGCACCCTGCGCCAGCACGTCGTTTGCGCACATCGCGACCAGGTCGATACCGATTGTTTCGTGCAGGTTCGTCGCGAAGGCCAGCATCAGTTTGGTGCCGACCCCGTCCGTTCCCGAAACAAGCACCGGATCCTTGAAGCCTGCAGCCTTGAGATCGAACAACCCGCCGAAGCCGCCGAGCGCGCCGTCAGCGCCCGGCCGGCGTGTCGAGGCTGCCAGCGGTTTGATCGCATCGACCATTGCGTCGCCCGCGTCGATGTCCACGCCGGCGTCGCGATAGGTCAGGCTTTTGCCAGAGTGTTCACCGCTCATGCGCGGCCACTAACACGTTCGGTCTGGTTATCGCCAGCATGACAAACCAATCATGCACAACCTGCCTTTAATTGGCCGGAAGCCGCTGGTACGACTGCTGCCCATGAGCAAGATCACGAGATTCGTTGCAGTTTTTGCCGCTTCCCTTGCCATGGGCGGCGCCGCCTTCGCCCAGAGCGCCGTCTACCGCGTGAAGGACCTCGTGGTCGACGCTGTGGCGCCGTCCGCTGCCGACGCGGGCCTCCAGGGCCGGAATGCCGCGCGCCTGGTCGGCGCCCAGCGACTCATCGATCGGCTGACCCTGCCCGAGGATCGTTCCCGCGCCACCCAGCCGATCGAACCCTCCGCCGTGGCGCAGCTCTATCGCAGCTATCAGAGCCAGGGCGACATGAAGAGTTCGTCGGTCTCGGGCGGGATCCGCGCGACGGGCGTCGTGACATGGACGTTCGACGAGGAACGTGTTCGCGCCTACCTCAATCAGCGCGGCGTTCCCTATGTCGACACGCAGGCAGCCAGGGCGCTCATCGTACCGGTGACGGCCTCGAATGTGAACGCGAGCGATTGGGCCTCGCAGTGGGTCACGCGCTCCGGGGCAAATGTCGTCGGCAAATCGGACGACACGATGCTCACGCCTTACGTCGCCTCCGCCCGCGTCTGGTCCCAGCGACCGTCCACGGCAGACATCCAGGGCGAGCTCTCCTCGACTGGCGCGGATCATGGCGTCATCGCTGAGGCCTATATGCAGGGCCCGCAATACTATGTGCGGCTGACTGACATGCGCCCCAGCGTTCCCAATCCGACCATCGGTGTTGTGGGCCCCTTCGTCAGTCTCGCCTCAGCGCAGACAGGCGCCGTGTCTGAACTGGAACGTGCCTGGAAGGCGGCTTCGGTCATCCGCTCGACAGGTTCGACCAGCGTCTCACTTGTCGCCAACTTTGCCGACTTGCAGCAGTGGACCCGCATCCGGAAAGGACTGGAGTCCTCCCGATTGGTGCAGAACCTCAATGTTGAATCCCTCTCGATTGCCGGCGCGGATATCACATTCTCCTTCTCGGGCCGGCCAGACCAGCTTCAGTCCGACCTGCGCTCACGCGGCGTCGACCTGCGTGGCGGTGATGGCGGCGGCTGGGTCCTGTCTGTGACGGGAGCGCCATGACAGGCGGCCCATCAGGCGCTGACCGACATTCCGGCCAGCTGTTCCTGGACTTCCCAAAAGCGGACCCCGCAAGCCGGCCTCTCATTGAGTCCGGTTCTTACAGCTCTGCGGTCGCATCACTGAAACGCTGGCGCTACTGGCCCGGCGGACAACTGGCGCTGACCGGCGAAGCCAAATCTGGCCGCTCGCGCCTGCTGCGCATGTGGGCGGAAGAAACCGGCGCAGCGATCGTGACGGGCCAGGCGCTGGCCGAGGCGGCCATTGACGAGATCGCGCGTCTTTCGGTTTCCGCACTTGCGGTGGACGATGCCGATCAGCCGTCCAACGGTCTCGGGCTGCTCGCCACCCTTAACCTTTGCCGCGACCGTGGCGCGCCTGTCCTTTTGTCGGGTCTGGCTGAACCGGCGATCTGGTTTGCGACGCCGCCTGATCTCCGCTCGCGTCTCGCCGCCATGCCGGTCGCGCATATCGAGCCTGCGGACGAGGAGACCCTTGCTGCCCGGCTGCGCGAAGCCTGCGCCCTGCGGCATCTGATAATCCCAGAAGAATCAGTTGCTTATCTTGCTCGACGCATGGAGCGGTCATGGGAGGCAGTCAGCCGTGTTGCTGACCAGCTCGCCCGCACGCCGGGCCGCGCAGAGGGCCTCAGGTCTGCGCGTGCGGTTCTGGTCGCTCTCGGAATGGACCCCGGCTGACCTGCCGTCTGGCAAATGATCCGTAATATGTTGATGGTAATCGGCTTCTTCATGGCTGGCGTCAGACCGGCCGAAGACATTGGGCGATGATGGCAGACCGAGCTGACAAGGCCGACCGAGGACGCGCGCGCGAGATCGCGCCAGCGAGCCGTACAACAAGCGGGGTGACATCCCCCCTGGCCAACTCGCCGGAACGCTTCTTCAACCGCGAACTGAGCTGGCTGAAGTTCAACATGCGCGTGCTGGAGGAGGCGGAAAACCGCCGCCATCCGTTGCTTGAGCGTCTGCGCTTTCTCTCGATCTCGTCCTCGAACCTCGATGAGTTCTACTCTGTCCGCGTCGCGGGCCTGCGCCAGCAGGCGCGCACCGGCATCACCCGCATCTCCTCCGACGGACTCACCCCGCAACAACAGCTCCAGCATATAGGCTCTGAGGCCGGCCAGCTGATGGCCGAACAGCAGCGTATCTGGAATGACATACGCGCCGAGATGAAGCGGGCAGGGCTCGCCGTCGTCGATGGCGACGATCTCTCAGAGGCCGACACCGAATGGCTGCGCATCCGTTTCATGGAGCGTGTCTTCCCGGTGCTTACCCCGCTGGCGCTCGATCCTTCCCACCCCTTTCCCTTCCTGCCCAACCAGGGCTTTGCCGTCGGCTTCTCGCTCTATCGCTCCACCGACAAGGAGCGGATGAATGCGCTGGTTCCCATACCGACCCATGTCGAGCGCTTCATCGAACTGCCTCGGACGCCGAAGGGCCGCCGCTTTATCGCGCTCGAAGACGTCATCACGCTCTTCCTCGACATGCTGTTTCCCGACTGCGTATCGAAGGGCCGCTGCATCCTGCGGGTCATCCGCGACAGCGACATCGAGATCGAGGAAGAAGCCGAAGACCTTGTCCGCGAGTTCGAAATCCTGCTGAAGCAGCGCCGCCGCGGCCGCATCGTGCGCCTCAAGATCGACGCCAATGGTCCGGAAGACCTCAAGGCCTTCTTCATCGAGGAAATCGGCGCCGAGCCGATGGATGTCGTCGAGGTCGTCGGCATCATGGGCATGAACCAGCTGCGCGAGCTGATCGTCGACGATCGCCCAGACCTCGTCTTCCGTCCCTTCGAGCCCCGCTTCCCCGAGCGCGTGCGCGAGTACAATGGCGATCTCTTCGCCGCGATCCGGGTGAAGGACATCCTCGTCCACCACCCTTACGAGTCCTTCGATGTGGTCGCCCAGTTCCTGCGACAGGCGGCGCGCGATCCCGAGGTCGTCGCAGTGAAGCAGACGCTCTACCGCACGTCCAAGAACTCCCCGATCGTCGCCGCTCTCATCGAGGCTGCCGAAGCCGGCAAGAACGTCACGGCGCTGGTTGAGCTCAAGGCCCGCTTCGATGAAGAAGCCAACCTGCGCCTCGCCCGCGATCTCGAACGCGCTGGCGTGCAGGTCGTGTATGGCTTCATCGACCTCAAGACCCACGCCAAGGTCTCGCTGGTGATCCGCCGCGAGCAGGGCAGCCTGCGCGCCTACACCCATGTCGGTACGGGCAACTACCACCCCATCACTGCGCGCATCTATGACGACCTCTCGCTCTTCACCGCCGACGATGTGATCGGCCGCGATGCAGGTCGGCTATTCAACTTCGTCACCGGCTATTCGCGCCCGAAGGAGATGGAGGCTATGGCCATCTCCCCAGTCAATCTCAAGTCGACTCTCCTGCAGCTGATCGACGATGAGATCGCGCACGCAAAAGCCGGCCGCCCGGCGCAGATCTGGGCAAAGCTCAACTCGCTGGTCGACGAGACGGTGATCGACACGCTCTATCGCGCGAGTCAGTCCGGCGTCTCGATCCAGCTCGTTGTACGCGGCATCTGCTGCCTGCGGCCCGGCGTCGCGGGCCTGTCTGAGAACATCGAGGTCAGATCCATCGTCGGCCGCTTCCTCGAGCACGCGCGAATCGTCTGCTTCGGGGCTGGCCATGGCCTGCCGTCCGACGATGCAAAGGTGTTCATAACCTCCGCAGACTGGATGCAGCGGAATCTTGATCGGCGTGTTGAAACGCTGACGCCGATCAAGAATCCCACTGTCCACAACCAGGTTCTCGACCAGATCATGTTGGCTAACCTGAACGACCGCGCGCAAAGCTGGACGTTGCGCCCCGATGGACGCTATGTGCGTACCGCGACGGGCAAGAGCCGCCAGGCCTTCTCGGCGCACGACTACTTCCTCGAGAACCCCAGCCTGTCCGGCCGGGGCAGCGCGCTGCGGCTAACAACCCCGCCGCAACTGAAGCCAAGGACCTGACGCCGCTCTTCTGGCTGACTGTCCAGCAGGCTCGGGAATGGGACAGACGGTCAGGTTAGGCGAATGACGTTGACGGCCACAGCCAGATCGAAAGCCGCCGGCAAGGCCATCCGCTGGCGCCGGATTGGCGTGATGGATGTCGGCTCCAACTCGGTCCGCCTTGTCGTCTACGATGTCCGCGGCCGCGCGATGCAGCCGCGCTTCAACGAAAAGGTGCTTGCCGGCCTTGGTCGCGGCCTCGCCGCCACTGGCCAGCTTCATCCCGAGGGCGTCGAGATCGCGATCGCCGCGCTCTCCCGTTTCGCCTCGATCACGCGCGCCCAGAAGGTCGAAGCCTTGTTCCCCTTCGCCACCGCCGCCGTGCGCGAGGCCTCGAACGGCAAGGAGTTCGTCGAACAGGTGAAGAGGGAAACCGGCATCCAGCTGCGCGTCCTGTCGGGAGATGATGAAGCGCGGTTCGCGGCCGAAGGGGTTCTCGCGGGCACGCCCGGCGTCGATGGCGTTGTTGGCGATCTGGGCGGCTCCAGTCTCGAGCTCGCCCGTCTCGTCAGCGGTCGCTATGAGAGCGGCTCGACCTATCCCCTCGGGCCGCTCGCCCTCGAAACCGGCGGCGGCTTCAGCGAGGACAAGGTTGTGGGCCGTGTGCGCGAAGCGCTGTCAGGCGCCCCGGAGCTCAAGAAGTCGGGCGACGTCTTCTTCGCCGTCGGCGGGGCCTGGCGCGCCATCGGCACGATGCATATGGAGCTCACGCGCGCGCCGCTGCATATGCTGCAGAATTACGAGATGGAGGCGGCCGATCTCGCCAAGCTGCTGGGCGAGATCATCGGCGGCAAGAAGCACGCCGATCTCCTCCAGGAAGTCGCCCGCAAGCGCGCTGCGACCATTCCCTACGCCGCTGCCGTCCTCAAGAGCGTGATCGAGATCGGCAGGTTCCGCTCCGTGATGATCTCCTCCTACGGTGTCCGCGAAGGCATCATCTTCGACAGTCTTGACCTTGCCGAGCGCCAGGAAGATCCGCTCGATGCCGGTCTCGATGCGCTCATCGCCGACGAGCACGCCTCGGAATTCGGTCGCGCACTGGCCGAATGGGCGAGCGAGGCGGCGCCCTATACGCTCAATGCGCGCCTCTCCGCAGCGGCTTGCCGGCTGGTCGATATCGGTGCGCTGCTGCATCCCGATCACCGCGCTGACCTCGCCTTCGATCTTGTCGCCCGCGCGCCATTGCCCGGTCTCAACCACCGAGATCGCGCCGCGCTCGCGCTTGCCGTCGCTTCCCGCTTCAAGCGCGGCGTACGGAACGATGTGAGCGAGAAACTTCTCGACGCCAATCTTGCCGGCAGGGCGCGGGCCCTCGGCGCCCTCATGCGTCTTGCCGCCGACTTTTCGGGCCGTTCCGCCGATCTCCTGCGCCATGCCCGGCTGACCTGCGATGGCGACACGCTGACGCTCAAGGTGACGCCTGCCTACCGCGCGCTCGTATCCGAATCCGTGGAACGCCGCCTCGAACAGGCCGCCGACGAACTCGACATGGACTACGCGCTCATCACCTGAACGCCAGACGCGGCAGCGAAAGCCGCTCGAATTTTGGCGGAAAGCCGTTGTCCGATATCGGGGAATGCAGGAACACGCACGCCCATCCATTCAACAGCTCTTCCTGGGATCATCCCATGGCGGTCCGTGCCCGTGCTCACCTCTTGTGATGTGCCGCCGCACCAGACACGATCGTCCCTGAGCGCTTCGCGTGCATCTCGCGCAAATTCTGCGCCGCCCATCGGGCGGCTGATGTTTTGCAATCTCGCCTCGTCACCCTCCCGAGCAGCGACAGAAGGGAACATTCCTCAAGGAACAAGGGCGTGCTCGCCAGCGCCCGCGGCCGGCCCCAATCCCCCGGGCTGCCCATGGCTTATTACCCACTGCGCGATGCCTCGGAAGTGCAAGCTTGCGGCAACGCGCCCTCCTGCCTGTCGACGCGCAAACCTGTCCCAGCTAGACAATCTCAAACGGGAGCCGATCCATGAAGCACGTCCTTCTCGTCCTCGGGGCATCACTCCTTGCGGCCTGCGCGTCTGCGCCGCAGCCGGCAATGGCGCAGACCACCTTCAGGGCGGAAGGAAAATCGCTTCGACAGATCTATGAGCACCTGCATGCCAATCCCGAACTGTCCTTCCAGGAGAAGAACACCTCGGCCATCCTCGCTGCCGAGATGAAGCGCCTGGGCTTCACGGTCACCACCGGACTGGGCGATGCATGGGTCAAGGCGCGCGCGCAGAAGGACTATGGCAGGATCGAAGACGGCGTCGGCGGTTACGGTTTCGTCGCTGTACTCGAGAACGGCCCCGGCCCGACGCTGATGATCCGCGCCGACATGGACGCGCTTCCGCTGGTTGAAAAGACCGGCTTGTCCTACGCCTCCAAGGCGCGCGACACGGCCTGGAGCGGGGAAGAGTCCGGCGTGATGCACGCGTGCGGCCATGACATTCACATGACTGTCTGGATCGGGACCGCGCGGGAACTTGCCGCCCGCAAGTCCGAATGGAAGGGAACTCTGGTCATGATCGCACAGCCGGCCGAGGAGATCGGCCTTGGCGCGCTCTCCATGATCGAGGATGGCCTGTTCACGCGGTTCCCCAAGCCCGACCATGTCATCGCCCTGCACGATAACGCCGCGTTGCCGGCAGGCTCGCTGGGCGTTGGCTCCGGCTATCTCATGGCAAATGTCGACTCCGTCGACATCAAGGTTACCGGGGTCGGCGGTCATGGCGCCTATCCGCAGGACACGAAGGACCCGATCGTCATTGCCGCGCGCATCGTCACGACGCTGCAGACGCTCGTCTCGCGCGAGATCGCCCCGGACGATGCTGGCGTCGTCACGGTCGGCGCCTTCAATGGCGGCTTCAAGCACAATATCATCCCGGATGAGGTCGAACTGCAGCTCACCGTCCGCTCGTTCGCAGACGCCACGCGCGAGAAGCTGCTGACAGGCATTGAGCGCATTGCGCGCGCTGAGGCGATGGCCGCCGGCCTGGATCCGGACACGGCGATCGACATGCGCGTACGCGCCGACGCCACTCCCTCACTCTATAACGACCCGGCCCTTGTCGCGCGGGTCACAACGGCCCTGCGCAGGGAGTTCGACGCCAAGGCGATCTACACTGCAACGCCGAGTATGGGCGGGGAGGATTTCGCCCGCTATGGTCGCACACTGGAGCGCGTTCCGATCATGTTGCTCTGGCTCGGGGCCGTTTCGCAGGAGAAGTTTGACGCAGCCCAGAAGCCCGGCGGCAAGCCGCTTCCAGCTCTCCACTCCTCTGAATTCGCCCCGGACCCAGATCCCACGATTACAGCCGGCGTGAAAGCGATGACGGCCGCAGCGCGAGAGTTGTTGAAGTAGTTCCTGTCCTGGCCCTCAAGGCGTCAGGAACAACGTCCGCTCCCGCGCGCGCCGGTTCGCGAGCGCCTTCATCACCACGCCGTTCATCCGGTTCCACAGGAGAAATGCGTTTGCCGCGCCGGGACGGTCGTCGACATTGACCTTCTTCACGATCGACGAGCCGCGCGTCTTCCCGGATCCCACATTGTAGCAGAACGCCACCATCGCGCTGAACTCGTTCAGCGTCACCGGGACTTTCACATAACGCTCGATCGCCTCCTCGCACCAGTGCAGGTCGGCGCGCAGGAATGCATCGGCCTCTTCTTCCGTGATCACATCTTTCTCGCCTTCGAGCATGAGGTGGCCATACCCGATCAGCCACAGCCCGCCGAGTTCATAGGCCTTGAGCTGCAGCGTCTCCTCTTCCTTGATGATCTGAACCGCCGTGTGGTTGGTGTTGTACTCTGCCGGCATCCGATGGACGGGGGTGGGATCGAGGGCATCAAGGAAATTCACGTCGCCCGTCAGTGGCACGAGGGGAATGCCGCCCGCGGTCGGGATCGCCTCGCTTTCCGCATCCGGCACGAGCGGCGCGGGGGCTGGAACAGCCGCAAGGCCCAACGATGCGGGGTCTGTTTCCCCAGCACGCGGCGCGGGCGCGCAAGCGGCTGTAAGGCCTGCAATGAGGCCGGCGACACCAATCGCAAGTCTCCTACTCACGTCCGCGTCCTCCCTCCGGTCCCGGCCGCCGCGCGGAAGACAATCACACACCGCCGCCAAGTAAAGCCGCGGCCGGCGCCTTCACTTCAGTCAAGTTCGTCGCCGCGCGGCCTGCGCGCGTTTACTTCCCAATTACAAGAATGAACAAAGTAAACTCGCACGAATACGATTCAAAAATTGCATCAAACTCACTCGATTTAGCGATTGCTTAGTCTAGTGCCTGTATCTTCTCACCATAAGCCGAGCAAATCGGCACGACGACACAAACAACGATGGTGGTGGTGATGATGAACGCTAAGGTCCGCGAAACCGCGGCTGATGAAAACGTCGAGCAGTCCTTCCTCAAGGCGCTGTCGTTGCTGGAGCAGGCGCATCGCCGCCTCCACGACGTCGTCAAGGACAATCTGGAACGCAATGGCGAGCGCTCGCTCACGGGCGTGCAGGCTCTTCTGCTGTACGAAATCGGCGAGAGCGAAACGCCTGCCAGCGCCCTTCGCGCTCGCGGCTCCTTCGCCGGCACGTCCATGTCCTACAACGTCAAGAAGCTTCAGGAAGGCGGATACCTGCTACAGTCGCGTTCCAGCGACGATCGCCGCACTGTCCGTCTCAAGCTGACGCCGTCGGGCAAGGCCGTCCGCAACCGCGTCGCTGATCTGTTCGAAAAGCAGGCGACATCGCTCGAGCCGACCGCGTCGGTCCGCTCGGATGATCTCGACCAGCTCAACAAGTCGCTGGCGCGCCTCGAGCGCTTCTGGTCCGACCAGATCCGCTACCAGCTCTAGTTCGTGAGCGTGCAGACCCTGGCCTGATAGTCCGGGGCTGACAAACTGAGGGCGATGAAGGCGGACTTGCCTGAAACCGGCAACCCGACCTGACGTCCCAAAAGCCGCCGGCTCCCTCGGAGCCGGCGGTCCTGTTTTCAGGGTTCGCGCTTGGAGCCAGCTTGCTGCTCCATCTCCCGCGCGCCCTGCAGAATGCCGATCAGGCTGTAATTGCCCTCATGGCAGCTGGCCTCGAACATGCGGCTGTTTGTTCTGAGGAGAATGAATTCGACCCGGACAGGCGCCAGAAACATCGCCGTGTCATGCAGCTGGTAGCTGTACGCGAGCTGGTCGGGAGAATTGAGCTGGAATGTCTCCGTGACGATCCGTTCTGTCGCTGGATCGGACGTTGGCGGAGCAGCGGCATCAGGCCGAAGCAGTCGGGTTTCGACAATCAGGGCATCGCCGTCCCAGCGCCCCTTCGACTCGCCCATGTGAGAGACGAGTTCGGCAGGTCGCCTTCCGGCTGCGAACTCGATGCTCCGTGTTTGAGCCATGTCCTCCGTGTTGATGACGAGATGATCGTCGGTCTGGACGAACAGACGGTTCATGTTGCCGGGCGTAATCCCAAGCGGGGCGCCGCCCGGTCCGTGTATGCACCTTTCCCAAAGGTTGCGCGCCTCCGGTCCCTCGGCCTCGTCGCGTGCGGCCTTGATGCTCTTTGCCCATTCCTTTGCAGCGGGGGTCAGCGGTTGTTTGCCATCCGTGGGCTCCACGATGAGTGAGGTGGGAAAGCCGCCACCTTGCGCCGGCATCAGCGGTCCCCAATCGAAATCGGATTCGGGATTGAGACTTTCTTTGAAGAAGCGCGCCTCCATGGCGGCGACCAGGGCTTCTGCCTTTTCCGGCCCAACAACGGGCCCGTCGGCTTCCTGTGGTCGTTCCAGCGGCGTGCGCCAGCGGCTCTCCCACACACCATGAAAATCAGGATGGCCATTTGCCGTGCGCGGGATGTCGGTGGCCTGCGCCCAGGCAGCAGGCGCAATCGCAAATGCAACAGCCAGCGCGCGGATCAATTGCTGTCCCCCTTCTTTGCGCGAGCCTCAGCCACACGGGCGCTGGTGAGCATGTTGAACATGGAATAGTTGCCTTCATGGCACCCATACTCGGATGTGTGAGTGTCTGTGCGGACAATCACATACTCCCCACGCCACGGCCGCGTGTAGAGAACCGGATCGGCAACTGTGTAGCCGTAGAGAATCTCGTCCGCCGACAGCATGGTCAGCCGCTCTGTCACGCGCGTCTCGGCGGACGTCGCGAACGTGCCCTGGACGCCGCCGCGTGTGGCGGCAGCAAGGTTGGTCGTGTCGATCACCAATGCGTCGGCTTCCCAGCGGGCGGTGGAACTGCCGTCCCTCGACCGCAGCGCGGGTGGCGTCCGGGCTCCGCCGAATGGGATAATGCGCAGGTCGGGGCCGTCCTCCGCATAGAGCGCGATATGTGCAGGGGTCTGCGTGATCTGGCGCGGATTTACGGTCGGCGTCATGGTCATCGGCGGGCGACCATGGCCGGCGATGCAGCGCTCGCTGTCCGGGCGGGCTTCAGGCCCGTCTGCGGGCGCGAGAAGGCGGCTGCGCGCAGCATCGACGATGGCGCGACCTGCCGCAGTGTAGGGAATGCGGCCATCGTCCGGGTCGATGACGATTGATGTGCGATACCGGCCGCCGACCTTCACGTGCGCCCGAACATTCCCGGCGAAAATGTCAGGATCGACGCCTGCCCCACGCGCCGCCAGCATTTCAAAGTAGCTTTCGCCCAGCTGGGTTGCCCCGGCCTCATCGAGTTCCAGCGAGGAAGCGCCCGGCATCCGCTCCAGCGTCGTGATCCACGGGCTTAGCCACGCACCGGTGAAATCCGGTCGGCCCTCAGCAGTGCGCGGGATGTCGGCGGGCTGTGCATGCGCGCTTGCGCAACTCACTGCCAGCGCCGCCGCAGCCGCAAAGCGCTTCTGCATTGTCCTGTCCCCGCCAATCCGGCAGTTGGACTATTGCCGAGACCCCGGGCCGCGTCGTGGCGGATAATATTGCCCATCAAGACGGCTGCGTTGCGAGCGAGTCTCAAGATGAACTCCTCGCCCCTCTGGCGCATGCATTGCAGCCCTGAGGCCAGAACGTGCTGCCAGAAATTGAGAGCCAGTCGCAACAAGGCTACGACCTGGCGCTCAAGACTGCGGGAGCGATTTGATCTGGGACTAGGAAATGCGCGATCAGGGTTCTAACAAAGACCCAGGGAGCGCCGCAGACGCGCGACACCGCGACGGAGAAACGCCGATGAAACACCTCGCCGCTTTCGAGAATGCGCTCGAGGAAATCCGGTCCGAAGGTCGCTATCGCGTCTTCATCGATCTCAAGCGTTATCGCGGCGAATTTCCGAAAGCATCCGTGCGCCACAATGATGGCCGCGAACAGGACGTGATCGTCTGGTGCTCCAATGACTATCTCGGCATGGGCCAGGACCCAGATGTCATCGCCGCGATGAAGGAAGCGGTGGACACGTTCGGCGCCGGCTCGGGCGGTACGCGCAACATCTCGGGCACCACGCGCTACCACGTCGAACTGGAAAAAGAGCTCGCCAGCCTGCACGGCAAGGAAGCCGCACTGCTGTTCACCTCCGGCTATGTCTCGAACGAGGCGACGCTCTCAACGCTCGCCAAGATCATGCCGAACGTCATCATCTATTCGGACGAGCTCAACCACGCCTCGATGATCGAGGGCATCAAGCGCGCCCATTGCGCAAAGCGCATCTTCCGCCACAACGATCTCGCGCACCTGCGCGCGCTGCTGGAAAATGATCCGGCCGACGCCCCGAAGGTCATAGCCTTCGAGTCGGTGTACTCCATGGATGGCGATGTCGCGCCGATGGAAGCCATGTGCGATCTTGCCGAAGAGTTCGACGCGATGACCTATCTTGATGAGGTCCACGCCGTCGGCATGTACGGGCATGAAGGCGCCGGCGTCGCCCAGCGCGACAATGTCATGCACCGCATCACGATCTGCGAAGGCACGCTCGCCAAGGGCTTCGGCGTCATGGGCGGGTACATCGCTTCTAAAACCGCGATCGTGGATGCCATCCGCTCGATGGCGCCCGGCTTCATCTTCTCGACGTCGACATGCCCTGTTCTTGCGGCCGGTGCGCTGACTTCGATCCGGAAACTCCGCGGCGACCATGGCCGCGAACTGCGCAGGATCCACCAGGAAAAAGCCGAGTTGCTGCGTCAGAAAATGATCGCCGCCAAACTTCCCGTGATGATCGCCGACACGCACATCGTTCCGCTGCTGGTCGGCGATCCGGAACGCTGCAAGGCGCTGTCGGATACCCTGCTGTTCGACTTCGGCATCTATGTCCAGCCGATCAACTATCCGACCGTGCCGAAGGGCACCGAGCGACTGCGCTTCACCCCGTCGCCCCAGCATACCGAAGCGATGATGGACGAGCTGGTCTCCGCGCTCCTCGCAATCTGGAAACAGCTGGGGCTGGATCAACGCGCGGCCTGATCGCTCGCGCTTCAAGTCCTTGGCAACCTCCTCAACGCAGCAGGACGCCCTGGATCAGGTAGACGGCGCCGGTGGCGGTCACGATCCATTTTGTCCAGGTGCGGAAGTTGGCGTCTGTCATGCGCTCCAGAACATGGCCGCCGAGCCATGTGCCCAGGAGCGAGAGGGGGATGATCGCCGCGAGCGCCCAAAGCGGTGGGAAAGCGGTCGCGCCTTCGGGCGTGGCCAGCAACGTCGCCAGTGGAAAACCCCAGAATGTGACCTTGACCCCGTGAGCCATCACCTGCGTTGCGGCCTTGGTGGCGACAACCGTCTGGCGGGACAGCTCGGTCTTGACGAAGAACAGGTCCAGCAGTGGCCCGGCGACTCCCGCCAGCGTGTTGAGTGTCTGTACCAGGAAGCCGCACAGTTCGGCCTGGAACGGCCGACCAGCGTCGATGTCGACCCATGACTTCGGAATCCAGACGAGGAAGGCCGTGAGGCCCAGCAGGATGAAGACCATGGAGGTGCTGGGCCGCCAGAGTGTCGACAGTAGCGCGATGACCACGAGCGCGCCCGCGATACCGATTGCGTAACGGCCGATCAGCGGCCAGGCCAGATGCCGCCGGTGCAGCACGGCGCGCGATCCATTCGAGACGATCTGGATGAAGCCATGCAGCACCATGGCCGTCGCCACCGGAGTGAAGCTCGCCAGCACGCCCATCAGGATGAGCCCGCCCGCCATGCCGAAGATGCCGGAGATGGCGGCCGTGACGAGCGTGGCCAGCAGGATGATGCCGATGGTGGCGGAGGCCATGCAGCTACAGTCCGAGCCACGTGAACAGATTGACGTTCCAGCCGATGCTCACGCCCGCAAGGAGTATGCCTGCACCCAGAATGACTTGGGCGGGCAGCGTAAAGACGCTGTGCGGGCTTCTCGCCAATTTGCCGAGATGCGTTTCGATCCCTCGGCGGTTCAACTCCTCAAAGTAGGGGGTGGGCAGGTCGTTGCGCCGCATGGTGTTGCGTGTCTCCAGCCAGAACGTCGGAACGAAAAGAAGCACGATGCAGAACGCCAGCAGGTACAGCACGAGTTGGTCCTGCGGGGTGACGTAGAAAGTCTTTCCGCGCTCAAACATCCTAATGATATGGCCGGTGACAGCGTCGAAATCCTCGGGACGCGTACGAACGAGGTGAAAGTACCAGTGGAAGGTCGCGCCTATGGCCGCGCTGCCGACGATTGCGGCAGCCCTAAGCAGAAACAGCCAGGCGCCCGTTGGCGCATCCAGTTGGCGCTTGAGATCGGTCACATCTGTTACGTTACACACGGAATCGCCGGGCGGGCCATCGGATTCATCGGGACTGCGAGTCATCCTCCGAAATCGCGTAACCATGGTGGGGGCAAATCGGCACGGTTTGCAGGTGTCCCGCTGCCAACTCTTGCCAGCTGCCGCGGCTCTGACCAATCTCGGGGAGTCGGAAAGAGGTTGCGGCATGATCCACATCCGGATGGCGCGTCGCCTGGATGCTCCGGGCATCGCCCGCGTGCATGCGACAACCTGGAAGGAAGCCTATCGCGGGCTTCTCGACGGCGCCTATCTCGACAGCCTCTCCGAAAAGCGGCTGGCTGTGCGCTGGCGCACCCATCTGGATCGGCGGCAGCAAGATCGCGACGAGGAGATCATCGTTGCCATGAAGGGCCGTGAGCTGGTCGGTTTTGCCAATGCCAGTGCTTCGCGTGAGGCGTTCGCCCCCTGGGAGGCCGAAATCCCGATGATCTATGTGCTGAAAGAGCACCGCGGTGGCGGGATCGGGCGGGGACTGATGAAGGCGGCCGCGGACCACTGCATTCGCCGTGGCATGTTCTCCGGCGGCCTGTGGGTGCTGCGCGATAATGGCGCGGCCCGGGACTTCTATGAGGCGCTGGGCGGCGAGCCGCAGGGGCGCAAGGCCGACAGCGTCGGCGGGCAGATCGTGCAGCTTGTCGGCTACTGGTGGCGCGACATCGCCCAGCTCGCCGAGCGCAAGGTCCAGCCGATAACGCCTGGCCGGCGCTGAGCGCCGAAATCGCGCCGGATCTTGGCCGCAGGCGAAGCGAACCTCCCACCCATTGCCATGGTCTGGAGGGAGCGGTACGCCCTCATCACCATCAGGTAAGAACCGCATGGCCGCAGACCCGACAGGCAAGGGCCTGACTGACGGGAGGCGGCGTTGAACCACGCGGCCGGGACAAGAGGGAACCCCCATGCACTTCGATTATTCGCCCAAGACAAAAGAATGGATCGCCCGGGTCTCGGCGTTCATGGACAAGCATATCTATCCCAATGTCGACACCTTCACGAAGCAGCACGAAGAAGGCGATCGCTGGGTCACGCCGCAGATCGTGCACGACCTCAAGGCCATCGCGCGCGAGGAGGGCCTGTGGAACATGTTCATGCCGCCGAGCGAACATGATGATGACGAGTTCCACGGCGCAGGCCTCAACAACATGGAGTATGCCCCGCTCGCCGAGCTGATGGGCCGCGTGTCGTTCGCCTCCGAGGTGTTCAACTGCTCGGCTCCCGACACAGGGAACATGGAGGTTTTCCATCGCTACGGCACCAAGGCGCAGAAGCAGAAATGGCTGAAGCCGCTCATGGCGGGCGAGATCCGTTCCGCCTTCCTGATGACGGAGCCGCAGGTGGCCTCCTCGGATGCAACGAACATCGAGACGCGCATCGAGAATAAGGGCGATCACTACCTGATCAACGGCCGCAAGTGGTGGTCGTCGGGTGTGGGCGACAGCCACTGCAAGGTCGCCATCGTGATGGGCAAGACAGACCCGAACGCGGCCAAGCACAAGCAGCAGAGCCAGATCATCGTTCCGCTCGACACGCCGGGCATCAAGGTGCTGCGCATGTTGCCGGTGTTCGGCTATGACGACGCCCCGCACGGCCATGCCGAGGTCCTGCTTGAGAACGTCAAGGTCCCGATCGAGAACATGATCCTTGGCGAAGGTCGCGGTTTCGAGATTGCGCAGGGACGCCTTGGCCCGGGTCGTATCCACCACTGCATGCGCACCATCGGCGCCGCGGAAGTGGCGCTTGAGAAGATGTGCAAGCGCCTTTTGACGCGGACAGCCTTCGGGAAGAAGGTGGCAGAGCATTCGGTGTGGGAACAGCGTATCGGCGAGGCCCGGACCGACATCGAAATGTGCCGTCTGCTGACGCTGAAGGCTGCCTACATGATGGACACCGTCGGCAACAAGGTGGCCGCCAATGAGATCGCCATGATCAAGGTTGCCGCCCCGCGCATCGCCTGCAAGATCATCGACGACGCCATCCAGGCGCACGGCGGCGGCGGCGTCACCAGCGACTTCGGTCTGGCGCGGGCCTACGCTTCCATCCGTACGCTCCGTCTGGCGGACGGCCCGGACGAGGTGCATTGCCGCGCCATTGCCCGCAACGAATTCAAGAAGTACCGCGACAACGCCTATGCCGCCGAAGTGGCGGCCGAGAAAATGACGGAAGTCGTCGGCTCGCGCTGATGCCAGGCAGACTGTTTGCGGCATGCGGCGGCGCATCAATGCGCCGCCGCATTGCTGTGCGGCTCTGGCCAGTCTGGCTTATCCATGATCATTCTGCCTGAGAATGCCGGGAGGGTCGGATGCATCGCCTGATAAGTCTTGCGGCCGCGGCGCTGACGGCTGTGACCTTGCAGACCGCGCCAGCGCTTGCGCAGAACAATGACGACATCATTGTCGTTAGCGCGATGAAGCGGCAGTCGGTGGACGAGGAGGCCCTGCCGGTCGAAGTGATCGGCGGCGGGGTCTCGCTTCCCTATGTTTCGGTTATAGCGCCGGCCGACTTCGTCATATTCACCGTGACGCTGGAAACGGGTACTCGCTCTGTCGAGGAGGCCCAGCGGGAACTCGAGCGTACGTTTACGGCGCTGGCCGCGAAAGTGACCCGCGCCCAGGGCGTCGTGCTGGAAGTGGGAACACCAGGCGATTCGGCGGAGTTGGAAACCGCCGAGGCTCGTGAGGTGATCGAGATTGGCTATGGCGACCGATCGCGCATTCCACTGGTGTTCAAGTTTGCGACGCAGAAAGACGACACCTTCCGTTCGGTCCGGATGAGGGCCGAAAAATTCATCTCCGAAATCCAGCTCGTGGGGCGGACCGAGGCGATCACAGGCGACCTGCAGTACATTGGGGTGACTGACCCGAAGAAGCATCGCGAGGCGCTGCTGAAAAGAATCGCGGAGGATGCGCGAACCATCCAGACCATCTTCGCCGGAGCGTCTACCGGAGCGACGGCTGTTTCGCTCACGGGGCTGGAAGGGCGCGTCAGGACACGGCCGAGCGGTCCGCTGGAGATGGAAATCTATATTCCCTATTCGATCGTACTCGGCAGTCCGGAGCGATGATCGCTGCAACGTGAAGACGGTGCGTGTTTGCGTTGCCGCGTGATTGCCTCGATTGGCGCGACATTGACCCAGTCGCCCCGGTCCAGGCGCAACAAGGAGGGATATTGCATGAAACGTCTGGTGCTCGCAGCGGTCTTGGCCGCATTCGCCATCCCAGCAGCGCATGCGCAGGTCGTGCGCGGGGATCAGCTGGTGGCGCAGAGCAATTTCGTCAGCCGACAGCAGGCGGCGCTGCCCTACATCTCGATCGTTGTGCGGGCCGATTTCGTGCTGTTCTCGGTTCGCTACGAGACGGCGACACGGTCGGCCGATGCGCGCGAAAACGAGCTTGCTGCTGTCTTCAAGTCGGTCACTGATCGGGCCTCGCGTACGGAAGGCATGAACATCGAAGTCGGCCAACCCGGGTTCTCCGCGGCGGTTGAGACAGCCGCCATCAAGGAGTTGATCCAGGACAGGGGAGACGACCGCTCGGCCATCGACATCGTGCTGAAGGTCAACATCCGGGAGAGGGAAACTTTCGACCAGGTGCGCACGCGGGCGGAAAGATTTGTCCGGGAAACGCCGCTGACGGGCCGCGTCGAGTCGATCATCGGCGACAGCCAGTTTCTCGGCGTAGCTGAACCCAAGAAGCATCGCGATGCGTTGGTGAAGGCCATCGCCGACGACGTGAAGATGATGCAGGCGTCCTTTGGCGGACCCGGCGCGCCTGTGCGAGTGTCGCTCTCGGGCATGGAACAGCGTGCGTCGACGCGTCCCGTCGGGCCCCTGGACCTCGAAATCTACATTCCCTATTCGATGAGCCTGACGTCGGGAACGGGCAATTAAGCGACCGCTTGCAGCCGGTTCGAGGCCGGTCTAAGCGCCTCGTATGATCTCGCCGCGCATCGCACGCCGCATCGCGTCCGTTCACAAATGGCTGGGCCTTGTGGTGGGGCTGCAGCTGATGGTGTGGACGGCGAGCGGGCTGTTTTTTGCCACGATCCACATCACCACAATCCGAGGCGAGCACCTCGTCCATCCGGCGGACCATTCGCGGCCGATGGATGCTACGCGGATCCATTACTCTTCGATCGATGCGCTCAAGGCCGTTGCGGAAGACAGACCAATCGAGGTTGCATTGCGCCCCCTGGCGGGCGAGCCCGTCTATGAAGTTCGCGGGGAGATAGGGACGTTCCTCGTTTCGGCCGAAACCGGCGAGCGGATCATCATTGACGAGCAGCGGGCGCGCGCCCTCGCGCAGGAGAAGTGGATCGAGCTGGATGCCATCACTGGCGCCCAGCTGATGGAGACGGCGCCCAGAGAATCCGGTTTGCCGGGCGAGGCCTGGGCAATCCGGTTCAAGGGCGAGGGCAACCCCACGCTCTATGTTTCGGCTGTCAACGGGAAGGTGAGCGCGCCGCGGACCGACCTTTGGCGAACCTATGATTTCCTGTGGCAGCTCCACCTGATGGACTGGGGGCTCAACGAGAATTTCAACACGCCCTGGATGGTAGCGGCTGCAATACTTGCTCTGTCCACTGTGTTGTTCGGAATCGCCTTGCTGACCCACCGGTTCACGCGGGGACTGGCCCGGAAGGAAGCGTCATGACGGACCCATCCTTTGGCGAGGGCGAGCGGATCGCGAAGTATCTCGCCAGCGCCGGCGTTGCGTCTCGCCGTGACGTGGAGAAACTGATTGCCGATGGCCGTGTCAGCGTTGATGGCCGCGTGCTTGACACGCCTGCTTTCAAGGTCAGTGGATCGGAAAGAATCCTGGTTGATGGCAAGCCGGTTCAGAGGCCCGACGCCACGCGCCTGTGGCGCTATCACAAGCCCGCGGGCCTGGTAACGACGAACAAGGACCCAGAGGGACGACCGACGATTTTCGACGGCCTCCCATCCGGGATGCCCCGCGTTCTGACGGTCGGAAGGCTCGATCTCAACACCGAAGGGCTGCTGCTCCTGACGAATGATGGCGAGCTGGCGCGCGCCATGGAATTGCCGGCCACCGGGCTCCAGCGGCGCTATCGCGCCCGCGCGTACGGTCGCATCCAGCAGAAGGATCTCGACCGGCTGCGCGATGGCATCGTGCACGATGGCGTCAGCTACGGCTCGATCGTCGCAAAGCTCGATCGTGTGACGGGCTCCAATTGCTGGATCGAGGTCTCGCTGGCCGAGGGCAAGAACAGGGAGGTGCGGCGCGCGCTTGAGGCGCTGGGGCTCAAGGTCAACCGGCTGATCCGCATATCCTACGGCCCCTTCCAGCTCGACGACCTCGGGCCGGGTGCGCTGGAGGAGGTGCCGGCGTCGGATCTCTTGTCGGAACTGGCGCACCACATTCCGGAGAAGCGTCGTCCGACGCCATTCGTCACGCGCAAGACCGTCGCTACAGGCAAACCCGTGCATGCCAAGCAAAAGCCGAAGCCGCCCGAACGGCGCGCGGGTGATGAGGGCGAGCGGCGCAAAGGGCTTGGCGCCTTCCTGGACAAGCGGCCAGAACGGCAGCGCACTTCAGATAAACGCCGGCCCAAAGGCGGGCGAGCAGGCAAGCCGCGCGGACGATAGTTTGACGGTCGTCGGAGGAACGAATGAAACTCTACTATGCGCGTCTTGCGCCCAATCCCGACCGGGTGAAGTATTTCCTGCAGGAAAAAGGCGTCTGGGATCAGGTCGAGAAGGCCGAGATCAGCATCATTAAGCAGGAGCACCGCTCGCCGGAGTATCGTGCACTGAGCCCGCTGGGGCATGTGCCAGTCCTGCGGCTGGAGGATGGCACGGGGCTCACCGAAAGCCGCGCGATTTGCACCTATTTCGAGGGCGTCTATCCCGAGCCGAACCTGATGGGCGTCGATGCGCTGGAGCGCGCACAGATCGAGATGTGGGACAGGCGCGTCGAGCTTGGCTACTTCATGCTGGTCGCCGGCTGGTTCCGCAACTCGCACCCATCAATGGCTGAGCTCGAAAAGCCGCAAAGCGCAGAGTGGGCGTCCATCGCGGAAGGTCGCGCCCGCAAGGCGGCGGTGTATTTCGACCAGCGGCTTGGTGAGTCGGCCTATGTCGCCGGCGACCGCTTCACCATCGCCGACATCACGCTGCATGTGACGCTGGGCTTTGGAAAGGTCGTCAAGTTCCGGCCGTGGGAAGATCACGCGAACATCGCCGCCTGGCGCGAGCGGGTGAGCGCACGACCTGGCCTCAAGATGTGAATGTCCGAACGATCGACTGGCAGGGGCAGAGGGACTCGAACCCACGACCCGCGGTTTTGGAGACCGCTACTCTACCAACTGAGCTATACCCCTTCAGTCGAGGGGAAGGGCAATACGCGATCCGGGAGGCGGATTCAAGGCGGGGCATGACAAGCACGCCAAGCCTCGCTAGGGACAGGGAAATTCACCTTTCCGGGATGCGCTGATGTCGACTTCCGTTCTGATTGAAACCGGCCAGTGGGCGGGCTGGCGCACCTGGCCGCATGACACGTTCGAGAGCGGGGTCGGCCCATTCTACTACCGCCGGGACGAGACGGGCAGGGTGGTCTGCCGGTTCATCGCGGAGCCGCGCCACATGAATGGCGGCGGCTTCATGCACGGTGGCTGCTTCCTGACCTTTGCAGACTATGCCTGCTTCGCGATCTCGGAGGAGCACACGCAGGGTCCCAGCGTGACTGTGAACCTCTCGGGCGATTTCCTCGCCGCGGCCCAGGTGGGCGACTTGATGGAAGCGACCGGCGAAGTCACGCGCGCCGGCGGCCGCCTGATCTATGTGCGAGGCCTGATCACGGCGAACGGCAAGCCGGCGCTCAGCTTCACATCGGTGATCACCAGGGTGAACCGGAAGCCGGCGGCTTAGGGCGTCCAGCGCGCGAACAAGCCGGTCGGCAGGATGATGTCGCGGCTGGATGATTCCCGGATCGCCATTTCGCCGCTTACGACCTTGCCAGCGGGCATTGCACCGGCGACGGCCTGCGCCACGGCGGCATAGGACAGGCGTACGGCGTAGACCGTGGTGATCACGAAGAGCGGTCGGTCGCTGAGCAGCGCGCGAACGGTGTCGAGCAGCCGGGGAAAATCGGTCTCGAAACGCCAGGTCTCGTTCTTTGGGCCGCGGCCGAATTTCGGGGGGTCCAGCACGATCGCGTCGTATCTTGATCCGCGCCGCAATTCGCGTTCGACAAACTTCATCGCATCATCGGTGATCCATCGGATGGGCGCTCCCTCCAGCCCTGACAGCGCTGCATTCTCACGGGCCTGTGCGATGGATTTTGCACTGGCGTCGAGATGGACAACTTCGGCGCCAGCCTTCGCAAGGGCCAGCGACATGACGCCGGTATAGCCGAAAAGGTTCAGCGCGCGGACCGGCTGTTTCGCTCCGGCCACCTGCTCCATCGCCCAGCGCCAGTGGACGGAGTGCTCGGGGAAGACCCCCATATGGCGGAAGGCTGCAAGGCGGGCGTTCAGCTTGAGGCCGTTCCAGCCGATCGCCCAGTCGTCCGGCGGCTGCTTGCCGCTGAACGTCCATGCGCCGCGTTCGTCGTCGTCGTCTCTGCTGGGTGCAAACACCGCGTCGGCCTTCCAGCTTGCAATGGGCGTGGCCGGCTTCCAGAAGGCCTGCGGATCGGGACGGTTGACGCGCACCTTGCCGAAGCGCTCCAGTTTGCGGAGATCGCCTGAGTCGAGGAGCTGGTAATCCGACCAGTCGTCGCTGACGAGAAGGTGGAAGTCGGAGGCGCTCATCGATTGGCGCCCTTGAATCCTGAAGCGCGCCAGGCTTCGTATATCATGACGCTTGCGGCCGAGGCGAGGTTGAGGCTATCGGCCTTGCCCATCATCGGGATGCGGACCAGTTCGTCGCAGGCGGCTTCCACTTCCATCGGCAGGCCGGATTGTTCGTTGCCCATGAGGATGATCGAGCGTTCATCGTAGCGGGCCTTGTCGTGCGCGTGGTCACCCCGCATCGACGCTGCGATCATGCGGGTGTTTGTCGCTGTGCGCCATGCGATGAAATCCTCAAAGCCTGTCACCGCGAGTCGCATCGCGAAGAGCGAGCCCATCGTCGCGCGTACGGTCTCGATGCTGAACGGGTCACATGTCGTGCCGATGAGGATGACGCCATCGCATCCCGCGGCGTCTGCCGTCCGGATGACCGTGCCGAGATTGCCGGGGTCGCGGACTTCATAGAGGGCAACGAAGCGCCGGCCCCCCTCCTTCGGGAAATCGGCCAGCTGGCTGAGGCGCTGGCGAAACGCGGAGATCACCATCTGCGGATTGTCCTTGCGCGAAAGCGTCGCGAGGATCTTCTCCGTCCCCGTCAGTACCCGCGCGCCTGCAGATTTCATGCGCAGGAGGAGGTCGCGGGTCTGCGGCCGGTCGAGCGCAGCCTGGCTTGCGAAGGCATAGGCCGGAGACCAGCCGTTGGCGAGGGCTTCCTCGGCATGGCGGGCGCCTTCGGCAAGGAAGAGGCCCGTCTCCGCGCGCTCGCGCTTGCGCTCGAGCGAGCGCAGCAGCTTTACCGTATCGTTGGCGGTGGAGGAGATGTGTTCGAACAAGGGGCGCGGGTCGGCCATGCTCAGGCCTTCGACTTGTAGGCAAGGGTCTGCGCCTGGGCGTCCCAGTCGCCCTTGCCGTCGAAATTGACGATGCTGACCTCCGTGAACACTTTGGGCTCGTCGAGGCAGCGCAGGTTTACGCTGAAGCCGTCGGGGTTGGAGCGTGGGACATAAAAGCTCTTCACCCCGCAGATGCTGCAGAACAGGTGTTTCGCCGTGCCGGTGTTGAAGCTGTAGGCCGTCAGTTTGTCGGTCCCGCTTGTGAGGCGGAAACGCGCTGCCGGAACGATTATGTGCAGGAAGCCCACCCGCGCACACATCGAACAGTTGCAGTCTTCCACCTCGATCGCATCAGGCAGGAGCGCTTCGAAGCGAACCGCACCGCAATGACAGCCGCCCGCGCGCCAGGTCAGGGTCTGTGTCAT
This sequence comes from Pseudomonadota bacterium, assembly GCA_041166025.1. Classification (GTDB taxonomy): domain Bacteria; phylum Pseudomonadota; class Alphaproteobacteria; order Caulobacterales; family Hyphomonadaceae; genus UBA7672. The sequence goes on along the minus strand of JBEAMJ010000028.1, from coordinate 112,404 downwards.
TGCATGCCCCGTCAGCGGCAGGAGCGGACAATGCCCGACAGCTTGTCGCGGTCGAGGTTCATCGTGATCAGGCTGAAGCCGAGACCGGAAGGCCCGTCTGGCTCCGTCGTGACGATCTGGAAGCGCGTGGCGCCGGAGAGCACGTCGAGGAAACGTGGCGTCAGGTCGATGGTGAGCGAGACGTGACCGCGCTCGGTAACCTTCGGCGCCTCTATGATTTCGTAGGGTTGCAACGCAACATTGCGAACATCGGCAAAGCCGTCGGGCGATTGGGCATCCATTTGCCAGACAGCGGAAAGACCCTTGGCGGCGAGATCAACCACGCGTTGGCCATCGATGGGTCCGTTGGCGCGGCTCACATCGTGCACCAGCCAGAGATAGAGGCGCGGCTCCTTCGTCCGGTTGCAGTAGATTTCGATCTTGTCGCGTCGCCATTGGTCTCCGTGCAGGTACTGCAGGAAGAACTGTCCCTGGCTGTCGGTCTGGAACTCCCATGACTCGGTTCGGAATTCGTAGACGATCCGGTACTCCTTGAGCTTGTCTTCCGGAAGGGCGTTGATCGCGTCTGGACCCGCGCGGGACATTTCGGTGATGAAGATCGGGTCGACCCCCATTGAACGCACGTACTCGACCACCACGCCATTGGCGACCTGCAGCATCGTCAGAGCTTCGTTGAGGTCGGGGCAGTAGTTGACATTCGGCATTGCGATCCACGGATAGCTCGCGAGCGCCTTGCGCTTGTCGATGCAGTTCATGCTGACCTGGTGCACGGCGTAGATCGAGCCGGGCTTGACCTCGCGCTTCACGCCGCCGAGGAAAGCCAGCGAGCAGGCGGAGACGCAATGGCCGGGATAGACACGGCTGTTGAAGTCGAGGTCGATCAGGTTGGCCTGGGCAGGATCGCGCGTGTTGCGGGCGACGCCAGTGTTGAGCTCGGCCTGGCGAACCAGGCGCCCCACTTCCATCCCTGCGCTGAGGTCGCCTCCGAGCGAGTTGAAATAGATCATGCGATCGCGGGTCGGTTGGCCCGAGCGCTGCAGGAATGACCGGAAGGCCGCCGGCGTGTCGGTCGTGAAGTCACCCTCGGCGAAGATGGCGGGCTGGTCGCCATAGACGACGCCCCACTCAAAAGTCATCGGCCGGCCGGTGTTATCGGCCTGCGCCGGGCCGATGGCGAAGAGCCAAGCTGCCGCCAAAGCCAGACATGCTGGAAAGTATTTGCCAGTACGGCCGGGCATGGCCGCCGCCTCCTGATCCACCGGCCCACATCTACCCGAGCCGCCAGCGCCCGCAATAAGCGCCTCGCATTACAACCATGCTAATTGGCCGGAAGATTGTGCCCAAAGGCCAGGGCCAGCAGTTCGTCGGCCGCAACGGAGGCCGGAACCCGGCCGTCTGCGACATCGCCTCGGAGGCGCTCCAGTCGAGGAGCGATATCGGCGCGGCCGGCAAACCCTTCAGCGAGTCCGTCCTGGATCAGGGTGTCCAGCCAGCGGACCTGCTGGGCGGAGCGCCGACGCGCGCGACTTCCCGAGGCTTGCGTCTTGCCCCGGTGTAGCTTGATTGCGCCCCAGATGTCCTCAAGACCGGCGCCCGATGCTCCGGAGACGGTGTGAACCGGCGGGGACCAATCCGGGTCGGCCGGCTCCATGATGTGAAGCGCAGCCTCATAGGCGCGCGCCGCGCGGCGGGCCGCGTTGTTGTCGAGGTCCGCCTTGTTGACCGCAATCAGGTCGGCGACCTCCAGCACGCCCTTCTTGATGCCCTGGAGTTCGTCGCCCGCATTGGGCAGCATCAGGACGAGGAAGAAATCGACCATGTCGGCGACAACCGTTTCGGACTGACCGACGCCGACGGTTTCGATCAACAGGACATCGTATCCTGCGGCCTCGCATACCAGCATGGCCTCGCGCGTCTTGCGAGCAACGCCGCCGAGCGTGTCGCCGGCGGGCGAGGGGCGAATGAACGCATTGTCGTCGGCGGCGAGTTTGGCCATGCGCGTCTTGTCGCCGAGGATTGAGCCGCCCGAGCGGCGCGAGGTCGGGTCGACGGCGAGAACGGCGACGCGGTGGCCGAGCCCGGTCAGCATCGTACCAAACGCTTCGATGAAGGTCGACTTGCCCACGCCCGGGACGCCCGTGATGCCGATGCGCTGCGTCTTGCCGGTGAGAGGCATGATCTCGGTGAGAAGGGCGCGGGCCTGTGCCTGATGGTCGGGCCGGCGGGACTCGATCAGCGTGATGGCGCGGCCGAGGTCTGCGCGGGTGGAGAGGTTGGGAGGCAAAGCGTTTCGAGGCCTTGGAAGGAGATCGAGGCTTACTAGGTTGCCTCACGTCTCGACTCAAGCGCGCCCGGCGGCGTGCTCACATTGATCGCGCAAGGACCTGCTGCGCGTCATAGGCGTTGGGGTCGGCCGGCTTCTCGCCCCGGCCCATCAGGATTTCAAGGGTCGACTGATACTCGCGGCTGTCGCCGCCGAAATTGAAGCCAATGCCAACGCCGATCCCTGAGCCAAACGACCCGCTCGATCCGCCGATCCCGATCGACGGGCCGCTCGGACTGTAGCGCCCGTCTGCAAGGTCCGTGTTGCGACTGACGACGTGGAACCACTGATAGCCGTTCTGCACCGTCAACTCGGCGGCGCGGCGCAGGGCCATGTCCTCGACCTGCGGTCCCTTGAGGTCAGAGTTGCCGCGGAAGGAGACGCGATAGCGTTCCGTCTCCAGGCGTTGCTCGCGATAGCCCATCTCATCTGCGCTTGCGGCTGGGCTATAGGTGGTCGGCGCACTGGCGCAGGCGGCGAGGGCGAAGACGGCAATCGTTGCGAACACGCGCTTCATGGTGGATCTCCCTTGCTGGGACGTTAGCCTGAATCACCGCCCGTTTCAGCAGGTAAACTGTTCATCCAAGTGGCCTGTAGAAGTGGAGAGCATGACCGTTTGGATCATAGACACCCCATTCGCGCGTGCCCCAGGGCGTATCGCGCAGGGCGGCTGTGGGCTTGAGGCCGCGCTGTATGCACTCGGCGCAATAGGCGTCGGGGTCGTCGACGCGGAAGCGGTAGGCGGGGGCGTCTTCGCCCGGCGCAGGAAAGTAGCTCTCGTCCTGCCATTGCAGATGAAGTTCGACGCCATCGCGGCGGATGCCGGCATAGCGGATAGGGTTGGTCTGATCATCGAAGCTGAGTGTGAAACCCAGGCGTTCAACATACCACCTGGCTGCGGCGGAGACCTCACGGGCGCCGAGGACAGGATGGACGGACTGGAGGATCGCCTTCATCCAGGCTTACGCCTCAGCCAGCAGCTGCGCCGTTCGAGTTGTGGCCGAGTTTCGCTTTCAGCTTGTCTATGAGGTCGACGGCGGCTTCGGCAATCACGGTTCCGGGCGGGAAGATCGCGGCGGCGCCGGATGCATAGAGCGCTTCATAGTCCTGCGGCGGTACGACGCCGCCCACGACGACCTGAATATCGCCGCGCCCTTCCTTGTTCAGCGCATCGCGCAACTCCGGCACCAGCGTGAGATGACCGGCCGCGAGCGAAGAGGCGGCGACGATGTGGACGTCATTTTCGACAGCCTGACGCGCTGCTTCCGCGGGCGTCTGAAAGAGCGGGCCGATGTCGACATCCCAGCCCAGGTCAGCAAATGCGGATGCGACGACCTTCTGGCCACGGTCATGGCCGTCCTGACCCATCTTGGCGATGAGGATGCGCGGACGGCGGCCTTCGGAGGTCTCGAAGGCGTCGGCCATGGCGCGAGCGGCGGCGACCTTGTCGGATTTGGCGGTCATACCCTGCGCATAGACTCCCTGGATCGACTTGATGACAGCCTGGTGGCGGCCGACGACCTTCTCGATGGCGTAGCTGATCTCGCCGACGGTCGCCTTGGCGCGCGCAGCGGCGACGCCGAGTTCAAGCAGGTTGCCCGTGCCAGTCTCGGTGGCTTTGGTGATGGCGGCGAGCGCCTGCGTGACAGCGGTCTCGTTCCGGTCGCTCTTCAGGCGCTTGAGCTTGTCGAGCTGCAGCTGTCGGACCTTGGCATTGTCGACCTTTAGCACAGGAACATCCTCCGCTTCGTTGAGGCGGAACTTGTTGACGCCGACAATGGTCTGCACGCCTGAGTCGATACGGGCCTGTGTCCTGGCGGCGGCTTCCTCTATGCGCAGCTTAGGCAGGCCCTCCTCGATAGCCTTCGCCATGCCGCCCATGCCTTCGACTTCCTGGATGTGAGCCCAAGCCTTTTTGGCGAGGTCGTAGGTCAGCCGTTCGACATAGTAAGAGCCGCCCCAGAGGTCGATTGTGCGACATGCGCCGCCTTCCTGCTGGAGGAAAATCTGAGTGTTGCGGCTTATGCGGGCGGAGAAGTCAGTGGGAAGGGCAAGCGCCTCGTCGAACGAATTGGTGTGAAGCGATTGCGTCTGGCCGCCGGCGGCTGCCATGGCTTCGAGGCACGTACGGATAGCGTTGTTGTAGACATCCTGCGCGGTGAGCGACCAGCCGGAGGTTTGCGAGTGCGTGCGCAGGGACAGCGACTTGTCGCTCTTTGGATCGAACTGCTTCACCAGCTTCGCCCACAGGAGGCGCGCCGCGCGCATTTTCGCGACTTCCATGAAATAGTTCATGCCGATCGCCCAGAAAAAGCTGAGCCGTGGCGCAAACCTGTCGATGTCGAGGCCGGCGGCGATGCCTGAGCGGATGTACTCGACGCCGTCGGCCAGTGTGTAGGCAAGCTCGAGGTCGGCCGTCGCTCCGGCTTCCTGCATGTGATAGCCGGAGATCGAGATCGAATTGTACTTCGGCATCCGCTGCGACGTGTAGGCGAAGATGTCGGAGATGATCCGCATAGAAGGGCGGGGCGGATAGATGTAGGTGTTGCGAACCATGAACTCCTTCAGGATGTCGTTCTGGATCGTGCCTGAGAGTTTCTCGGGCGCCACACCCTGTTCCTCGGCCGCGACGATGTAGAGCGACAGCACTGGCAGCACCGCGCCGTTCATCGTCATCGACACAGACATCTGGTCGAGCGGGATGCCGGCGAAGAGCGTGCGCATGTCGTAGATCGAGTCGATCGCAACGCCGGCCATGCCGACATCGCCCGTGACGCGCGGGTGATCCGAATCATAGCCGCGATGGGTGGCGAGATCGAATGCGACGGAGAGGCCTTTCTGGCCGGCGGCGAGATTGCGGCGGTAGAAGGCGTTGGAATCTTCGGCGGTCGAAAAGCCGGCGTATTGCCGGATCGTCCAGGGCTGGTTGGTGTACATCGTCGGGTAGGGGCCGCGACCGAACGGCGCGATGCCGGGGAAGTCGTCGAGGAAGTCAAGGCCGGCCGTGTCGGCAGCGGTATGGAGCGGCTTGACCGGGATGCCCTCCGGCGTTTCCCAGGCCCTGGCTGCAAGCTCACCGGCCAGTTTTGCCCATGCGTCGAGATCGGCGCCGGAAGCGGGGTTTCCGAGCGGCAACTGGGTGAAATCGGGGAAAGACAGGGCCATGGCCACTCCGGAGGCGAGACTCGCACGTTCCTAGCACCACGCTCCTGCATCATGAAGCCTTCGCGCTTGCGAAGCGCTCATCCTGCATTCATCCGGCGGCAGATACAGACATCACGAACGCGCGCGCTGCGACGGAGGCCTGTCCGGCTGCCGTTCAAGCTTGCGGTCGTCCGGCTGGTCGGGCGATCTGGCGAGGCGAACGCCCATGCGGGCCAGTGGAAAGAGACAGGACATGAAGCTCACGATTTTCGCGGCAGTTTCGGCAGCTGCAGCATTGGCCACAGCTCCAGCGCTTGCGCAGCCGGGCGGCTCCCCGCCGACGCCGGAACAGCGCGAAGCCCGGTTCATGGCGGCGGACGCCAACAAGGACGGCAAGCTGGACAAGGCCGAGTTCGTTTCGAGCCTGCCGGAGCGGGCCCAGGCGATGGCCGACCAGATCTGGTCGAGCCGAGTGGATTCGGATGGCGATGGCTTTGTGACCAAGGAGCAGTTCATGGCTCTGCGCATGGGTCCTGCCCCGGGCCGCTAACGGCGCAGATTGAGATATGACAGGCGGCCGGCGAAGATTTCGTCGGCCGTTTTGTTTTTCGCAGCGCCTTGCTATGCCGGCCCTTCACAGAGGGAGTGAGAGATGGCCGACGTCAATTCGATGCAGGGCAAGCGCGCGATCGTGACAGGCGGCGGCACGGGGCTGGGCGCTGCGACGGCGCTCGGGCTGGCCAGGCGCGGGGTGAATGTCTGCATCAACTACAATTCGAGCGCCGAGGCTGCGAACGAGGTGGTGGCGCAGTGCAAGGCGCTGGGCGTTGAAGCGTTTGCGATGAAAGCCAATGTGGGCGAGGACAGGGATTGCCGGGCGCTGGTGGCCGCCGCGGTGGAGAAGTTCGGCGGGCTGGAGGTTCTGGTCAACAATGCGGGCATCACGAAGTTCGCCAAGCATACGGACCTTGACGCGCTTGAGGCTGAGGACTTCCTGAATCTCTACAAGGTGAACGTGGTCGCCGTGTACCAGATGACGCGCGCCGCGCAGCCGCACCTGGCGGCGGGCGGCAAGGGATCCGTCGTGAATGTCTCGTCGATCGCGGGCGTCACAGGAATAGGTTCGTCGATCGCCTATGCCTCGACCAAGGGCGCGCTCAATACGATGACACTGAGCCTCGCGCGGGCTCTCGCGCCGAACATCCGCGTGAATGCAGTGTGCCCTGGCTATATCGGGTCGGGCTGGTTCACGAAGTATCAGGGCAATGAGGTGGAAGCGCAGACAGCCGAGAATGTCGCCAAGACCGTGCCGCTGCGTGTCGCGTCCATGCCGGAAGACATAGCCGAGTCGATCCTGTTCTTCGCAGGACCGGAGAGCCGCCATGTGACCGGCGAGTTCATGATCATCGATGCGGGCATGCATCTTGGATTCGCGCCGCTGCGGGCAAAGTAGGCGTCCGCTGGAGGTCCAAGATGGTGTGGTCACGCCGGCGTTTTTTGCTTGCTTCTGGAACTGCCGCTGCTGCGGCGGCCTCGGGTTGTTCAACGGCAAGGCCAGCCCACTCTTCCGCCTCAGCGGCGCCATCTGCGCCGGCGACCGCGCCGATTGCTGGCTCGGCGTTTCCGTTGATCGTGGACACGGCCGCGCGGCTCGACGCCCCGAAGGCGCGCGCGCTTTACGCTCACGGCGCACGAACGGTCTTCCGATACTACTCCCACCTGCCCCCGAGCCTGCCGGGCAAGGACCTGCAGCCAGAGGAGGTCAAGAACATCCTTGGTGAAGGGCTGTCGATCGGCAGCGTGTTCCAGCATTTCAACAACTGCTTCCGGACCTTCGAGAACAACTGGGGCCGTGAGGACGCCGAGCAGGCTCTGCGCCAGGCGGAGGCGGCCGGACAGCCTGAAGGATCGGCGATCTATTTCGGCGTCGATGCCGACTGGCCCTACCGGGCCATGCGTGATCCGATCATTCGTTACTTCGAGGATGTGAAGCTCGCCTTCGAGGGATCGAATATCGCGGTCGGCGTTTATTCCAACGGATGCCTGTGCAACGCCGTCCGTGAGATGGGTCTGGCGCAGTATTTCTGGTTGTCGGGATCGACCGGGCATTCCGGGACGCAGGCGTTTTACAACACAGGGCAGTGGTCGATGTTCCAAAATGCCCTGGACGTGACGCCACCCGAACTTGGCTATGCGATCGACACCAACGTCGCAAATCCTGCCAGTGGGGGCTATATCGGTCAGTGGACTGACCGTGGAGCGACGTTGGCATCGCATGGCGCGGCGGGCACGCGCGCCGCATTCGAGGTTCGGGCCTTCCTGCGCGCCAGCACCGAGCTCAAGCAGGAGCCCGCTGTTGAGGCAGCCTCCCTCGCCACGCTGCTGAAGGACCGCAACGTGCGGCGGCTTGAGACCCAGGGGACATGGACGCGAGTCATGACGCAGGAGGGCGGAGCGGCGCGGTCTGCGGCGTCGATGCGGGGATGGGTTCCGACGGCAGCGCTGGCCGCGATGGACCGTTTCCCGGATGACGCGCCGAGCTATGGGCTGTGCGGAGCGGCCACAGCGGTGGGTGATGCATTCAAGTACCAGAATTGCGAGCGAGCGACATCTCGCAATCGTTAGGCCGTAGGCGTAGGCTTCCGGGAGGGGAGTCGCCCGATGCCCATGTATCACGACGGCAATCGCGAGCTGCAGGACCTGTTCGGATCGAGGCCGCTTGCCGACCGTTTGGCTGAGAACCTGCGGCGGTCGGAATTCGAAGACCCGGACAAGGCATTCATCGAGTCGCTGGAATTCTTCTTCCTTGCGACGTCAACGCCGATCGGGCAGCCGGACTGTTCGTTCAAGGGCGGCCCGCCGGGGTTTGTGCGCGTGCTGGCCCCGGACCTTCTGGTCTGGCCGGACTATGATGGTAATGGGATGTTCAAGAGTCTTGGGAACATCGCGGTCAATCCGTCTGTCGGCCTGCTGTTCATGCGGTTCGGTGAAGCCCCCAAGCGCTTGCGCGTCAACGGACGGGCCATGGTCTGTGTCGGTGACCCGTTGCAGGCCGAGTTTCCCGGTGCGCAGGCGATCATCCGCTTGAGGCCGGTCGATATCTTTCCGAACTGCCCACGTTACATTCCCGATCCCGCGAACGCAAAACCATCGCCTTACATCCCGCATGAGGGCGAGGCTCCGCCTGAGCCTGCATGGAAGTCGTTCGACATGTTCAGGGATGTCGTGCCGCCAAGACGGGCATGACCCTGCGCGTTCTTGCTACTTCATGAGTCCAAGTTCTGCATGCGCCAGCTCCAGGCTGGCGAGGACATCGACGCCGATATGTATGAACTCATCGACGCCCGCGCCGCGCAGCTCCGCCTCACGCTCCCCCGGTTTTCCGGCGAGGTAGAGGCGAGCAACGCCCGCGGACTTGAGCGCCGCCGCGACGTCTGAAGCCTCGGCGGCGTAGCGTTTGTCCGAGCCGCACAGGCAAGCCATCTTTTCACCCGATCGCCTGATCTCGTCCGCACCGGCGCCTACCGCTGCGGTCAGCACGGTTGCATCGATGCCGCCAGCGGCGAAGAAGTTCTGTGCGAACTGAACACGCGCTGCGTGCTCGGCGAGCGGGCCGAGCGCTACGAGGACAATCTTCGGCGCCCGCCCATCGGCCGCGCGCTGATCGGCGAGATCACGCAACCGCTCAAACGGTTCGGCCAGCCGGATCGGCCAGAACGGATCGGCCTCTGCGCCATCCTCATCGGCTGTGCGCGAAAGGTCGGCCAGCGTCGCCTTGTCGGCGGCAGCTGCGCACAGCGCAGCATAGCTGCGATCGGCTGGCGCACGACCCGAGGCTTCGGCGGCGCGGCGGACAATCCCCGGCAGATCGACGGTCTCGACGCCCGGAACCTGCTCCTGAAGTAGCGGGAAATCGGTCACTCCTGTGATCGCTTCCTTGCGCCTGGCTGCAGCTTTCATGCGGGCGGCGCGAGCGTCCGCAACGCCCGACTGGAAGCCACCGGCCTGCAGCGCGCGCATCAACCCGCCTTCGCGTTCGATCTGCTGGAAGAGCGTCCAGGCCGCGTTGGCGAGATCCTCACCGAGGCGCTCGATCGCCCAGGCGCCGCCGGGAGCATCGATGACACGCCCAAGGCTGGATTCCTCCTGCGCGATCACCTGAGTATTGCGGGCGAGTCGTCGTGCGAGCTTGCCAGGCAGGCCCATGGCGTCTGTGAAGTTGCGCACGGTGACGATGTCGGCCCCTCCAACGCCCGCTGCAAAGCAGGCGGCCGTGTTGCGCAGGATGTTCACCCAAGGGTCGCGACGCGTCAGCATCCGTCGCGAGGTCACGGCCTGCAGTCGCATTGCGCCAGTCGCGCCGAAAGCCGAAGCGATGCGGGACCAGATGCGTCGCGCAGCGCGGAGCTTTGACATCTCCACCTGATAGTCCGCACCCACGCTGAGCGTGAACACAAGCTGGCGACAGGCGGCTTCAGCCGAACAGCCGGCGAGCATCAGAGCGCGGACATACTCAGCCCCTGCGGCGGCGAGGTAAGCCAATTCCTGAACTTCCGTCCCGCCGGCCTCGTGCACCGGCCGGGCGTCGATACGCAGCGTAGTGGCCAGCGGATAGGCTGTTGCGATGTCGCGAGCGAACCGCGCCGCCTGCTGCATTTCTTCCTCCGCCGGCCCCGGCAGCGCGCCCGTGCGCGCCAGCGCCCCGATCGGGTCGATGTTGAAGGCGATGCGGGCCTGTCGGGCATCGCGGGTCAGGCCAGAGGCGGCCACAAGCGCGGCAAGCTCGGCGCCCTGCGTACTGGAGGCGCCGGCCGCTTCCAGTGCAACAGTTGCGAGGTCGACTTTCACCTCTGTGAGGATGCGGGCGATGTCCGCGGCCGAACGCGCGACAACGCCGTGCTCGCCGGCAGCATCGATGCGCAGTTCAATCGACGATGCGCCACCCTCCAGGGCTTCCAGAACATGCTGGGCGGCGGTGACGGGATCGGGATGCGCCACGATCTGGCGGATGTCCCAGGGCAGGTAGGGGTCCTTGGCCGCATCCGCCCCGCGAACAAAGGGCGCCAGGCCAGGCACACCCGAGGCATCCGGCGCCCAGTCAGGCGCGCGATAGAGCGCCTTCACCGCAACGCCATGCTCGGTTTTCGTGGTGATCTTCGAGAGAGGCGCGCCCTCCAGAGCCTTCTCCGCCAGGGCCTGCCACTGCGCTTCCTCGGCGCGCGGGAATTCAGCTGAAAGGGACAGCTCGTCGGCCATGACTCTCTCGTTCGAACGTCCGGGCCATCAGGCATCCGGTTGGCGCGGCGTCAAGAGTTGGTTTGCCGCGTCCTGACGGCATTGCGGCGGAGGGCCTGGTGGCTATGGTCAGCGCCGGGCGGACGCATCCGTCAATCAGCATCGGGACACTCCATGGCGATTCCGGCCAGCCTGGCAAACCAGCTTTCGATACCGGTCATCGGATCACCGCTTTTCATTATTTCCCATCCCGACCTCGTCCTCGCACAGTGCAAGGCGGGCGTGGTCGGGTCTTTCCCCTCGCTCAATGCGCGGCCGCTGGAGCAGTTGGACGAATGGCTGAGCCTGATCAATGAGGAGTTGGCGCGAGCACGCGCCGCCGATCCGTCCGCAAAGATCGCGCCCTATGCGGTGAATCTCATCGTGCACAAGTCGAACAACCGCATCGAGGAAGATCTGGCGCTCTGCGTGAAGCACAAGGTCCCGATGGTGATTACCTCGCTGGGCGCCCGACCTGAAGTGAACGCCGCGATCCATTCCTATGGCGGCATTGTGATGCACGACATCATCAACATCGTATTTGCACACAAGGCTCTTGAGAAAGGCGCCGATGGGCTGATCGCGGTTTGCGCAGGGGCCGGCGGCCATGCCGGGACACTGTCGCCGTTTGCGTTGATCAGCGAGATCCGCGAGTTCTTCGACGGACCGCTGGCGCTGTCAGGCGCGATCTCGAAAGGCGAGCAGGTTCTGGCGGCCCAGGCGATGGGCGCGGACTTCGCCTATATCGGCTCGGCCTTTATTCCGACGCATGAAGCGCGCGCGATGGACGGCTACAAAGACATGATCGTCGACAGCGCGGCCAAGGACATCGTCTATTCGAGCCTGTTCACCGGCGTGCATGGCAACTACCTGGCGCCGTCGATCGCGAAGGCGGGAATGGACCCGAACAATCTTCCTGAGGGCGACAAGGCGACAATGAGTTTCAAGTCGGGCGAGAGCGCGAAGGCCAAGGCCTGGAAAGATGTCTGGGGTGCGGGGCAGGGGGTCGGCGGCGTCAAGGCGCGAATGGGTGCTGCGGAATACATTGCCCAGCTGAAACGCGAGTACGAGACGGCGCGCGCGGCGTTGCTGGAGCGCCAGTCGCGCGCCATAAGGCCCGCATGATCACTGATCCGCTGCGCGACCTGCCGACTTTCACCGATATTGAGGACGCCGCGCATCGTTTGAAGGATGTCGTGGTTCATACGCCTCTGCTGCGGTCCGATGAGCTGGACCGGGTGGTCGGCGCGCCGGTGTGGATCAAGCCGGAGACGTTGCAGCGCACCGGCTCTTTCAAGATGCGGGGGGCCTGGAACCGGATCAGCCGCATACCCGTGGGGGACCGCGCGCGCGGCGTGGTCGCGTTCTCGTCGGGCAATCACGCGCAGGGCGTGGCGGAGAGCGCGCGGATACTGGAGATGAAAGCGACGATCGTGATGCCGTCGGATGCGCCAGCGGCGAAGATCGACAGCACGCGGCGCCGGGGCGCAGAGGTCCGCCTCTATGATCGCCTCAACGAGAGCCGGGAGGCAATCGCAGCCCAGATCGCGCGGGTGAGCGGTGCAACCACGGTCCGTCCGTTCGACGATGCCTGGATCATGGCGGGGCAGGGGACTGCGGGGCTGGAAGCTGCCCGCGACTCCGAACGGCTTGGCGTCCGGTTTGGCAGCGTGATCTGTCCGGCCTCGGGCGGGGGCCTGCTCGCTGGTATCGCTCTGGCCTTCGAGGGCGCCTCGCCGGAGACTGAAGTCTTTGTCGCAGAACCCGAGGGCCATGACGACCTGATCCGCTCACTGGCGGTGCGGGAGATCGTGAGCAATGCGCCCGGCATCCGCTCGATCGCCGACGCGCTGATGTCGCAGGAGCCCGGTCGGCTTGCCTTTGAGGTCCACAAACGCTGCGTGCGCGGTGGGTTTGTCGCCAGCAATGATCAGTTGCTCGATGCGATGAGCTTTGCCTTCCATCATCTCAAGCTCGTGGTGGAGCCCGGTGGCGCGAACGGGCTGGCGGTGCTGCTGAACAATCGCGGGTTCTTCGCCGGCCGTGGACCTGTTCTGGTCGTGTTGTCAGGCGGGAATGTCGACGCGGAGATGTTCGCGCGCGCAATCGCGCGATCGCCGTTTACCAAAGGGTCGTCGACAGGATGAGATCAGGCTTGCGCCGAACGCAATGCCCCGCTTATCTCGCAGGTGCGAAGGACGGAAACCGATCATGAAAGACATCGTCGAAGCGCTTGAGAAAAAACGCGCGTCCGCACGCCTCGGCGGCGGACAGAAGCGCATCGACAGCCAGCATGCCAAAGGCAAGCTCACGGCGCGCGAGCGGATCGCGCTCCTGCTTGATGAAGGCTCGTTCGAGGAGTGGGACATGTTCGTCGAACATCGGTCCCACGACTTCGGCATGCAGGACCAGCGCATACCTGGCGACGGCGTGGTCACCGGCTGGGGCACGATCAACGGTCGCGTCGTCTACGTGTTCTCGAAGGACTTCACCGTGTTCGGCGGCTCCCTGTCGCGCGCGCATGCGACCAAGATCGTCAAGGTCCAGCAGGCGGCGGCGCGTACCGGGGCTCCCGTGATCGGCCTATTCGACGCAGGTGGCGCGCGCATCCAGGAGGGTGTCGACTCACTTGCTGGCTATGCCGACATCTTCATGGAGAACGTGCTCTCCTCCGGCGTTATCCCTCAGATCAGCGTCATCATGGGCCCGTGCGCGGGCGGTGACGTCTACTCGCCCGCAATGACCGACTTCATCTTCATGGTGAAGGACACCTCCTACATGTACGTGACTGGTCCTGACGTGGTGAAGACCGTCACGAACGAGGTGGTCTCGCACGAAGACCTCGGTGGCGCGCGTGTGCATGCCGCAAAGTCGGGGGTCGCCGATGGTGCGTTCGAGAACGATATCGAGGCGCTTGTGCAGATGCGCCGGCTCGTCGGGTACCTTCCGCCGTCCAATCGCGAAAAGCCGCCCAGCGTGCCGACTTTCGACGATCCGGAACGCGCCGAGCCCAGCCTCGACACCCTTGTGCCTGCCAATCCCAACACGCCCTATGATATGAAGGAGCTGATCCACAAGGTCGCGGATGAGGGCGATTTTTTCGAGATCGGCAAGGATTTTGGCAAGAACATCATCACGGGCTTTGGCCGCATGGAGGGCACGACCGTAGGCTTCGTCGCCAACCAGCCGATGTCGCTGGCCGGAGTGCTCGACATCGATTCAAGCCGCAAGGCGGCGCGCTTCGTGCGGTTCTGCGATTGCTTCAATATCCCGATCGTCACCTTCGTGGACGTGCCGGGCTTCATGCCGGGGACCAAGCAGGAGTATGGCGGCCTCATCAAGCATGGTGCAAAGCTGCTCTTTGCATTCGCAGAGGCGACCGTGCCGAAAGTCACCGTCATCACGCGCAAGGCCTATGGCGGCGCCTATGACGTGATGAGCTCGAAACATCTGCGCGGCGACGTCAATTTCGCATGGCCCACAGCTGAGATCGCGGTGATGGGAGCAAAAGGCGCCGTGGAGATCATCTTCCGCGCTGATGCGGCAGACGCCGAAAAGCTCGCGGCGCGCACCAAGGAGTATCAGGATCGCTTCGCCAATCCGTATGTCGCCGCCTCACGCGGCTACATCGACGACGTGATCATGCCGCACAACACCCGCAAGCGCGTGATACGGGCGCTAAGGACCCTGAAAACCAAGCAGGTCACTAACCCGCCCAAGAAGCACGACAACATTCCTCTGTAGGAGCTCGCCTTGTTGGCGCGCCCTCACTCTGGGGTCGGCATATCGTCCAGCATCTCGCTGACCAGTTCCGTCAGCTCCGGGTTCGAGGACAGTGGCATCATCACCTGCGTCGCACTCATGCCGAACGCCATGAACTGAGGCAGGGCGGAGCCCATGGCAACCTCCCGCTGATCCTGTGTCATGGCGTTGAGCGTTGCCGTTGGCCCCGCCATCTCGGCATAGATCGGCGCGAGTTTGGCCTTCGCTGCGGCAGCCGAGGGAGCATCTTTCACGGTCTTGAGGATTTCCAGCGACTTGGTGGCCCCGGCAATCCAGGCTGATGCGGCCGGATGCACATTTCCGCTCGCCACGGCGCCCGTGATGGCCTCCAGCCTTGCCCGGTCCTCCGCCGACATGTCGGGGTACATGGCGCTGGCCATGGCCCCGGCCCGTGCGAGCGCTGCGGCCATTTTTTCCGGATCCATCTCTGCGCCGCCGTCCGGGCCTGATCCGATGCCGCCAAGCGCGGTCGCCATCTCCTGCATCGCCTTCGCGGTCTTTTCGGCGGCAACCTGTTCGGGTGTCCTGGCCGGCTCACAGGCGGCAAGCGCTAGGGCAGCAGCGGCGAGCATGATGGATCGGATCAAGGCGACCTCCCTGTTTCGTGAGGAACCTGCGCTCATGCCGGCGCAGCTGCAAGGCATCTCGCCGATCCGCGACCGCGTTTCGCCTTGCCCTTCGCGTCATGCCGTTGCAGCTTGCGCACAAACAAGGTCGCTGGCGCTTCGGCAGCCCGCCCGGGGAGAGACGATCCATGGAAACCGCCGCTGAGGGCGCAAGCGCGTCCAAAAAGCAGAACGAGGTGCTTGTGATCGGCGCATCCAGCGTCGGCACCATGTTCGAATGGTACGATTTCTTCCTCTACGGCGCGCTGGTCGCCAACATCAACATGCACTTCTACACCGGCGTGAACGAAACGACGGGATACATCCTGGCGCTGGCGACGTTCGCTGCGGGATTCGTCGTGCGGCCGTTCGGGGCGCTGGTGTTCGGTCGCATCGGCGACATTGTCGGCCGCAAGAACACCTTCCTGGTCACCATGGTGATCATGGGCATCTCCACTTTCCTGGTTGGCCTGCTGCCGGGGGCGGACCAGATTGGAATCTGGGCGCCCATCCTTCTTGTCGCGCTGCGCGTGCTGCAGGGCCTGGCGATCGGCGGCGAATACGGCGGTGCAGCGACCTACATTGCTGAGCATGCTCCGCCCAACCGCCGCGGTTTCTTCACGTCGTGGATCCAGATAACCGCCACGATCGGCTTGTTCGTCTCGCTGATGGTCATTCTGGCCATCCGCCAGACAATGTCTCCCGAGGCCTTCAACGAGTGGGGATGGCGCGTCCCCTTCCTTCTGTCTGTTTTCCTGCTGCTGATTTCGATCTGGATCCGGTTGCAGCTCAACGAGAGCCCGGTCTTTCTCAAGATGAAAGAAGAGGCTGCGACATCCAAGGCGCCGCTCTCCGAAGCCTTCGGCCGGTGGAGCAATCTCAAATGGGTTCTCGTCGCCCTGTTCGGCTGCGCCGCGGGCCAGGCTGTGGTCTGGTATACGGGTACGTTCTACGGCCTCACCTACCTCAAGCAGACGCTCCGGGTGGACCCAGCTCAGGCCGATACGCTGGTTGCGCTCTCGCTGCTCGTGGGTACGCCGTTCTACGTCTTCTTTGGCTGGCTGTCAGACAAGATCGGCCGCCGCAATCTGATCCTTGCGGGCCTGCTGATACCGGTCCTGACGTACTTCCCACTGTTCAATATGCTGACCCAGGCAGCGAACCCCGCCCTGGCGCAGGCGGTCGCGAGCGCTCCCGTGGTGGTGCGCGCAGACCCGAATGCCTGCAGTCTGCAGTTTGATCCAGTCGGCCGGAACAAGTTCGACCAGCAGTCATGCGATGTCGCCAAGGCGCTGCTCACCCGTGCAGGCGTGAGCTACAATGCCGAGGCCACGCCTCCGGGCAGCATCGCCGAGGTCGTGATCGGCGGGCAAAGCTATGTGGCGCCAAATGTCGAGAACACCACCGCCACTCTCTCGCCAGAAGACCGGGCGAAGATGATCGCCGACTACAATAAGGATGTCAGCGCTGCCCTGAAGGCCGCTGGTTATCCCGCAAACGCCGACAAGAACGCCGTCAATACCTTCATGGTCGTGATGCTGCTGTTCTTCACGCAGCTGTGCACTGCAATGGTCTACGGTCCCATGGCTGCGATGCTGGTTGAGCTGTTCCCGGCCCGCGTGCGCTACACGTCGATGTCGCTGCCGTATCACCTCGGCAATGGCTGGTTTGGGGGGCTGTTGCCGACGATCGCCTTCGCGATCGTTGCTTCAACGGGCAATATTTATGCCGGCATCTGGTATCCCGTCATCATCGCCGGCGTGACCTTCGTCGTCGCGCTGTTCTTCCTGCCCGAAACCTACAAGCGCGACATCCACCACTATTCGGGCGAAGGCGATACGCAGAGCAAGTCTTGAGTCGACTGGGGCGCATTGTTGCTTCCCTGCCGATCCCCAGCGTGATGCAGGGACGGGTTGAGCAGGTGTTCGATTGCATTGCGCCTGACCGTCATCTCAAGACAGACGAGGTGATTGCACTTGCGGACCAGCACGGGCCGGACGGCTTGCTCGTATCGCTGGGCATGCCCTGGCGTGCGGACCAGATCGCCCGTCTGCCAGCCAGTGTGAAGGTCATCGCGACAACCAGTGTCGGCTACGATCATATCGACATTGCCGCGGCGAGCGCGCGCAACATTCTGGTCTGCAATACGCCCGACGTGCTCACCGACGCCACCGCTGACACCCACATGCTTCTCCTGCTCGGCGCCGCCCGCCGGGCCAAGGAGCATGTCCGCAACATGGATGCCGGCTGGAAGGTCCGGAACGGCTTCTTCCAGGGTCTCGGCGTCGATGTGACGGGCAAAACGATGGGAATTGTCGGCATGGGACGCATCGGTCGCGCTGTGGCTGAGCGGGCGCGTGGATTTCGGATGCCGATCCTGTATCACAACCGCACGCGTCTCAGGGCTGAGCTTGAAGGCGATGCGCGCTACTTCGCGACATTGGAAGAGATGCTTCCGCGCTGTCAGGTGCTGAGTCTCAACTTGCCGGGCGGGAAGGGCGTGCTGATGACTCGCGAGCGCCTTGCCCTGCTGCCGCATGGCGCACTCTTAGTGAACACAGCTCGCGGTTCCCTGGTGGACGAGGATGCACTTCTGGACGCGCTGAGGTCGGGCCAGGTCGGCGCGGCGGGGCTCGATGTCTTCCAGAAGGAACCGAGCTACGACACCCGCCTCAACGAGCTGGACAACACGTTCCTGCTTCCTCACATCGGCAGCGCAACTCTGGAAACGCGTATCGCCATGCTGGAGCTGGCTCTTGAAGGTCTCGCCGCGGTGCTGTCTGGCGGCAGGCCGCGGAACCTGGTCGGGGCGTAGCCTAGCCCTTCGCGGGGCTCTCGCCCTGGCGCTGTCCCGTCAGCGATTTCAGCCAGCGCGAGATCGCCCGCCGCCACTGCCAGGAACGCTTGAGTGCGGGCGTGTTCGGGGCGTCGTTCTCGTGCCGGGGCATTTGTACGTCGTTGAGCTTGGGTTTGAGCCCGCGGATCAGGTCCTCCTCGATCATGCGGCGCTCTTCTTCCGTGGCAACGCGCATGACGTGTCTTTCGGTCGCGCCGAGCAACCACCAGGCCTTGCCCCACTTTTCGTGGCCCAGAAGTCGTTCGCGAAGGTTCGCCGCCTTGCCGACATAGAGCGCCTTCAGGAAGAAGCCGAAGCGGCGGCGGACGAAGACGTAGATGCCTCCAGAATCGTCCGGAATGCCGCGTTTGGTGAGGGCGCACTTGAACGTGTAGGTCCGGCCTGACTCACCGGTCCAACCGTGCCTGCCGAAGAAGAAAAGCAGCATGCGCGTCCCCGCACTTGTCTTCAGGTGGCGGACTGTCGTTCTGACACGGTTAATGACACCTGAATCGCCCCGGGGGCAGCGGATTTGATCTGCCGCCATCTCATGTCAGCCGCCGTGTGTGCCAATCGAAGGCCATCGAGGAGAAACACATGCTCGCGCACAACCTGCTGATCGCCTCCGGCATGGTCGGACTCACCGTCGTTTTTCACTTTTTCGGCCTGGCGGGTCTGATCGCCCTTCTGAACACGAAAATTCCCAGAAGGCTTCGGGCGGGCACGGGCCTGCAGAAGGGGGTGACCATTCTCCTTACAGTCTTTGGGCTTGTGTTGATGCACACTGTGGAAATCTGGACCTATGCGGGGCTCTATCTCGCATTGGACGAGTTCCCGGGGATTGAGGCGGCGCTCTATTTCTCGACCACATCATTCTCGACCCTTGGCTATGGCGATCTGACGCTGAGCGAGCCACATCGATTGATCGGGGCTATCGAAGGCGCCAATGGGTTCCTGCTGATCGGCTGGTCGACCGCCTTCCTGGTGTCGGTGACCAACCGGATGGGTTTGCTCGAAGCGCGGCTCATGCACAGCGACGAACGGTCAGCTCCCCGCGAGACAGATTCGCCTTGACCGCAAAGGCCTTATGGTCACCTTGCCGTCACAGTTCTGGGCTCGCCGGGGTAGTGGATGTTCGGGAAAATCTTGATCGCCAATCGCGGTGAGATCGCCTGCCGGGTGATCAAGACAGCGCGGCGCATGGGCGTGAAGACGGTGGTCGTTTATTCAGACGCAGATGCCGGTTCCATGGCTGTCGAGATGGCCGATGAAGCCATTCACATCGGCGGATCGCCAGCTGCTCAAAGCTATCTCGTCCAGGACAAGATCGTCGCCGCCGTGAAACAGTCGGGGGCCGAGGCGGTCCATCCCGGCTTTGGATTCCTGTCGGAGAACGCGTCTTTCGCGAAACGCCTGCAGGACGAAAGGATCGTCTTCATCGGCCCCAATCCGCACGCCATCGAGGCCATGGGCGACAAGATCACGTCGAAAAAATTTGCCGCCGAAGCCGGCGTCAACACGGTTCCAGGTCACATGGGATTGATCGCGGACGCCAAGGAGGCCGTGAAGATCGCAGACTCGATAGGCTATCCTGTGATGATCAAGGCCTCCGCCGGCGGCGGCGGCAAGGGCCTCCGGATCGCATGGAACGCTGCCGAAGCGAAGGAAGGCTTCGAAGGCGCGCGTGCTGAAGCGATTTCGTCCTTCGGCGACGATCGGATCTTTATCGAGAAGTTCGTCGACCAGCCACGGCACATCGAAATTCAGGTTCTCGGCGACAAGCACGGAAACATCATCTACCTCAACGAGCGCGAGTGCTCGATCCAGCGCCGCAACCAGAAAGTCTTCGAGGAGGCGCCGTCGCCTTTCCTCACCCCGGAGACCCGCAAGGCGATGGGCGATCAGGCCGTCGCGCTTGCAAAGGCCGTGCAGTACGACAGTGCCGGCACTGTGGAGTTCATCGTCGATGGAAGTCGCAACTTCTATTTCCTCGAGATGAACACTCGCCTCCAGGTGGAACATCCGGTGACGGAGCTCATCACCGGATACGACCTTGTCGAGCAGATGCTTCGCGTTGCAGCGGGTGAAAAGCTTGCGATCAAGCAGAAGGATGTGAAGATCGACGGCTGGGCCCTGGAATCGCGCATCTACGCTGAGGATCCGTATCGCGGTTTTCTTCCTTCCATCGGTCGCCTGAAGCGCATGCGTTTCCCGGCCGAGGGCGGGCTTGCCGAAGGCACAGTTCGGATCGACACGGGCGTGCGCGAAGGCGACGAGATTTCGATGTTCTATGACCCGATGATCGCCAAGCTGATCACGCACGGGAAGGACCGCGCAGCCGCAATCGCCACGCATGTGAAGGCGCTTGAGCGCCTGGAAGTGCAGGGCATTCAGGACAACTCACCCTTTCTCGCCGCTGTGCTCGACCAGAAACGCTTCCAGTCGGGCAAGATCACGACAGGCTACATCAAGGAAGAATTCCCCAATGGTTTCCACGGCGCGACGGCCTCTCCTGAGATAGAGCGGGTGCTGATCGCCGCTGCCGCCTATGCCAATGTCTTGATGCGCACGCGTATGTCAGGGATTTCAGGCAGGATCGAGCCCGCCCGGCCGCAACGCAAGGACTGGGTCGCAATCATCTCGCGCAAACCGACACCGCTCGACATTGTCTGGCAGATGGGCGAGGCCGAGATTACGTTTGCCGACGGGAAGACACGCAGCCTTTCGACGGCCTGGAGGCCAGGCATGTCGATGATGGAGCTGATGTTCGACAATCAGCCCTACGCACTCACGATCTCCACCGCGGAGGAAGGCTTCGTTCTCCGCCGTCTTGGCGTCGAGGCTCACATTCGCGTCTGTACGCCGCTTCAGGCCGAGCTTCATGCGCGCCTGCCGGAAAAGCAGAAACCCGACACCTCAAAGCTCATCATGAGCCCGATGCCCGGCCTCGTTGTGTCCGTCGCCGTCGCGGTCGGCCAGGAGGTCAAGTCCGGCGAGGCCGTATGCATCGTCGAGGCGATGAAGATGCAGAACATCATCCGCGCCGAAGCCGATGGGGTCGTGAAGTCCGTCAATGCGGCCGCTGGCGCGAGTGTAGCGGCCGACGAGGTGCTGATCGAATTTGCCTGACGCGTGCGACTACTCGCGCTCCAGTTTCTCGAGCTTCGCGGTTTTGCCGTCGATGCGCATCTCGATCCTGCGGCCTTGCCTGTCGACGCCTTCAACCTTCCAGTTTCCGCGCGTTGTAAGCTTGATTTCGGTGACGCTCGCCATCCCTTTGGACTTGGCGACGCTTATTGCCTTCGCGTGATTGGTCGGCAGCTTCAGCGCCAAGGCCTTCTCATCAAGCTGCTGAAGGCGTGCAGGGCTCATGTCGTCACTCTGAGCATGGGCGGGGGAGGCCGCCATAAGCGCGGCGCCAAGAGCAAGGCAGGCAAGGTGGAGCTTCATCCGGGTCCCTCTGGGTCTGTCTGATCCCACAATGCCTGATTGGACGGCTTGATCAACCGCGGCGCGCATTTGCGCCACCGGCTCGCCGCTGCTAGCAAACGCCTGCCCGCAGACAGGGCGATCGGGAGACCTGAGATGAAGCGCCTCAGCATGATGGTCCTCGCCGCTCTCGCGACGGCCTGCGTCGCCCCGCCAGCTGTCGCCCCGCCCGCTGCCTCCGTTGCGCAGCAGGTCGAGCCGTTGCCACTTGCCCCGCTCAGTCCGGCAATGAGCGAAGTGTTCGACGGCAAGGCGCTGCGCGTAATTCTGTGTGGGACATCCTCACCGCTGCCCGACCCAAATCGCGCCAAGGCGTGTACCCTGGTTGTCGCCGGCGAGAAGGCCTATGTGATCGACACAGGTCCCGAGAGCTGGGAACAGCTCGCCCGCATGCAGGTCCCGGGCGCGCGTATCGCCGGCATCTTCATTACGCACTTCCACTCAGATCATATCGGCGATCTTGGCGAGTTTCGCATGCAGACGATGGTCGCAGGCCGCCGCCAGATGCTGCCCGTCCACGGGCCCCGCGGTGTGACCAATCTCGTGGCCGGGTTCAATCTTGCCTATGAGGAGGACGCCCGTCTTCGCCTGGCTCACCACGGCGCCGGTGTGGTCGATCTTGCAAACTCCCCTCTCCGCGCAGCGGAATTCGGCAAGGCCTTCATCGGTAACCTCGATGCGGAGGAAGTGATCCTCCAGGACGGCGATCTGGTGGTCACGGCTTTCGAGGTCGACCATGATCCCATCCGGCCGGCTGTCGGCTATCGTTTCGACTGGAAGGGCAGGTCCGTTGTTGTTTCCGGAGACACCGCCGCGTCGGCCAACTTTACAGCGAATGCCAGGGGCGCCGATGTGCTGGTGACGGAATCGCTTGCTCCAAATCTCATCGGTATGGCGCAGCAGCAGATGAAATCGGCCGGCAATGAGCGGGTCGCCAAGATCATGGCGGACATCCCCGATTATCATATCAGCCCGCTCGACGCTGCGAAAACCGCCAACGAGGCCGGCGTCAAGCTTCTCGTCTACTCGCACCACATCCCCTCAGCCCAGGTAAACCTTCCTCCCTTTTTCGCAGGCGTCGCCGCGGTGCGTCCTGCCGACCAGTGGGTGATCGGCTGGGATGGCCTGCGCATCGACCTGCCAGCGGGCACGGCCGAGATCAGGCAGAGCGAACTGCTGCCGCGTCCGAACTAGGCACACAATCATGCGGCCCATTTCAGCCGCGGCCCAAGGCGCGCCGGGTCGAGCAAAGCGCACTTGACGTCCATGCCGGGAGAAGTCGGCCCCCAACACCCGCCGCTCCACAACGCTCCGCTCACAAACGACGCGACCACCATGATCGCCGTGACGGCGCCTGCCATCAGGTCAGGAGAGGGGCGCGCTTTGGATGCTGGAACGCTGGACACGCTCGACCTGCGCGTTCAAACCATCGCGATGATCATATACGTCGACGCTGACGCCTGTCCGGTGAAGGACGAAATCTACAAGGTTGCGCGCCGAGTCGGCTGTGATGTTCGCGTCGTTGCGAACTCCTTCATCCGCACGCCTGCCGAACCGCGCATCCAGTTCGTCCTCGTCGAAGCCGGCGCCGATGCCGCCGACGACTGGATCGCGACGCGAGCCGTGCGCGGCGACGTTGTCGTCACCAACGACATCCCGCTCGCCGCACGGGTGCTGGAGCAGGGCGCTCAGGCGATCTCCCCGACGGCCAAGGTCTTCACCACGGACATGATCGGGACGGCGCTGGCCACGCGCGGGCTGATGGAACACCTGCGGTCCTTCGGCGAGATCACGTCGGGTCCGGCGCCCTTTTCCCAGAAGGACAGATCCGCATTCCTCTCGGCGCTCGACGCGGCGGTCATGCGTGCAAGGCGCAAGGCCGTGTGACGCGTCTGAACACCTGATCCGGCACCCCTGACCATCGAAAACACCGAAAACGGTGTGATTTGAAGATGTTTACATACCTCGAAAGTCGAGGTATGTAGGACAAATGGAGGCGGCAAGATGGACGAAACGGTCCAGGACTGGGAGAGGCGCTGGCGCAAGAGCGTTTTGCCGTTCGCCGCACTGGCAGCCCTTGGGCAGGGCCCAAAGCATGGCTACGGGCTGGCCGTTGCCTTGCGCGATCTTCTTGGCGCGGCGGCCCCCGAGGGTACTCTTTACCCGCTGCTGAACAGCTTCGAGCGTGACGGCCTCACGGTCGCCGAGTGGCTGATCCAGGAGAGTGGGCCGGCGCGGAAGGCCTATCGCCTGACGCAGAAAGGTAGCGATGTCCTTCAGGAGGCCACGCGGCGCTGGTCGGCCTTCAACAACATTCTGGGAGGTCACGCCAATGTCTCGCTGGACTGAGATTCCGGACCCCGATGTGCGCAGCCTCCTCGCCGGCTACTTTGGCAAGGTCGACAGGGCGCTGGCCTCGCTGCCGCGGGTCGAGGCCGACGAGGTGAAAACCGAACTCGAAGCCCACGCCATGGAGGCGATCAGCGAGGCTGGCGGCGGGGCGGATGCCGCACGTCACGCGCTGGCGCAGCTTGGAGATCCCGAACAATTCCTGCCTGCCCTCGTTGCCGATCGGCTGCGAGCGCGCGCAGGGCGCACATTCAGTCCTGCCGACGTGACGCTGGCGCTTGTGCGCAGCGGCGCCTCGGGCATGGCGGGGCTTGCGCTCTCCGTGCTGGTCGGCCTCGGCTATGCCGTCGCCACGCTCTGCATAACACTGGGAATCGTGAAGCTGTTCGCGCCGGCCGGCGTTGGCGCTTACAGGCTTGAGAGTGGTGCGCTCTTCATTGGTGTCGATGAGAATGTCCAAGGCGTGGACCTTCTCGGAATCTGGTTCTCGCCGTTGTCGATCGCGGCGGGTGTGGCCCTCTACGTCCTGCTGACATGGGCGTTCGGGCGCTTTTCCGGGCGCAAACGCGTCCCGCGCGGACTTTCAAGGATGGAAGACTAACTCAGGGAGAAAACCATGAACCGACTTTGCCTGGCCGCGCTTGCGGCGGGAATGCTGACGGCTGCGCCGGCCCACGCGCTCGAGATCCGTGTGAATCCCACACCGCTCTATGTGTTCGACCTGTCGCCGGATCGCGCCAGCGTCGACCTGGTGCTGCACAACATCCTGATCGTCAATGATGGTGAGGGCGTTCAGGAAGTCCACGGCATGCGGGTCGAATTGCTGGCCAAGGGCGAGATCGTTTCAGTGGTTCGCGCGCCTGCGAGCATGATTTCGCGCCGCGCGGAGCGTATCGCGAACTATAGCGACGCTGGTCTGCTGCAGGCGATGGACTTTCAATTCCATCTTTCGCACCTGTTGAAGCCAGGCGAAACGTTGAGCAGGGACGCGACGCTCGATCCGCGCGAGGCCTTCCTCAACACCAGTCTCTACGTATCCGCGAGTACGATGCCCGACACGGCGCGCATCGTGGTCGAGGGTGAGAACGGCGATATTGAAAGCCGCGACGTAGCGGTTTCCCGGTACCAGTCGCCCAACACCTATCGCGCCCCCGTCGATGGGCGCTGGATCGTGTGGGCCTCGGGTGACGCTGCCCACCATCATCGCTGGGTGCAATCTTCCGAGTACGCCATCGACATAGCCAGGCTCGGCGCCGACCTGCGTTCGTTCAGGGGAGACGGCACACAGCTTGAGGACTATCTCACCTTTGGCGCCCCGCTTTATGCCGTCGCAGACGGCGTCGTCGTCGCCGTGCGCGACGATCAGAGCAACAATGCCGGCGGCCTGAGGCGGCCCGACGAACCGTTCGAAGCCTATCAGGAGCGCGTCGCCGAGGCGCAACAAGCGATCTTGCTTTCCGACGGCTTCGCCGGGGCTGCCGGCAACTACATACTCCTTCGTCACAAGGGTGGCGAGCATTCGCTGTATGCCCACATCCGTCAGGGCAGCGCGCGTGTCCGGGTGGGGCAGGCCGTCTCGAGCGGCGCGCAGATCGGGGAGGCTGGAACGTCCGGCAACTCGACCGAACCTCACCTCCATTTTCAGATTATCGACGGACCCGATCTCAACACCGCGCGCGGGCTTCCGTTCGTCTTCGAAGGCCTGCGCAATGACTGGATTGAAATGAGCGGACGCCACCTCCGCGCGGGGGACGTGATCGAACGGGAGTAGCCATCACTTCCGCAAGCCCGGTCAAGCGCGGATCTGTCGACTTGCCATTCTGTACATGGCTTCGGAAGGTGCAGCATGCAGGCGATCGCCAAGGCGCTCTGGTACATCGAAAGCCACATCGGCGAGCCTTTCACGCTCGACGATGTTGCCCGCGTGTCCTGCCTTTCGCGCTTTCATCTCTCCCGCACCTTCGCCGCTATCGTCGGCCAGCCGGTGCTCGCCTTTGCGCGGGCCCGGCGGCTGAGCGAGGCGGCGCGGCGGCTGGCCGATGGCGCGCCTGACATCCTCGATGTCGCGCTCTCCGTCGGCTACGGCTCGCACGAGGCTTTCACGCGCGCTTTTCGCGACCAGTTCGGGGCAACGCCTGAAGAGGTTCGCGCGCGTGGATCGCTCGCCAACCTCTCGCTCACGGAGCCCATTCGCATGCCCGACCAGTCCACCAACGCGATCGCCCCGGTTCGCTTTGTCTCCGGCAAGACGATGCTCTTTGCAGGTCTTCGTCGCTATTTCCGGTTCGAGGAGCGCGCGGGCATCGCCTCGCTATGGCATGCCTTCGGCCCGCATCTCGGTGCGATCACAAACACCATCCCCGGCGCCGCGTGGGGTCTGTGCCTCGCTCCGGCAGACCCGACCGACGAGGCGGGTTTCGATTATGCTCCCGCCGTCGAGGTCAGCAGTCTGGACGATCTTCCCGAGGGCCTGTCGGGTGTGCGCCTTGCGCCGCGCGACTGGGCTGTCTTCCGTCACGGCGGGCATGTTTCGACGCTGGGCGCAACCTGCTGGGCAGCCGGCGAATGGCTCGCGGCGTCCGGCCGCCAGCCTGCGGGTACAGCCATGCAAATGCTCGAACGCTACGGCCCCGAATTTGATGCAGGCACGGGCAATGGCGGCTGCGAAGTCTGGCTGCCAGTGAACGCGAGGACCTGAAAGTCTTTCCATTCAATGCGTGGAGGCCGATCCAGCGCAGCGCACGTCGTCATCGCGCTTCCTTCCGCATGCGTGAAGGGCAAAAAACCATGGCCTAGTCCAGCATCAGGCCGATGCGGCTTTCGCATGATCTGCCGAGCCCATTTCAATGCCAAGCAGAGTGCAGATTGCTGAAACAAGCTTCTGACGATCCACAGGCTTGGCGACATACTCGTCCATGCCCAGACCCAGATACTTGTCGCGATCTCCTGCCATAGCATCGGCGGTCAAGGCGATCACCGGAAGTGTCCGCCAGGCATGGGGGCTCGCGCGGATCTGCCGGATCGCTTCTACCCCATCCATGACGGGCATGTGCACGTCCAGCAGCACGAGATCCACCTCCTGTGTGGCAAGTTTGTCGAGCGCTTCCTGACCGTTGGACGCTTCGATGATTTGGCATCCGTGGGGGATGAGGAAGAGACTGACCACTCGGCGATTGAGGATGTTGTCGTCAGTGAGCAGGATCCGGAGGCCGGCCAGACCCGCCGGCTTGTTCTGGGGCGCCATTACCGGGGCGGATCGCACGGATTGTGCAATCTCTGGCGCCTCCAGCACCGGCAGCAACAACGCAAATGTTGAACCTTCCTCCGGGACGCTTCGTACCTTGATGTCGCCGCCCATCATGCGGGCAAGCCGGCGTGAAATCGCGAGGCCGAGGCCAGTGCCGCCATAGGCGCGGGTTGCGGAATTGTCGGCCTGGGTAAACGGCATGAACAGCCGGGAGATCGTTTCCTCTGTCATCCCGATTCCCGTGTCGGAAATCTGCAGTGACAGGACATGGCGCCCTCCACCCAGCGGTTTGTGGCGCAATACGACCAGAATTCGACCGGTGGAGGTGAACTTGATTGCGTTCGACAGGAGGTTTGAAACGCATTGCCGGACGCGGGTTGGATCGAAGACGAGATTGCTTGGAAAACCGGACTGTATCTTGAGCAGGAATCTCAAGCCTTTGCCTTCGGCCTGCGGCTTGAACAGTTGCCACGTGCGCTCGACTACACTCGCGAAGTCTCCACTTTCCTGAACAATCTCCAGCTTGCCAGCCTCGATCTTGGACAGATCGAGGACATCGTTGAGCACATGTGTCAGCGTCCTGCCCGACTCGATGATCATGTCGATCTTTTCGAGTTGATCCGGAGTGAGTGGATCCGCCTGCAGCGACTGCGCCATGCCGAGTACGCCGTTGAGGGGCGCTCGAATCTCGTGGCTCATGTTTGCGATGAATTGCGACTTGGCTTCGCTAGCGACCTGGGCTGCGACAAGGGCGCGTTCAGCGCTTTCGCGTGCAAGCGACGCCTCCACTTTTGCGCGTTCCAGCGCGTCAACTTGCGCGATCCGTTCTTCAACCTCGCGTTGCAGGCTTTCCTGCCTGAGGCGTTGCGCGCGCGCGCCTTCATATGACGGCAAACACGCCGGTCAACATCAGGATGGCCGCGCCGAGGATCCCGTACGCGATAATGGCGAAGGCCCTGATCGATTGTGCTTCTCCACCCTGTTCGAATGTGCCGTTAGGGCGTCCGCTCCAGAGAACCCAGCCGCCTTGCGCGTCGCCAACCTTGAGTTTTGTGGCCTGGGAATACAGGAGGTTGGGGTCGGCTTTGGCGCCCCGCACGTAATCAGCGGACTGGCGCGCGATGCCTTCGCTGGGGGCGAAAGCGGTAAAGTTGTGAGAAGCGTTCACAAGTGCGCTGTCGCCGTCCGGCAAATAGCTTGCCAGGGCCCCGGTGCGAATGATGGCGGAGATAACTCCCCTTATTGTGCCGTTGGGACCATAAAAGGGCACGGATAGCATGATGCCGGATCGGTCGGCGTCTTTGCCGCTGCGAACGTAGACCGTGTTGTCACAGGTGATGATCTCCTCCGAAGACAACATGGGACGATCGATCCCCGAATAGGACGACGCGTTCGGGAAGTTGGCGGCAAGCCAGTCGAGCTGACGACGAAGCACCGCGTATTCGTAGGCCTCCACTTCTTCATGGTCTGAAAACTCCGGCTTCTTCTAGGCGCGCGCCTGCTTCGACGATCAGTTCGTCGAACATGAGCGTTGGCTCTTCGCGCTTGCCGGTGAAGGGATCGAATCCGTTGGGGTTGAATTCGATGGGAACGATGTAGACTTCGGACACGTCGACGTTCAGCGCCAGGTTGTTGTAGATTTGCTGGATCGTGATCAGGGAATGGTCGGAGAGGTTTGTTCCGTGCCGGTCCAGCTCCCTCACGCTGGGGAGGAGGCTGATCGTTCTAAGGTTCTGCCGGATCTGCTCGAGCTTGTCGGTCAAAAGCGCCGAAGCGACTTCTGCCCGCTGGTTGTTCTCGGTCCGGTATGCTGTCAGCGCGCGATCAAAATCGTGGTCGATCTTGCCTTGAATCGACCACGCCGCGCCCAAAGCAAGAAGAACCAGCACGGAGACGGCAAGTCCTATCCAAGTCCTGCTGCGCAACTGGGAGCTGCGACTGGAGGCATCTAAGGCGCGCTGGTTTGCGGGCGCCGCCGTGCCCCGTTTCCTGAATCCGATCCTCACCGAATCGCTGCCCCGTCGAATGCACCTGCCCAAAGCGTGGATTTTTGGGGCGTCGCGGTTAATCAATTGCTTGAGGGCTTGGCCAGCCCAATTGAGGAACCGGGCTCCGACGCGACTGCGGGACACCGCGCCCAACCCCGTCAAGGATTCGCGGCGGCAGGGTTGGACCCTCAAACGCACGCAGCCAGTCCCCGGCGGACGCTGTCATAGGGTGCCGGTTCACCCGTCAGGCGAATCAAAAAAGCGCGCAAAATGCTTCATTGCGGACCAGAAATCCTGTGGCTGCGGCGACCCGTAGCGGTTGAAAAAGCGGTTCCAGGCCTACTTCGGGAGGCCCGCGATATCGCCAACCCAAAAAAAAGCGTGTAGGCCGGATTCCATGCGGGGCGACCGCGTTATCACCCCGGCGAGGTCTTCCGACGCCGGGGTAGTGCCTTTGACAAGGGGAACGTAATGAAAAAAGCACTTATGTGCGCCACCGCGGCCGCCACCATGGTGTCTGCTGGCGCAACTGCGTATGCGCAGGACGGCTGGTATGGTACCGCCAAGGTCGGTGCCATCGTCGACGGCATCCAGGATGTCGACTTCGCCGGCGGCGCGCCGAGCGGCGGTCTCGATACCCGCGCCGACCCCGAAGTCGACCCCGTGTTCGGGCTTGGCCTCGGCTATGGCTTTGGCAACACCTTCCGGGTTGAAGGCGTGGTTGGCTACCGCAACGTTGAACTCGACGTGCCGGACACCCTCCGGGGCGTACTGCCTCCCGGCCGCGTCGGTCCGACTGGCGCCGGCTCGACCCGGGTCACCACCGGAATGGTGAACCTCATCAAGGACTTCCCGGTTGAGGGCTCGAACATCACGCCGTATCTCGGCGTCGGCGGCGGCGCTGCCCGCGTCGACAGCCGCGTGGCGTCGACCTACTTCACTCCGTCGGGCCTGCAGGCCAACGGCTTCGACGACAACGACACGTCGTTCGCCTACAACCTGCTCGCTGGCTTCGGCGTCAAACTGGGCGACCAGCTGACGGTTGATCTCGGCTACACCTTCCTCGATGCGCCCGATCTTGCGATGCAGGGCGTCGATGGCGACTATGAGTCGTCCTATCAGGATCACGCTGTGACGGCTGGGCTGCGCTGGCAGTTTGCTGCGCCGCCGCCGCCTGCGCCGCCTCCGCCTCCGCCTCCGCCTCCACCGCCTCCGCCGCCTCCGCCGCCGCCGCCGCCGCCTCCGCCGCCGCCGCCGCCCACGACCGCGGACACCTCGGCTGCTCAGGCGTGCACGCAGCAGCAGCCTCCGTTCGTGGTCTATTTCGAGTGGGATCGTTCCGACCTCACCTCGGCCAACCGCGACACGATCAATGCTGCGGTTAACCGTGCGCGGGCCGGTGGTTGCACCATCACGCTCACGTCGGTCGAGGGACACACCGACTCCTCGGGTGGTTCGGCCTACAACGACCGTCTGTCGGCCCGCCGAGCAGACATCGTGAAGCAGGCCCTCGTGGCCGCCGGCGTCGGCGATGCCTCGATCCGCACCGCCGCCAAGGGCGAATCCGAACCGGCCGAGCCGCGTCCGGACGGCACGCGCGAGCCTCTCAACCGCCGTGCGGAAGTGCAGATCACGATCGGCCGCTGATCGCGGTCAGTCGATACGAACTGAAGGAGCAGCCCGGTCGAAAGACCGGGCTGTTTTCGTTCCGGACGGAGCGTTGCGCCGCGCTCAGATCTGGCTGTCAGGTTGAGGCACAGCGAGGCGGCGACGTCGGCGATCGGATTGGTGCTTCCCAGGTCGAGGGCGCTGTCGTCATCGAACGGGTCGGGCTCGCGCCGGTGCGCGGCGCCAAGGCCGGACCGGCCATGCCCCTCGATGCCGCCGGCGTGCCGCATGCAGAACATCTGGTCGCCCAGGCGAGGATAGAGACGCCGGTTCGCAAGCGCGGCGGTATGCAACCCAGGGTCGCGACTCGCGACCAGAGATTGGGGTGCAATGCCTTGTGATGCGAATAAGCGCCACGGCGCGCTGCGCACATTTTCTCATGTGGACTGGGCCCCAGCCTTCGCCAGGGCGCGTGCCCCCTGGGCAAGCCTGGGTCGCCGCTTCAGCGCCTGTACTTGATGAATGGG
Organism: Pseudomonadota bacterium; assembly: GCA_041166025.1. Taxonomy (GTDB): domain Bacteria; phylum Pseudomonadota; class Alphaproteobacteria; order Caulobacterales; family Hyphomonadaceae; genus UBA7672. The sequence continues at coordinate 81,231 of JBEAMJ010000028.1, read as the reverse complement.
GTGGCGGTCGCGACCTGGTCGTAGAGGCGGCGAGCGGTGGCGTTGAAGTCCTGCGTGAGCCAGTAGACCTGGTCGGCGCCGCGCGTATCGGCGGCGGCGTAGACAGCTTCGATGAGAGCGCGGCCGACGCCCTGGCTGCGCGCCTCCGGGGCGGTGAAGAGATCTTCCAGATAGCAACGCGGGCCAGCCGCCCAGGTGACGGGATGGAAGAGGTAGTGGACGATGCCGATGAGCTTTCCTTCCGGCGTCCCCGCGCAGAGGGCGTGGATCGGCGCCTCGGGATCGAGGATACGCTGCCAGGTCAGGTTCGTGACGGCCTCAGGTATGTCGCTTTCGTAGAAGGCGAGATAGCCGCGCCAGAGCGCGAGCCATTGCGGGTAGTCGGCGGGCGTGAGGTTGCGGATGTGGAAGGTCATGGTTGTCCCCGGTCATGGGTTGATCAGGATGGTTGCTAACGACCCGTTGTTCAATCGCGGGATGATGCATCTGACCCACGAAGCGGCGTCGCACCATATCGCTGTCGGGCGCACTGCGGCACGGCGCGTGTCTCGTCAATCCGAAGTCAACATGTCCGATGGCGGTGAGATCTCGATCTAGATGTGAATTGCGATGGCGCCTTCGATGCGCCAGTTGAGCGGTTTCTGGAATTTGAGCTGGCGGTTGGCGGCGGCGCGCGCGCCAAACGTGGCGAGAACCGCATCAAGCGCGTCGGCGGAGCGCAGCATCTCCTTGCGGCTGGTGGTGTCGATCAGGATGTGCCGCGTCTCCTCAAGATGTCTGACGATCCTCGCGCGCACCGCACGGGCCCCGTCGTCCACGTACCCCGTGTGTGGCAGGCTCCAGGCGCGGAGCTGGGCGGCGGGAAATGTCTCCACCAGCATGCCGGGCGCATCCTTCCATGGCCAGACGGGGCGCTGTGCGCGGGCGAGCAGCGCAAGACATGCGGCGGCAAAGGGAGCGCCTGGGCGAGCTCCGTTCCACAGGGTCGAGCGCGTGGCGGCGTGCTGGCGCTCGGTCTCGCGCGCGGGCTTCGCCGAGGCCAGCGGGGCGTGCTGACTGGCGTAGGCCACGAGGGCGGCGCCGCGAGGGAAGGGCCGATCGTTTGCAGCAGGGAGCCGGGTGATGTCCTGCAACAGTTGCTCATGGCCGCCCGGCGGCATGTGGCGTTCGGGAAGAGCGAAAGGCGCATCGATGGCGGCGGCCCGGTAGCGGCCTTCCGCCAGAAGCGTGGCGAGGCGATCGAAGGGTGGGCCGGCGCCGGGAAGGTCCTGCACCGGCATGAGTTCGGTGAGGCGAGGCCCTTCAAGCGATGCAATCCACACGGTGGGTCGCGCACAGCGGGGCCGCCACGGCGCCGCAGCGCCAGAAAAGTCGATGCCCAGGAATCGCGCTGCGCTCATTCCGGCAGCCTGACGCGGCCTGGCCCCAAGTCCAGCGGCGTCACGCTTGACAGGCCGGCGCATTGCGGGCGCCTTGGTCGGATGACAGCGACCACCCAGACGGCAGGACTGACGGCAGGCCAGGCAACGCGCGCGCGCCTGATGCAGGCGGCGGCGCGCATCGTGGCGCGCGAAGGGATGGCGGCAGCGACGACGGCCGCCATTGCCGCGGAGGCGGGCGTCGCAGAGGGGACGCTCTACCGGCACTTCGACAGCAAGGACGATCTTCTGATCGCAGCCTACCGGCAGATGAAGCAGGAGGTGTTCCTTGATGCGGGCGCAGGTCTCGACACGTCGATGGCGTCGCCGGAGCGGCTGAAGCGGACCTGGAAGGCGATCTATCTCGCCTATCGCGCCAACAAGGATGCATTCGCGTTTGGCCAGCGCTTTGCGGAATCGGCGCTGGCCGAGCGCGAGGGTGGCGAGGCCGGGCGGGCGGTGGCGCGCATGGTCGTTGACCTGCGCAAGGCGGGGATCGCTTCGGGTGACTTCAAGAACCTGCCGCCGGACCTGCTTGGCAGTCTCTTCATGGCGCCGATCGCGTACCTCCTGAAAGCCGAGATGAAGGGCCGCAAGTGGACCGATGCGGAGCTTGATGCGGCGGCCGAGAGCGTTTTGGCGGGATGGAGGAAGTGAAGCGGAGGCTCACGGCCGCAGCACGACCTTACCAACCAGTCTCCGATCCCGCATCAATTCGAACGCTTCACGCCAGCTCGCCAGCGGCAATTCGGCGAAGACTGTTGGCTTCGTTTTTCCTTCGGCCGCCCAATTCCAGATCTCATCGCGGATGAAGCGGCCGCGATCGGGAAACTGGCGGCCGTATTCGCCGGCGCGCACGCCCACGACGGAGAAGCCCTTGATCAGCGGGATGTTGGAGCTGACGGTGGCGATGCGGCCGCTGGTGAAACCGATCACCAGCAACCGGCCGTCGAAGGCGATGCATCGGGTCGATTCATCGAAGACGTCGCCGCCGACTGGGTCGAAGATCACATCAGCGCCGCGGCCGTCCGTCAGCGCCTTCACCTGGTCGCGGAAGGCGTCGCCGGGCTTCAGGCCGAGCACGATGACATGATCCGCCCCGGCGCGGCGCAGCGCGTCGGCTTTCGCGGCTGACGCTGTGGTTGCAATGACGCGGGCGCCGAGCAGGCGGCCAACATCCATCGCGGCCATGCCCACCCCCCCCGAGGCGCCGTGCACGAGCAGCGTCTCGCCCGGTTGCAAACGGCCACGTGCGATGAGCGAGACATGCGCCGTCGTGTAAGCAGCGGGATAGGCGGCCGCGAGCGGGAAGGAGAGGTTTTCCGGAATAGGGTGAAGATTGGCGGCGGGGCAGATGGCAAAGCCCGCAAAAGCGCCCGTCTTGGCGCCGCCGGCGACGCGGGCGCCAAGCGCTAGCTGCACGCCGGGGCCGACCGCGTCGACGAGGCCGGCAAGGTCCATCCCGAGGGTGAAGGGCGGCTCGGGTTTGAACTGGTATTCGCCCTTGAGCATCAGGAGGTCGGGGAAGTTGAGGCTCGCGGCCTCGACCTTCACGCGCACCTCGCCCGGGCCAGGCGCCGGAAGAGGTACGGATTTCAGCGCGACGCCGGAAAAGTCCGGCGCGAGGCGCTCGCACACCAGGGCGGGCATGGATGTCATCGCTCAGTCTCCCCGCCCCGAAGATGCCTTAATTGGCTCATTGACAGGACATATTGTTTTTCGATAAATGATCATCGACTTTCGAGATGGCGGTCAGGCGCCACCCGGAAGGGACGATAGAGCAAAAGCCATGTCCACTCGGAGAACAACAATGAAAACATCATCTTCGACAACGAGCCTGATTGCCTGCGCAGCCATCGCCGGCGCTGTCGCTGCCGGATTTGCAACCGGGCCGGCCTTCGCCGAGGAAACCTCCTTCCGCACCGAGACCTTCAAATTCCCGTTCAGCTACAGCACATCCGAGCTCGCCTCGGCCCCGAGCGCGGCAAAGCTGCTGGTCCGCCTGCAGCAGGATGTGCGCGCGCATTGCGGCGGCAACCGCAAGATGACGCTCAATGAACGCGTGCATGTCACTGCCTGCATCAACGAGACGATGCGTGAGTCGATCGGCAAGTTCGGCTCGGCGACACTGGCGCAGGCTTACGAAACGCGCGCTGGCGGCTGATCCCCGATTCCAAACGCCAGCATGTGCGAGGCCGGGTTCCGCAAGGAGTCCGGCCTCATCGCATAGGGTGAGGGCTGTCTCCTCGGTCCTCGCCCTCCGACCTGTCTCGCGTACCCCGCGATCCGGCCGGCGCAACGGGAGCCAGCGAAGACAACCGCGTCGCTGTCTCCACCAGGACGTTGCATTGGCTGGACGCCCGCCACCTGATCCCAAATCCGTGGCGGGCGGACGGAGGTCGACCAAAGCCGTCAGTTGCGGATGCTGAAGGCCGACCAGCGGCTGAACTGGCTTTGCTGGCCATCAGCGGTGACACCCCGCACGCGCCAGCGCCAGTCGCCTGCCGACGGGAACGCCTCACTGAGTCCGGTGGCGTTCTCGACGGTGATACGCTTGTGCGGGGGATCTTCGACCCAACGCTGCGTGGTTGCGTCGTAGGACTCGATCTCGACGATGAAGAGCACCGCGTCCGCGCGATGGACCCAGGCGAGCCTTACGGTCTGCGGGCCGCCCATCAGCTGGACGGCTTCGGCGGGGTCGACGATCTGCGGAGCAGAGACGGCGAAGGGGGCGTCGGCGCGCGGCAAGGAGGCGCTCAAGGACTCGGCGAAACGCGCACGCGGGACGGCGAGTGAGGCCTTGAACCACACGGTGCGGGTATCCGGCAGGACGACGCGGTACCATTCACCATCGCTCTGGACCAGACGCCCCGTTATGTTCAGCACTTCCCCCCCGGCGCGCGTTTCGGCGAGAACGGCGACGCCCTCGGCCGCTGAGGGCCGCACGCGATAACGCTGGCCTGATGCACGCGCGACCATTGGGGCGGGCGGCGTGTAATCCTCGATCTCCGAGCCCGGCCCCATTTCGGCCGGGAGTGCGCCGGGAAGTTCTGTGGCCGGAGCAGGGGGCTCCTCGGCGACAGGCGGGATGATTGGCGATGTGTCGAGCGGCTCCTGAGGCGCGGACAGCTGCTCGGCCGATGCCTCGATCAGCGGTCCTGGCGTGGGCAGAACGGCTTTCGGCGCTCTCTCGCTCTCGGCGCTTGCGAGCGTGGAGATCGGCGCCGAGCCAGTTTCCCCGGTAAGATACCAGGCAGCGAAGACACCGCCGCCCAGCAGCGCGACGATCAGCAGTGCGAGGAGCACGCGGCCTGCGGCGCCGTCGGGCGCCGTGGCGGGCGGTGGCTCGGTTGGGCGATGGCTTGCGAGCCAGTCGGTTTCACGCGGGGCGAGCCTGGCGGCGCTATCCAGCAGTGGATCGTAGGTCTGGCGTCGCTCGGCCTGGACCGCCGGACGAAGAGGCTGCGCGACGGGGTCCGGGCCGGGCGCTGGCCCCTCGGCGCCGGTTTCGGCAAACAAGGCTTCGTCGGCGATGCCCCCCGCCTCGGCCGCCGGCTCGAACGGATCTTGCGGACGGGGCGCGGGCCGGGGTGCATCCGGGCTGACGAGCGGGGCAAAAGGGCGTTGCGGCCGGCCCGAATCCGGTCTTTCCCTGAAGTCGCCGGCGCCGACCGTTTCTGAGCCAAGCATCGAAATCGAGGCGCGCTCGATGTCGAAATCGGCGAGGATGTGTTCGCCGCCGGTCTCCATCTTGTCGGTCAACACCTGCATCAGGCGTTGCAAGAACACCGTGTCACGCGAGATCACCTGGGTGATCCGGCAATCGGAGGTTCCAATCGAGAGGCCGGTATCGACGCGTTGGAAGAGGTTGGCGAGGCCAAGCGCGGCGCCGAAGGCGATGCCCGCCATGGCGAACGGACCATAGGCGGCCAATTGCGTCGCTGCGCCTGCAATCACAATAAGGCCGAGCAGAAGGAGCCACCAGGAGCGCTGGCCACGGACGATACGTATCGTCGCGATACTGTCGACCGAGATGGCCTGACCGCCGAGCGCGACTGTGCGAGCGCGAATGCGGCCAATACCGGACCTGAGCGACACTGCCTCAGTTTGGCCTGGACCGGACATCATGGTCAGTTTCCAACGCTACGCTTCGAAGCGAGACCGCCTCGCAATTCGTTCTGGGCGTGGATCGATCCCTCCCATCCGATCAATCACTGACGTCCGAGTCTGCACCATAAGCATGCCGTACAGGGGCGGCTAGTGGTGGGCGGGTCACGCAGGGCGGAAAGCGTGCGGCGTCGCAACGCCTTCAGCGCTCATCAGGCGAAGGAGATCGGCCTTGATGCGCTCGATAAGTGTGGGTCCATGAAAGACAAGCGCGGAATAGAGCTGCACGGCCTGCGCGCCCGCGCGGAACTTGGCGACGACATCGGCAGCAGAGGCGATCCCGCCAGCGCCGATGAGATCGAGTTTATCGCCGACAGCGGAATGAAATTCGCCGAGAATGCGAGTTGATTTCTCCATCAGAGGGGCGCCGGAGAGACCCCCCGCTTCCTGCTTGTGCGAACTTGCAAGTGAGTCGGGGCGATCAAGCGTCGTGTTCGAAACGATCAGGCCCGAGAGCCAGTCCTGCGCCAGCGCGACATCGGCGATATCCCTTACCGCTTTGTCATCGAGATCGGGCGCGACCTTGAGAAAGACGGGGCGGTTCTTCACCACCGACACCATCTCGCGCGCGGCGGCGCCGACACGGCCGAGCAGGTCTTCGAGTGCGCCGCGATCCTGTAGGCCGCGCAGGCCAGGCGTATTCGGGGAGGAGATGTTGACCGTCACATAAGAGCAGTAGGGCCAGACCGCCTTCACGCCAGCGACATAGTCGGCGATGCGATCTTCCGAATCCTTGTTGGCGCCGACATTGGCGCCGACGACGCCGCGCGCGGGGGGGGCGGCAGAGAGGCGTCTGACGAAATAGCCGATGCCGTCATTGTTGAAGCCCATCCGGTTGATGACGGCGCGATCTTCGGTGAGGCGGAACAGACGTGGGCGCGGATTGCCGGCCTGCGGGCGCGGCGTCACCGTTCCGCATTCAACGAAGCCGAAGCCAAAGGCGAGCATCTGGGCGAACACCTCAGCGTTCTTGTCGAACCCGGCGGCGAGGCCGATTGGATTGGGCAGGAGGAGGCCGGACTTCTTCAGGCGCACGCCGAGGCGCGGATCCTCAAGCCCCGGGGTCGGCTTCGCGACGCCGGACTTGAGTGCATCGATGGTTGCGCGATGCGCGGTCTCGGCCGGCAGCATGCGGACCGCGCGCGTGGCGAGATCGAAGAGACTCACCCGCGTGCGCCTGCGGACGTGCGTGGCGGCTTGACGGCGGGTTCAGGACTGCGCGTCACCTCATCAGGCGCGAGCGGCACGCCATCGGCGTCGAGCGTGTCGAGCGGCCAGAGCGAGGCGATGTGATGATGGCGCACCTCGGCGTAGACGTGCGGGAAGAAATCCGCGCCGCGTGATTTTTCCCATTTGAGGTCAGGCCCGAAATCAGCGCCGTCAACGGAGGCGAGTACAAGGCCGGTCTGGCCCCTGAACCATTTGGCCAGCGTTTCCTGCACCTGCTTTGATGTCGAGAAGTGGACAAAGCCGTCGGCGATGTCGACCGGCGCCTGCATCGGTCCGCCGGCTTCCACGCGTGCGAGCTGTTCGGCAGTGAGTATCTTGTAGATCATCTGGCTCATGGCCGCGGGTTGTGCGGCGGAAGGAGCCGGGTGGCAAGGGGCGGGGGGCAGGCGAGGGTGGATACGCTTGACCCGGCGCGGGTGGGGCGGCATCGGGAGCCTATGAAGACGTCTACGGCACTGGTGTTGTTTTCGGGGGGGCAGGATTCCGCTGTCTGTCTGGCGTGGGCGTTGGCGCGCTACCAGCATGTCGAGACGATAGCCTTCAACTACGGGCAGCGGCATCGCGTGGAGCTCGGCTGCCGCGAGGGGTTTCTCGCAAAGCTGCGCGGACAGTTTCCGGAGTGGGGCGCGCGGCTGGGTGAGGACCGCGTGCTCGATCTTGGCGTGCTGGGAGAGGTGTCGGACACTGCCCTGACGCGCGAGCAGGCGATCGGGTTTGCGGCGAGCGGACTGCCGAGCACGTTTGTGCCGGGACGCAATCTCGTCTTCCTGACATTTGCAGCCGCGGTTGCTTATCGTCGCGGGCTTGAGGCGCTGGTTGGCGGCATGTGCGAGACGGATTTTTCCGGTTATCCGGACTGTCGGCGTGCGACGATGGATGCGATGGCGCGGGCGCTGACGCTGGGCCTGGATCGCGCGACGCCGATCGAGACACCGCTGATGCAGCTGGACAAGGCGCAGACGTGGGAGCTGGCCGATCAGTTGGGCGGGCATGCGCTGGTCGACCTGATCGTGGGGGAGACGCACACCTGCTATCTCGGCGACCGGTCGCAGCGGCATGACTGGGGTTATGGCTGCGGGACATGTCCGGCGTGTGAGCTGCGGGCGAAGGGCTGGCGCAGGTGGCGGGGCGCGGCGTGACCTATTCGGTGAAGGAGTGCTTTTACACGCTGCAGGGCGAGGGCGCGCAGACAGGGCGCGCGGCGGTGTTCCTGCGTTTTGCCGGGTGCAATCTCTGGAGCGGGCTGGAGCGCGACCGCGCGGACGCTGTCTGCAGGTTCTGCGATACGGATTTTGTCGGCGTCGATGGCGAGGGCGGGGGGAAGTTCGCCGATGCAGATGCACTCGCGGCGCATGTGGCGGCGCGATGGGGCGGGGCCAGCGGCAAGCCATACGTTGTGTGCACGGGCGGCGAGCCGTTGCTGCAGTTGGATGCGGCGTTGATCGCGGCGCTGCACGCGTGCGGCTTCGAGGTGGCGGTGGAGACCAACGGGACGATCGAAGCGCCGGCCTCGCTCGACTGGGTGTGCGTGTCGCCAAAGTCGACGGCGCAGCTGCGGCAGCTCTCGGGGGATGAACTGAAGCTCGTCTTTCCGCAGGCGGACGCGATGCCGGGAAAATTTGCCGGACTGGCCTTTCGCCACTTCTTTCTGCAGCCGATGGATGGTCCGCAGCGCGAGGCGAACACGGCGGCGTGCATCGCCTACTGTCTCGCAAACCCGCAATGGCGACTCAGCCTCCAGACGCACAAGGTCACGGGAATGCCGTGAACGAACGTGGCCGCCCGAAAGGGCGGACACGTCGCGTGGCAGAGTTACCGATCAAGACAGCTTGTCGGCGAACTTTCTGGAGAAGCGGTCGAAGGCGGTGCGCGCATCTGTCCAGGTGGTGGAGGCGAGCGTGTTGCGCAGGTCTGTTTCGTACCAGTCATAGTCGAGTGTGCCGAGCTCCTTGCCGGAAGCGTCGTAGGCGATGCCTTTCACCCGCGCGCCGCCGATACTGATCGAGCGCATCGAGTCGAGGCCAGGTTTGTTGGCGACCTGCTCCATCGTCGGGCGGTTAGGCTTGGCATCCTCAATGGTGACGACGACGCGCTCGGCGTTGATGCCACGGCTTGTGAAGATGGAGTTGACCTTCTGGGTCAGCGACTCTGTGAGGACACGGGCCTCGCGGGCGCCGAAGTCATCATCGAGCTTCTTCTGGAATTCCGGGGATACCTTCGCCTCGACCGTAAGGGCTGCGGCCGGCATGGCGAGCGCCATGGCGAGGAGGGCGGAAGTGGCGAGGGCGGCGATACGCATGTTCTGCTCCCTGTCTTGCTTGATCTTGTCCGGGTCCGGTCGCGCGCATGGCGCGTTGACGGAACCAGACCAGACCCAACATGAAAGTGGGATGAACAGGCGCGTTGGGGAAGGGGCTATTGAGGTTGTGATGCGCTTTGCTGGCGGCGCAATTCCTCGTTTTCCCGCTTCAGCTGGTCGATTTCCTGCTGCTGGCGCTCATCCTCGTCGGTGGTGACGAGGTCGATTGCGGCGCCGCCGACAGCGCCGACGGCTGCGCCAGTGACGCCGATGACCGCGCCGGCAGCATCGGCCACAAGGCAGCCAGAGAGGAGCGGGGCGCATGCCAGTGCGCTGGCGACGACGATAGCTTTCTTCATGGCGCAATTCCCTGCTGGCCCGGCCTGCGCGAGGTTAGCGCAGGCCGGGTCAGAGGAGAATGCCGGATGTCAGGCGCCCCTACAGCGTGTCGGTCAGGACGATCTCGGCGGGGCCTTCGATCGCGCGGAAAACGATGCGGGATGCGCCGGTAACGGCCACGCCGTCGCGGGCGTTGGCCCGGCTGCCCTGCTCTTCAGAATTGGCGACTTCGATCGCGCCTGTCGCGGCGACCGCGTAGACGTGCCGCTCGGGGGTTGTTTCCCAAACGATTTCCTGGCCGGCCTCCAGGGTCACGCCGGCGACGCGGGCATCGGCGCGGATCCCGAGCGCGCCCTCGTCGCCCTTGCCGGAGGCGAGGATCGACCACTGGCCGGACCGGTCAGACTTGGGGAATTGCTTGGCGCCCCAGCCGGGCTGGCCGCCGGAGCGGTCCGGCTCGATCCAGATCTGGAAGAGCGTGGTGGTCTCCTCTTCCAGATTGTATTCGGCATGGCGCACGCCCGTGCCTGCGGACATCACCTGCACGTCGCCAGCCGCGGTGCGACCCTTGTTGCCCATCGAGTCCTGGTGGGTGATGGCGCCCGTGCGGACATAGGTGATGATCTCCATGTTGCGGTGCGGGTGTGGCGGGAAACCGGACTTTGGCGCGATCAGATCGTCATTCCAGACGCGCAGGCGCCCCCAGCTCATCCGCTTCGGATTGTAGTAGTCCGCGAACGAGAAATGGTGGTGAGCGTCGAGCCAGCCATGGCTGGCCCCGCCCAGGGTATTGAAAGGACGGACTTCGATCATCGCGAACTCCTTCGGCTTCGCTGATGGCGCGAAGATGGTTGCAAATGCAACCAGGTTCAAGAGCGCGCTCGCCTGACGCAGAAAGGTAAAGATTCCTCAGGAATAGGCCAATTCCTAACGGTCGCAGGAAAGGGGCTATTCCTAATTCCGGCAGGAATTGGGGTAGTCCTCACCTTCATCAACAATGGAAAAAGGAAACGCCCCGGCTGTGAGGGCCGGGGCGTTCGGTGGGTTCACGGAAAGCTTAGCGCAGGGGCGAGTAATCCGTCGGCGTTAGCTGGACGGAGACGACGCCGCCGGGCGATTTGAGGAGCTGGCCGTCGACCTGACTTTCCGCAGAGACTTTCTGCCATTCGGGATCCTGCGCGAAGGCCTGCCACATCGTGGTGCGGGCAGCGGGTGTGGGGTAGGCCATCAGATACATCATCTTGTCGGTCTGCGCGGGTTGGTCAGCGACCGGGCGCCAGTAGAGATAATTGGTCATGCCGAGGCGCGAGAAGATGCGCATCGTGTGGTCACGAAAGCGCGCGTGAATGTTTTCGAGTTTGCCGGGGTTAGCCGTGTAAGTGCGGTACTCGAAATGGCGCGGCGTCGCTGATGGCGTGAGGTTGAGCTTTGGCGAGTATTCGGCCGGGCTGAGGAAGATGTTCTCGATCTTCGAGGTGAGTGAGCCATCCTTCTGGCTTTCGCCATAGACCTTCTGCCAGTCAGGGTCCTGTGCGAAGGCGCGCCAGGAAGCATCACGCGCTGCCCGGTCCTTGTAGCCCATGATGTAGAAGAGACGGTCGTCCGCCGCTGCCCCCGGCGCGGCGTAGACGTGGAAGAAGCCGATCGGCGTCATGCCGTGCTTCTTGAAAAGTCCGATCGTGTGATCGCGAAAGCGGGCGTCGAGCGCCTCTTTCTTGCCAGGCGCGGCAGTGTAGATGCGCATCTCGTAGAGGCCGAGCTCAGGCTGCTGGGGTTCGCTGGTCTTGGTGCTAAGGCCTGCGCAAGCCGAAAGAATTAGCGCCGATGTGACGGCAAGAAGGCCGGCGGCGCGGCGAAGAATTGAGGGGCGAGAGGGAGCTTGTGCGGTGAGGGTCGTCATGTTTCCTGCCTGGACGTTTCTGGTCGGCCTCAAGGGCCGTTGCGCCATCCCTAGCGCAAACAGTGGCAGAGAAACAGGGCTGTAGCGCAGCCTTGTCGGGAGGGGGCTGGCCTTGCCGTCGGCAGCCACTTCGTCCACAAATCGGTTGGGGAATAACTCTGTCTGCGGGAATGAAATGTTGAAGATCGCAATCGGCGTCGTGATCGGCGTGGTCATATCGGCATTTCTGATCCTGGCTTTTCCAACGCAGACCGTGGAGGCGATCCACAAATACCTGCCCAGGACCACGGCGGCGGCGGAGCGTATCAATCCCGGCGCGGCGTCTGCGCCAACGGTCCCGACCAAGCCGCCGGGTCAGTAGGACCTCGCCCCCTTGCTCTGAGGGGCTCGTCACAACGCCCTGGTGTGCTGTTGCCAGAGCGGCTGCAGCGCAATTCAGAATCGAGGCTCAGCCGAACGCGAACGCGTCCATACGCAGGATTCCGTAAGTTGTGCTCCGGTGCAGGTGCGAAATGCGGCCCTCGCCGGCGCCGAGGGCGACATAAAGGGGCAGGAGATGTTCCTCGGTTGGATGATTGTGGGCAGCTTCCGGGGCCAGGCGGCGGTAGTCCAGAAGCTCAGCGATGCGACCTTCCCTGAGGGCCGTGGCCATCCATTCCGCGAAGGCGTTCACCCAGTCCTGTTCCGGTGCATCGATCCGGCCGGCAGAGGTGCGGAAGCTGGAAAGGTCGTGCGTGAAACTGCCTGAGCCGAGTATGAGCACGCCTTCAGTCCGCAAGGGCGCGAGCAGCTTGCCGAGACGGAAGTGGTGCTCAGGACCGAGACGGGTCTGGACCGAGAGCTGGAGGACCGGGATCTCGGCCTCCGGCCAGGCCACGATGAGCGGGACCCAGGCGCCGTGGTCGAGACCGCGGCTTGTGTCGATGTCGGCGGGCAGGCCGCCGGCGGCCAGAAGACCGGCGACGCTATGCGCGATGTCCACTGCGGGCGGGGCAGGATACTGCAGCGCGAGCAGTGCGGGCGGGAAGCCGCCGAAATCGTGGATTGTGGTGTTGCGCGGGGGCGCGTTTACGGCCGGGCGCGAGCGCTCCCAGTGGGCCGAAACGACGAGGATGGCTTTCGGGCGCTCGGGCAGGATCTGCGGCAAGCTGGTGAGGAAATCACGCGCAGCGGCCGGCTCGATTGCGAGCATGGGTGAGCCGTGGGAGACGAAGAGGGCGGGCAACATGACCACAACATGGCGGTTGTTGCATTTGCAATCAAGTGCTCGCCACGGACCCGCCTAGCTCTCCATGTCCTTCCTGATCGTGAAGATCGCGAGGGCGAAGGAGATGAAGCTGAAGACGTGGATGCCTGTCGACCAGTAGACGGTGTTGCGGAGGCCTTCGACCTGGCCGGCAAAGCAGGTTGCAAAGTCGGACGCGCCCGGGGCGATCGCCTTGCAGGCGGCGACATCGAGGCCCGTGCCGGTCTGCGCAAGATGCCAGTTGGCGAACGCGTCGCTGGCCATGCCGAACAGGGTGGGCCCGGCCCCAAGGCCGATAATGTTGATGACGAACAGAAGGATGGCTGCCGCCGTCGCGCGCATCGCGGGCGGGACGAGACCGGGAACGCCGCCATAGACGGGGCCATACCAGATCGCAACGCCGATGTTCGGAATGATGAAGAGGATCATCGCGAGGACCATGTCCTGCATCTGTGCGACGTACCAGAAAACGGGAAGGGCGATGAAGGGGAAGAGCAGCGGCAGTGTCACGAACTGGCGCAGGTCTTTCGCCCCGAACTTGTCGCACCACCAGCCGCCCACCCATGAGCCGATTACGCCGCCGATGCCGGCGGCAAAGCCGAGGCCAAGACCGAGATAGGCGACGCCCGGATTGTTTCCGCCGATGCCGTAGAACGCCGCGGCATCCGCCAGACCCTGCGGCTGCGTGTAGACGAAATAGCCCGCGATGAAAAAGGAATGGGAATAGGAGACCATGGCGGCGAAGGCGCCGCCGAGGGAGAACAGCCAGAAGGTCGGCTTGTTGGCGAGCACCTTCATCGCCGCTTTTGTGGTGATCTGGTTGGCGGCTTTGGCCGCTGCCTGCTCTGCAAGGAGCTTTGAGGCGCGTCGCGGTTCGAGAAGCGTGAGCGCGGTGACCACGGCAAGGACCAGGCCAGGCGCCCCGGCGACAAAGAAGGCGACGCGCCAGCCCCAGTTGGCGGCGATGATGCCGCCCAGCCCCATGCCGAGCAGCGAGCCAATCGAGATGCCCATCGAATAGATGGCGAGGGCCCGGGCGCGCGATTCCTTCGGGAAGTAGTCGGTCAGCAAAGAGTGAGCAGTGGGGGTACAACCCGCCTCGCCAACGCCAACGCCAGCGCGACTTATCGCCAGCATCAGGAAGTTCTGTGCGAACCCGGCCAGAACGGTGAAGCCGCTCCAGACCGCCAGCGAGACCGTCATGATGATGTTGCGATCGCCGCGGTCGGCGTAGCGCGCGATGGGAATGCCCAGCGTGGTGTAGAGGATGGCGAACCAGAGGCCCGCCATCGCGCCGACTTCGCTGTCCGACAGGTTAAGGTCGCGCTTGATGTCGGGGATAAGGATGGTCACGATCTGGCGATCGAGGAAATTGACGGTGTAGATCGCGACCAGCAGGCCGAGCGCATAGCGCCTGTAAGGCACCGGCATGGGTGCAGACGCAGGTGGTGCGGCAGCCGAAGCCGCTGTCGTGGTGCTCATGGCCATCCCTCTCCCGCCAGGGCGCTTTGCTCGCCTCTGCCAAGACTATGCAGCACGCGGCGGCGATGCCAAGCCGATTGCGACGAACTCGTGATCGCAGAGTCACCGTTGTGGGTTGACGTTCGACCTGAGAGGCGTAGCCTTCTCGTGTCCGCGGGGCTCAGCGGCTCCCGCGTCGCAACACTGCAGGCGGAGCGCGGTTGTCCGACAGCGGCAATCCGCATCCAGCAAGGTGAGTGCGAAGGCCGGTCGTAGCGCTGGGCGGCGGACGTGGTGAAACAGACACGGAGAGTCAGATGGAGGCTCCACCTGCTTAGCGACCCGGGCTCCCCGCGCGGCGGAGCCCCGGCTCGAACGGATGCGCACCTGGCCAGGGCGTTTCCAGTCGTCAGTACGCAAAATCAGATATGCATTTGCCGGCCTTGAGTGGCCGAGTGGTTGGTTGCTCTCTTGGGCGACCTGGGCGAAAGCCAGACGAGCCCTGCGTTCTTCGAACGCGGGGCTCTTTGCGTTAAGGTGCCTGGCGCCCGTAATCGGCGCTGGGCTTTTTTTCGCCATTGATTGACAGTGTGCGCGAAGCACTTTCCGGGGCAGACCACATGCTGACTGTTCATCACCTCAACGAGTCGCGCTCGCAGCGGATTCTCTGGCTGCTTGAGGAGCTGGAGCTGCCATATGACCTAAAGATCTACCAGCGTGATGCACAAACGCGGCTCGCGCCGGACGAGCTCAAGGCTGTGAGCCCGCTGGGCAAGAGCCCGGTCGTAACCGATGGCGATAGGGCGATCATCGAAACCGGCGCGATCATCGACTACATCATTCGTCGGCACGCGGGCGGCCGCATGCAGCCCGATCCTGCGAGCGCAGACTACGACAGCTATGTCCAATGGCTTCACTATGGCGAGGGATCGGCGATGCTGCCGCTGATGCTGCGGCTTTATGTTGGTCGGCTGAAGGAAGCGGGAGCGCCGCTGGAGCCCCGCATCAGCAGCGAGACGGCCAACCATCTGGGGTTCATCGAGGGGCATCTGGCGGGGCGCCAGTTCTTCGTCGGCCACAGCCTGACCGGGGCCGATGTGCAGATGAGCTTTGTCGCCGAGGTCGCACGCGCGCAGGGTGCGCTGCCCGCGTATCCGAGTTTCAACGCGTGGCTCGATCGTATCCATGCACGTCCTGCATGGAAGCGTGCAATCGACAAGGGCGGGCCATACGCGCTGGGGCGCTGATCGCCATCACAGAGGCGCTGCGATCTGCCGGCGGACTTCGCCGACGCCGCGGATCACGGGTTTGATGCCGTCCTCTGGCGTGGCTGACAGCGCGCCGCGATAGCCTTCAATTGTGAGATCGGGGCCGACCAGCAGGTAAGCGGGCAAGGCCGGGGCGCCGATGGCGGTTGCGATCTTCCCATCGTCGATGACCAGCGGCCACGGCCAGACATCACCACCTGCCGGGCCTGTGCGATGGATCATGAGGAGGTCGAGGTCGGGGTCCTGATCGACGGCGGAGTTGAGGGCGGCAGCGAAGCTGGCTTCCTCCGCGGGCGGCGGGGCCGCGCCCCATAGGCCGAGGATCGTCCAGCGGCCACGGAGGGACTCGGATGTGAGTGCGACGCCGCCTGATCCTGTCGTGCTGAATGCGGGCAGCTGGGTGTTGAGCTTTGTGTAGGCGGTCTGGTCGATCTCCCATCCATCGATCACGGCGGAGGGGAGGGTGGACGCAGGCGGGGAGGCTTCCTGCGGTGCGGCAGGAACGGCTGCGACCTCAGCCGTCGGCTGCGGGCTGCAGGCAGCGAGGGCGAAGAAAATAAGCAGAGCGCGCATGGCTTGTCTCCTTTCGCCAAGCTTGCGGGCGAATGGGGCGGCAGGATGGCGTGTCGCCCAGCTACTGAATCCAGATATCGACGTGATGGCTCGTGATGTGGTCCTTGTCGTCAAGGCAGATTGTGATCGCGATGACGTTGCTGAACGCGCCGATGCGGTCGACCGCCTCGTGCCCTGTCACGGCTGCCTTCGGGTTCGGGCACAGGGAGTGCTCGCTCCCGTCGTCACGAACTTCTGTGTAAGTGCCGCGAGCGGGTTCGATGCTGCGCGCCCGAAGCGCAGCTTCGCCAGCGGAGGCAGGAGCGCCCAGGGGCGCCTCCGCCGCGAGAATGCTGCGCCATTCGCGTTCGCGCTGCTGGGCGCCGGATGTGGCGCAGGCTGTGAGCGTTGTCGCAGCAACTGCGATGGATAGGACGGGGAGGAGTTGGCGGTTCATGGTCTTGTCCCGGGCCTGCTTTGCCTAGATCAGGCTCAACCGGCATCATCGCCGGTGCGGGAGAAGTGGGTACTGCCAGATGCCGGCCACAAGAGGTTGTGATTTCCATACGTGGCGTTCCAGCTTCCGCAAAGATTTTCAGGCCGACAAACAGGAACGGCCCGGTGTTTCCACCGGGCCGTTTGTCTTCAGCGTTGTGCGATGCGTTCAGTGGAAGATTTCGAACAGGCCCGCTGCACCCTGGCCGCCGCCGATGCACATGGTGACGACGCCGTACTTGGCCTTGCGGCGACGGCCTTCGAGCAGGATGTGGCCGGTGCAGCGTGCGCCGGTGACGCCATAGGGGTGACCGATCGAGATCGATCCGCCATTGACGTTGTACTTCTCAGGATCGATGCCGAGCTTGTCGCGGCTGTAGAGGCATTGCGAAGCAAAAGCCTCATTGAGCTCCCAGAGGTCGATGTCCTGAACCTTGAGTCCGTGGCGCTGCAGCAGGCGCGGGACCGCGAAGACCGGGCCGATCCCCATCTCGTCAGGCTCGCAACCGGCGACGGCGAAGCCGCGGAAGGCGCCGAGCGGAGAAAGATTGCGGCGCGCCGCCTCCTTCGCTTCCATCAGGACGAGGGCTGCGCCGCCGTCAGAAAACTGCGAGGCGTTGCCGGCAGTGATATACTTGCCTTCAGCGATCTTCTGGCCGCCCTTGAACACGGGCGGAAGTTTCTGGAGATCAGCAAGCGTCGTCTGCGGACGGTTGCAGTCATCGCGCGTCACTTCTGTGTCTTCCATCGTGACCGCGCCGGTTTCCTTGTTGGTGACCGCCATCTTGGTCTTCATTGGAACGATTTCGTCCTTGTACTTGCCAGCGGCCTGCGCAGCGGCGGTGCGCTGCTGGGACTGCAGGGCGTACTCGTCCTGGTATTCGCGGCTGACGCCGTAGCGCTCGGCGACGATTTCGGCGGTCTCGATCATGGTCATGTAAATGGCCGGGATCTTGGCAAGCAGCTTTTCGTCCAGGGCGCGGTTGCGGCCATCGGGCGCTGCCGGTGCGCGCGGGCCGAACTGGACAAGAGAAATCGACTCGACGCCGCCCCCGACCATGATGTTCGATCCGTCGCGGATCTGGTGGGCGGCAAGTGCGATGGCGTTGAGCCCGGACGAGCAGAAGCGGTTGATCGTACCGCCGGCTACCGTAACCGGCATATCGGCCCAGAGCGCGGCCTGACGGGCGATATTGCCGCCGGTGGCGCCTTCGGGGTTGGCGCAGCCGAGATAGACGTCCTCCACTTCACCCGGCTCCAGCTTGGCCCGCTCGACGGCGTGCTTGATCGCGTGACCGCCAAGGGCCGCGCCGTGCGTCATGTTGAATCCGCCTCGCACCGACTTTGCGAGCCCTGTCCGGGCGGTCGATACGATTACTGCCTCACGCATTCCATCCTCCGTAACGAGTCTTAGGGTTTTGGCGCTAGCTTAAGCGCCAGATTTCGCCTGAATGCAACAAGGCCTGGCCGGAGGCGCAAGGCGGGGGTTTGTCGGCAGCCGTACGACTGCGTAGGCTTTGCTGATGAGCGCCGATCTGGATGAACTGAAGACCCGACCTGCCCCATCGTCGGTGGAAGCGCAGGCGCGCAAACGGGGTTATCGCACCCAGGTGGCGATTGCACTTGATGGCGCGCTGGCGAACGAGCCCTGTGTCGAGGCGCGTGACTTGGGGCTCGCGGGGGTCAACCACTACAATACGCCCTTCAATCCGCCCTACCATCAGCGCATCCCCGGCTCGATTTCGCAGCTGTTTGTGCGGCGGACGGTTGCCGACAGGCTGCTGGCCGTGAATGCGCGGCTCGCCGCTGATGGACTGGAGGTGTATCTGTTCGACGCCTGGCGACCGCAGGCGGTGCAGCGGTACTTTCACGATGTGTGGTTCCCCGCCTGGCTAAGGTGCCGCGCGCCACACCTCGACGGGCTAGAGCTGGTCGAGGAGATCCAGAAGTACTGGGCGGCGCCAAGCGATGGCGCGCAGTCCCCTTCGCCGCATTCGACGGGCGGAGCTGTCGATCTGACCCTGCGGTTCAAGGCCACTGGCCAGCACCTGTTCATGGGAGGTCTGTTCGACGATGCCACGGAAGAGTCGTGGACGGATGCCTGCGAGCGGAGGCCTGTCGTTTCGATGTCGGACGAGGACGCGCGGGCAAACCGTCGGCTACTCTACTGGGTCATGACGGAGGCCGGGTTCGCCAATAACCCTACGGAATGGTGGCATTACTCCTGGGGCGACCAGATGTGGGCGAAGCTGCGCAACGAGCCTGCAGCGGTTTTCGGCGCCTGTGATCCCGTGGCTGATGGAGCCAGGGCGCGCGCTTAAGACCCCGGCAACCTTGCACCGGCAGTATCATCTCCTCACGGTGCGGAGTTCCGATGCTGAGCGCATTCATCGACGAAGTGTCCAGAACCACCGGGATGACGCAAGCGCGCGCGCGGGCTGCGATCGGCATCATCCTGAACGCCGCAGATCGGCAAGGCGCGCCGATCGCCGACGAGTTCTTCGAACGTATTCCGGGTGCACGAACGCTGGCGGCGCAGATGGGCGGCGAAGTTGGTGCGCCAACCGGCGTGCTGGCGCGCCTGATCGAGCGGACGCCCGGCGGCAGGATGGCCGTCGTGGAGCGCCTGATGTGCGATCTGCATGCGGCAGGTCTTGGTCCGCAGGAGATCGGCCAGCTGTTTCCGGCAATTGCCATGTTTTCCCAATCCGCGTTCGGCGTTTCGGGTGTCGGCCATCTTGGCGACATCTTCGGGGCGCTGAACGCCAACCGCAGTGGAGTGCGTAGCGTCGCGTGATGATTGAGTAAGCGTAGATTTATCGGCGGGCGGCCATCGGCCGCCCGTTTGTTTTTGTTCGAGAAATCTCGCGAGTGTGCCGGCGGTCAAATGATCGCCAAAATTCTAGGGCTCAGGTGATCCTGCCGCACGCGCGTGACGCTGTTGCGGTGTGCTTCCCGGCGAGGGCGGTCTTTCCCGTCCCCCCCGACCCCCCGAGATCCCTTCGTCGGGAAGTCACGATCTCCGCTCTGTGAAGGGAGCTGCCCGCTTCACAGCACGCGTTTCTTTATCTAGGCCTCAGGCATGGCCGTCCCAGACATGAGCGCTTCTGTCCTGCCTGCCGAACACCTCGGCGGTCCGGGCGCCGCTGATCCCAGCCGATGCTCCCAGCACGCCATGGCGGCGCTCGGTGAGACGGTCGGGCCAGGCCTGCGGCTCACCTCGCTCTCGCTCGATGTCGCTTCGCATGCACTTGGCCAGGCTCCAGTCGATGTTTTGGTTCGCGCCGACAAACGCTCGCGGTCGATTGTCTTTGCGTCGGTCGAGGCGCGCTCGGAGGGGCGGCTGGTCTACAGCGCACAGGGCCTGTTCAGCCGAGGGGACTAGATGCCGCCCTCGCGCAAAGGCAGGAGATCGGGATAGACCGGCTCGCGCTTCTCCGCCTTCGCGACGAATGCTTCCTTCATGTGCGCGCCCGAGAGCATGGCGGCATTCCAGACCCCGATATAGTCGAGGCCGTCAGCAATGGTGTGGTCGCGGGCATAGTTGATCATCGCCTTCGAGCCCGTGACGGCGAGCGGATTCTTTGATGCGATCTCGCGGGCGAGCGCCATGGCGTGGTCGAGCATCCCTTCCTGCGTGTCGAACACTTCATTGACGAGGCCGAGGTCGCGGGCGCGCGGTGCGGGCAGACGCTCGCCCGTATAGGAGATCTGGCGCACCCAACCCTCCGGAAGAAGCTTGCACAGGCGTGGGAAGGTGCCCACGTCGGCGGTCATGCCGATATTGATCTCCTGGATGCAGAAGAAGGCGTCCTTCGTCGCGAGGCGGATGTCGCAGGCGGAGATCATGTCGACGCCAGCCCCGATGCAGCCCCCCTGCACGCAGACGATGACCGGCATGCGCGCCTTGTCGAGACAGGTGAAGGCGTCCTGCAGGGCCTCCAGGTCGGCGCGGAACTTCTCGGCGCGCAGATGATGGTCACGCGGCGCGCTGGTGAGACCTTCGGGTCTGGTGAAGACCGCGAGGTCCATGCCCGCGGTGAAGTGTTTGCCGGAGGACGAAATCACGATGCAGCGCGCGCGGGCGTTGCGGTCGATGTCCTTCACGATCGCTGGGAGTTCGACCCACGCCTCCGGAACGAAGGTGTTGAGCCGCTCCGGACGGCTGAAGCGGATGTGCGCGATCCGGTCGGTGATCGAGACCTCGAAGCAGGAGGCTGGCGCTGACATGGTTTTCGTCCCTCGGCAGGTGATTTGCCGCCAACCTAGCCAACCTGCGCCCACAGCGCGACCGGTTTGACGGGGAGGCCCTTTGCCTGTCCTATTCGTGCCGGTCGGGACTTCGGGAGGCTGCATGCGCGCACGACGAGCCGGACGACCCCTTGTGCTGTGGCTTGGCCCGGGCCTGGCGCTCTGCCTGGGGCTGGCTGCCCCTCTGCAGGCGAGCGGGCAGGACTTTGGGAAAATCGCGTCCGACATACTTCACAAGTCGATGCCGGGGGACAAGGGCAACCTCACCAAGGGTGACGTAACGGAGGGACTCAGGGAGGCGATGTCCGTGGCCGGGGGGCTTGCAACCAAACGGCTGTCAGCGCCCAACGGATACATGGGCGATCCAGCCGTGCGGATCGCGCTGCCCGGCGTGCTGGGGCAGGCCCACAAGCGGCTTGCCCCGTTTGGGATGGCCGGGCCGCTGGACGACCTGCAAAGGCGGGTCAACAGCGCCGCGGAATCCGCTGCCCCTGTTGCCGGCAAGCTGGTTGGCGATGCCGTGAGATCAATGACGTTCGAGGACGCCGTGACGATCCTGCGCGGCGGGGACAACGCCGCTACGACTTTCCTGCAAAGGAAGACCGAGGCGAACCTGCGCCAGGCTCTGAAGCCGCACTTTGCCGAAGCGCTGCAGGCCTCAGGCGCGCTAAAGGCGCTGGACGGGGTTGTGGCCAAGTATGGCGCGGGTGTTATCAGGACTGACACACGGAGCTGGCTCGCCGAAGAGGCGACGACTGGCGCGCTCAAAGGTTTATTCTATTACGTCGCGCGGGAGGAGCAGGCGATTCGGCGCGACCCCGTGAAGCGGACCAGCGATCTTCTGCGCAAGGTGTTTGGAGGTTAGACGCGCGGCATGCGCAGGTTCCGTGTAGAGTTGAAGGATGGGGAAGCATCGGGCATCGCCTTTGGCGATCCGGTCCGGCCCATTGACGTGCTGTTCCTGCATGCGACGGGCTTCAACGCCATCACCTATGAATCGATTCTCGAGCCGCTCGGCGGGCAGATGCATGCTGCCGCGATCGACCTGCGCGGACATGGGCGCTCGCGACTGCCGGCCAGGCCGCCTCGCATGAAGTCATGGAACAGATTCCGCGATGATGTGATCCAGGTTCTCGAGAAGACGGCGCCCGATGGGGCGGTGCTCGGCGGACATTCAATGGGCGGCACAGTGGCGCTGCTGGTGGCGGGCAAGCGGCCTGACCTGGTCAAGGGCCTGGTGCTGGTCGACCCTGTGCTGATGCGCGGCAGCGTCTATCGTGCCTACAACTTTCCGATCCTGAACATGTTCATCGGGAAGAATGCGATGTCAAAGCAGGCCCTGCGGCGTCGACGCGATTTCGCCTCCGCGAGCGATGCGGCCGAGTCCCTGCGCGGCCGCGGCGCCTTCCGGACCTGGCGTTCGCCGTTTCTGGATGACTATGTGGTCGATGGCGTGCTGCGGCAGGACGATGGACAGTTCCAGCTCGCCTGCACGCCGGAATGGGAGTCGGCCGTGTTCTCGGCGCATCGCTACCGGCCCTGGTCGGCGATGCGCCGGCTGCGCAAGAAGCGCATCGCGATCATCCTTCTGCAGGCGGAGAAGGAGTCGACGACAACGGCCGATACGGACGGTCGTGTCCACGCCATTCGCCCCGACGCCGCGGTGACGCGCGTGCCGGGCACCACCCACTTCCTGCCTATGGAGCGGCCCTATGTGGTGCGCGATGCGTTGAAGATGCTCTATGAAGCAATGATGGAAGGACACCAGCTCGTCGACTATGTCGGCGCGGTGAGGCGCACGATCGACGATAGTGTTGGGATCATGGGGTGAAGATAGCGCCGGGGCCGCCAGGGCGAGCCCCAAAAGCAGCTTCCTGATTTCTGCGCTGCCTCATGGTTCTTGCTCAGTTTCGCTGTGCCCGCTGGCGGGCGTGATCTGCCAGTCGGCGAACCTCGACGACCTCGTTTGTCTCACCCCCTGAAACATGCCGGGCGGCCTTGTTCGTTTCCAACTTGGGGCTGTGAGAGAATAGCTGATCGTCACCTTCAGGGCGTCAACAGGTACGCGACATAGGCGGCGTATCCGGCCAGCATGATGACGCCTTCGAGGCGTGTCAGGCGTTTGCCGGTCATGGCGAAGATCATCAGGAGGATGACGCTGCCGATCAGAGCAATCCAATCAACCAGACCCATGTCAGCCGGAATGGGGATGGGATTGACCAGGGCAGTCACGCCGAGAATGCCCAGGATATTGTAGATGTTCGAACCCACGATGTTCCCGAAGGCGACATCCGAGCGCCCCTTGAGAGCGGCCATGAGCGTCGCCACCAGCTCCGGAAGCGACGTGCCGATCGCCACGATGGTGAGGCCGATCACGGTCTCGGAGAGGCCGGCAAGGCGCGCCACGGTGATGGCGCCGGTCACGAGAAGGTCGGCGCCCCAGACCAGGATGGCGAGGCCGCCAACCGCATACGCGACGGACAGCCACAGGTTCTGGGGCGCCGGATCGTGGGTGTGGCTTTCCTCCGCGTGCATCTGTGCAGCGGGGCCGCCAGCGCGCTCCATCCGCCAGACGACAAACAGATAGACGAGTAACGCGCCGACCAACGCCGCTCCCAGCCACCGATTGATCTCGCCGAAGGTGATTGCCGCAATCGCAAGCGCGATCGATACCGCGATCGCAATTCCACCATCGCGGCCGACAGCCGCCGGGTTCACAGACAACGGCCGGATCAGCACCACCAATGCGAGGATCAGGAGAACATTGCCGATGTTGGAGCCCACGACATTGCCGATCGCGATGCCAGGCGATCCGCTGAGCGCAGCATTCACACTTGTCACGAGCTCAGGCGAGGATGTCCCAAAGCCAACCAGTGTGAGGCCGATCAGTAGCTCGGACAGGCCGAAGCGGCGGGCGATCCCGACGGCGCCGCGGATCACGCCTTCGCCACCCACAGCGAGAAGTGCGAGGCCTGCAACAATCTGGACGGTCGCTTCCATATTGACGTGATCTCCAGGTCAGTTCGCGGCAGGCGTCCGTAGGCGGAAGGCGATTGCAGCCATCAGCAGCGACAGGGCTGATCCCATCAGCACGCCAAGGCGCGCAGCAGCTTCGCCCGTGTCGTCACCTGCAAATGCGAGCCCGCCGATGAAAAGGCTCATGGTGAAGCCAATGCCGCACAAGAAGCCGACTTTGAGGATCTGCATCGGCGGGAAGGGCAGAGCTGTGCGGGCAAGGCGCGCAGCCCCAAGCGTGAAGAGCGTTACGCCGATCGGCTTGCCGAGCGCCAGCGCCAGTGCAACCGCGGCGGATACCCCGCCGGTCACCTGCACCAGGTTCAACCCCTGGAAGGATACGCCCGCTGCGCAGAACGCAAAAACCGGCAGCACAAAAAAGGCGGAGAAGGGGTGGATCGCATGCTCCAGCTTTTCGACAACCGTGCTCTCATCCCCGCTGGATCGGGGCGGGACCACAAGCGCAGCCGCGACGGCCATAACTGATGTGTGGACGCCGGACTCTTTGGCCAACGCCCACGTCACGAGAGCGGCAAGCGGATACAGCCAGATCGGAAGGTCCACGCGCCGGCCCACAAGGTAGAGCGCGCCAAGCAGGGCGCCTGCAATCAGTAACGGAACAATTGCTAGGTTGCTGGTGAAAAGCACAGCAATCAGGATGATCGCCATGAGGTCGTCGACAACGGCCAGCGTGAGCAGGAACAGCCGCACGCGCGGATCGACCTTTGGCGAGAGGATGGCCAGAGCCGCGAGCGCAAACGCGATGTCTGTTGCAACCGGAACCGGCCAGCCGCGCGGATCAAGCGTGCCGGCAAGCAGCAGATAGATCGCGATTGGGGCCAGCGCTCCGCCGATCGCGCCTGCGACCGGCAAGAGAATCGTGCGGGGGTTGGATAACTCACCGATCGTCAGCTCACGCTTCAGTTCCAGGCCGATCACGTAAAAGAAGGTGGCCATCAGGCCATCCTTCACCCAGTCCTTCAGCGTGGCGTCCAAGCGCCAGACGCCAAGGTCGAGCGGGAGCGACGTCTTCAGAATGGCAAAGTAATCATCCGCGATGGGGGAGTTGGCCACGATGAGCGCGAGCACGGCGGCAGAGGCGAGCAGGACGCCGCCGCCAGCCTCGGTCTTGAGAAATCTCAGAGCTGACCCAGCCATTGGATTTGGATATCCAGCCGCGGGGCGATGTCCAGTTGAAACGGATCACGAAGACGATCCGCCAGATCATGCCGTTCGTGGGGCCATTTCGCCGAGGCTCATTGTTTCGGCGATTGGTGTTGTCCGCTTCGATCTTGCCGTGATCCTCTGGCCGGATCAGGATCGAGCGCATACGACTGGCGGGATAAGTCATGACCCACATCGACACTCTTCTCGGCCTGATCCGAGCATGGCGGCGCAAGGACATCGATGGCGTCCTTGCTCTGATGCACGACGAAGTCGTCTGGCACTATGCCGCAGTCATTGCGCCACCGCTCAAGGGCAAGGCCAAGGCCCGCAAACTACTCGAATCGATGGCGCTGCAGGTCCGTGACGTCACCTGGCGGATTTTCGACCACGCAGAGACCGGCGACCGCCTGTTTGTGGAAGGTGTCGATGAATATGTGTCCACCGAGGGTCGGCTTGTGTCGGCGCCTTATGCGGGAGTTGTCGAGTTTCGCGATGGTCTGATCATTGGGCTGCGCGAATACTTCGACATTGGCGCCGTAAACGCCCTGAAGGCCGGCGAGCCCTTGCCGGAGCACGTCAGGGCCCTGATTGCGCGCGAGGCTCTGGGCTAAAGCTCTGCGGCGGACACTGGCACGCCAAGAAGGGCCCGCCCTGTCAGCTCGTAGGTTGCAGGTGCGATCATAATGTGCGCGGTCATGGCCTGCGCGTCGGCGAGGCGGCGGTTGAGGGGTTCGGCGGAAAAGACGGCCGCGCCGCCAGCCAGGTCCTGCACGACCCTCACAACTTCGGCTGCAGTCCGTGTCATGTGTGTCGCTGCAAGGCGCAGGCTGGCGCGCTGTTCCAGCCTTATGGCGGCGCCGCCCTGCGCCTGCTTCCACGCGTTTTCGATCTCAGCGAACAGGAAGGCGCGTGCTGAGCCAAGTTGCGCCACGGCCTCCGCATAGGCCGACTGCACAGTTCCGCGCTCGTTGAGCATGCGGCCCGCGGGTGTGCGCTTGGTCGAGACGAGCGAGGCGAATTCGCGGACGGCAGCCGTCGCATTGCCGCTTGCTACCGCTGCAATTCCGATCGCCAGAAGGCCGAACACCGGGAAGGCGTATAGCGGGCTTACGATACGCGGCTTGTCTGTGACGAAGGACACTGAGTGAGATTGCGGAACCAGCAGATCACGTACCGCCATGTCGCCGCTGCCGGTGCCCCGCAAGCCGGATGTATGCCACGTGTCCACGAAGGTCGCTTCGCGCGCGGGGAACAGCATCATGCGATGATCAGGAATCGTCTCTGTCAGCATGCGTGGAGCGCCATTCTCGTGGATGAGGCAACCGCCGCAGAGCCAGGTCGCGTTCTGCCCGCCGCTGTTCCATTTCCATTGGCCTGTGACGCGATAG
Organism: Pseudomonadota bacterium; assembly: GCA_041166025.1. Taxonomy (GTDB): domain Bacteria; phylum Pseudomonadota; class Alphaproteobacteria; order Caulobacterales; family Hyphomonadaceae; genus UBA7672. The sequence continues at coordinate 55,035 of JBEAMJ010000028.1, read as the reverse complement.
GCGTCGCCCTCGACAACAGCCCGGCCCATCGGCGCATAGACGCCTGCGAAGACGAGCGAGGGGTCAGGAAAGATCGCAGCCGCGGCCTCGGGCGGCAGGTAGGCGCCGAACGCCCCGGTCGTTGAGCAGATCATCGCGCACCACGCCGCCGCTGCATCGGCTTCTGCGAGCGCCTCAAGTGTCTCCACGATGATGCGCGGTTCGGCCTCGAGGCCGCCCTGCCTGCGGGGAATGCAGAGCCGGTAGAGTTCGGCGTCGCGGAGGCGGTCAGACAGGGAAGCCGGAAGGCGTCGAAGGCGGTCCATCTCTGGCCTGGCTGCGACGATCTCGCTGTGGAGGCTGCGAACGCGGGCGACGAGTTCGTTCATCCCCTCAGCCTCCACAGGCCGGCGAGATTGTTGCGCTGCATGTCGGATGAGCCGCCAACGATTGGCATGCCGAGCAAGTCCCGCACATTGCGGTCGATGTCGTAGGCGTCGGAAAGCGCATAGGCACCCATGACCTGCTGGCAGGCCAGCCCGATCTCGACGCCTGTATCGGCAATGAAAAGCTTGGCCATCGATGTTTCCACCCCGCACGGCTTGCCGTCATTGGCGAGGTGAGCGGCGTGATAGAGCATGTGCCGGCAGGCTTCGAGCTTTGTTCGCGCCGTCACCAGCCGGTGTGCGACGGCCTGATGACCTGCAATCAGCTTGCCGAACTGTACCCGTTGCTGCGCGTAGGACCACGCTTCGTCCAGCGCCGCCTGGGCAAAGCCAAACGTGCAGGCGGCGACTTCGAGCTTCTCGACGTCGAGCGCGCGCCCGGCGAGCATGCCCCAGCCCTTGTTGAGTTTCTCCGGTCCGCCAACCACTGCATCGAGCGGGACGCAAACATCGTCGAAATGGACGTCACACGAGGCCGTGTAGCGCAGGTTGACGTGCTCGATCGGCATAGTCGAGACACCGGCCGCCTTGGCCGGGATGAGAACGAAGGTCAGCGCCTCGCGGCGTGGCGCATCGGGCGCCGTGTTGATCAGGCAATAGATGTAGTCTGCCCAGTCCGCTCCCGTGCACCAGCGCTTTGACCCGTTGATCACAAGCACATCGCCTTTGATGCGGCCGCGTGTTTTCACGCTGGACAGGTCGCCTCCGACATCGGGTTCAGAGAGGCCGTAGGCGAACAGGAGCTCGCCGCGCGCAAGCTTGGGGAGGAGGTCGGCTTTCTGGGCCTGTGACCCGTTCTCCGAGATGTTCATGCCCCCATAGAAGGCGCAGTGGATGAAGGGGCCGGCAAGAAACGGACCCGCACGGGCAAGCTCCTCGATTACCGCGACGGCTGCGACGATGTCCTGCCCAAGCCCGCCATGCTCTTCAGCGATGGTCAGTCCGCATACACCCACATCGCAAAGTTCGCGGAACAGGTCGCGCGGCCAGTCATGCGTTCTATCCCAGGCGCGGCGTTTCTCGCGCGATGTCTTCTCCGAGACAAAGCGGCGTAGCTGGTTACGCAGGGCCGTCACGTGCTCGGCCTCGGGCAGGGTGCTTACAATCATCACTGCCCCGTCAGTCTTGGCGGGCGCTTCTCGACAAAGGCCGCAACGGCCTCGCGTCGATCGTCCAGCGAGTTGGAAAGGAGTTCGTAGGCCATCGCTGCATCGAGCAGCTGGGCGGCAAGCGCGCGCAGCGGAATGTTGGCGGCCGTCTTGGTCCAGCGCACGGCCCATTTGGGGTTAGCGAGAATCCTCTCGGCGACTTCTGCGACCTTTGCCTCGAGTTGGTCATGCGGAACCACATGATTGAGGAGGCCAAGCGTCATGGCCCGTTCCGCAGTCAGCATCTCGCCTGTCATGAGCAGCTCTTTTGCGCGGGCAAAGCCGATCAGCTGCGGCCAGATGATTGCGCCGCCATCGCCGGCAACGAGGCCGACCTTGACATGCGGGTCCCCGATCACGGCCTTGTCGGACGCGATGATAACGTCGCACATGAGGGCGATCGTGGCGCCAAGACCGGCAGCAGCTCCATTGAGCCGGCAGAGGATTGGCTTTTCGAGGTCCAGCAGAGAGGTGATGATCCGCTTGGCCTCAGGAGCGATGGCGCGAAACGATGCGGGGCTTTCAATCAAGGTCTTGAACCAAGCCGTGTCCCCTCCAGCGCAGAAGGCGCGGCCAGCGCCTGTGAGCACGACCAGGTCGCTGTCAGGATCGTCCTGAGCATCGAGAAAGATCCGGGACAGCTCGTGATGCATGGCGCCGTCAACCGCATTGACTGGATTGGGAGCCGTCAGGGCCAGCGTGAGGATGCGGCCGTTCCGGCTCGCGTGAATACGCTCGTATCGGGAGAAGTCTGGCGTCATCGCATCGGTCCTCAGCCTGGTTCCGCGCCAATCTCGATGATCCGGCGACCGAAGGCATTGTCGGTGAAGAGGTCGATGAAGGCCCTCGGTGCGGATTCAAGTCCCTGGTATCGGTGTTCGCGCACTTTGACCTTTCCCTGCTCGATCATGGTCCCCAGCTCTTCCTGCGCCCCAGCGAAGGCCTTGAGATCGTCGAACACGACGAGCCCCTCCATGCGCAGCCGATTGGCGATGAAATATCGGGTGTTTGTGACGCCAGGGACTTCTCCAGCCGCCGTGTTGTAGTCTGCGAGTTGGCCGGAGATCACGATGCGGCCCCCCGGACGCAGCAAGGGAATGACCTGATCGATCATGGCGTTGCCGACATTGTCGAACAGGACATCGTACCCTTCCGGGCTGGCCGCCTTCAGGTCGGCGACCAGATCCTTGGCCGCCTTGTAGTCGACGACCGCATCGAGTCGCGCCTCTTCACGCAACCACGCCGACTTATCGGGGCCGCTGGCCGTGCCGACCACGCAGGAAGCGCCAAGGTTCCGGGCAATCTGCGCTGCGGTTGCGCCAACCGGGCCGGCGGCGGATGTCACCAGAAGGCGGTCGCCCGGCTTCAGTGCGGCGACACGCTTCAGGCCGAACCACGCTGTCATGCCTGGAACGCCCAGCACACCGATCCAGTAGGACAGGGGCAGGCGGCGATGAGGGATCGCCTGGATGTAACCCCGGCCGGGGAAAATCGCGTGCTCTGCCCAGCCGCCGCCGCTTGCCACAAAGTCGCCGACCTTGAATCGGGGGTTGGCGCTCTCGATCACTTCCCCTACAGCAAATCCGTCGATGGGATCGCCAATCCTGAGCGGCGGGGCGTAGCTGGCGCCGGCCGAGAGCCGGGAGCGCGTGCCGGGGTCGGCCGAACAGTACAAAGTACGTGTCAGGACCTGGCCCTCGGTGAGTTCGGGCAAGGCAAACGCTTCTAACCGGAACGTCGCAGCGGTCGGAAGGCCAGCGGCCCGCTCGGCCAGCACGATGCGCCGCGACGTCGCTGGACGTTGTGTCATTGTGGCCCTTGCCCAACCTTGGAGTTCGTTGAGCCATCAGGCTGGACTCCATCCGGTTGGAAGTCCATCCGTGCGCGAATTCGTCGCCATACCCGCTCAGGCGGACTTTTCCCGAATCTATAGCCCCTCAACCTCTGCGGAATGAGAGCGCTACCAGCGGGTGTCAGGCATGTGAACTTCCCTACGGGCATGACTTGCGCGGCGCCTTGCATCCGCGCAACGTCGCCTCTTCGAACAGTCTCGAAAGGCAAGGCATGCAGCTGATCAGCCAGACCGCGGTGGAAGGCCGGCCCGGACCCGTTTATCCGGAAGCCTACCCTCGGATCGAGGGGCTTCAGTTCCACGAAGCGAAAGCCTTCGTGAATGGCCAGCCATTCGACGCTTTTGCGCGGCTCCGGAAAGCGTCGCCTGTCTGCTGGCATCCGGAGCCAGGTGACCTGCCGGGCTTCTGGGTCGTTACCCGGCATGCCGATGTCATGCGGGTGAACGGGGATCCTGCGACCTTTTCCTCGCAGCGTGGCGGCATCCTGATGATGACGCCAAAGGAAGGGCAGGGACACATCCTGCTGCAGCGCGCCTCGCTCGACACCATGATCAATCTGGACGCGCCTCAGCATCTGCAGCTGCGGCGGGAGCACATGCCGTTCTTTACCCCTGCCTACCTCAATCAGTTGAAAACCAGGGTCGTGGGCGAGGTCTCCCGGATGCTGGACGAGATGGCGCCGAAGGGCGGGGGCGATCTTGTCGAGATGTTTTCTTCGCGCTTGCCGCTCTACACGCTGTGCGAAATCCTCGGCGTGCCCGAAGCGGACCGTCCCAAATTCCTGCACTGGATGCATTTTCTCGAGCTGGCGCAGAACCTTGCCGCCGAGCAGATGGCCGCGCCGCTGACGCCAAGCATCGAGCTGATGCAGTTCGTGGCGGACTTCAACGCCAATGTGGAGGAGATGTTCGCCTACGGTCAGCACATGCTGCACAAGCGCCGTCAGGACCCGCAGAATGACCTGATGAGCGCCATCGCACGCGCGCAGGTGGACGGAGAGTTGCTGAGCGACGAATACCTCGACGGATCATGGCTGCTGATCATCTTTGCCGGCAATGACACCACCCGGAACACGCTCTCCGGTGCGATGAAGTTGCTGACCGAGTTTCCGGACCAGAAAGCGAAGCTGATCGCCAATCCGGACTTGCTCGCCAACGCTGCTGACGAATTCATCCGCATGGTGAGTCCCGTGATCTACATGCGCCGGACCGCGTTGCAGGACGCTGAGATCGCCGACCAGAAGATCGCGGAAGGTGAGAAGGTGGTGATGTATTACGGCGCCGCCAATCGCGATCCGGCTGTCTTCGACAATCCCGACCAGCTCGATGTCTCGCGCGTGAATGCAAACAAGCATATCGCCTTTGGCTACGGCCCGCATGTCTGCCTGGGCAAGCGCGTGGCGCAGATTCAGCTCGAGGAGGCCTATCGCCAGATCCTGGGGCGCTTCCCGGACATCGAATGGACGGGCGAGATCGACATCGCGCCGAACAACTTCGTACACGCGATTCGCAAGTTGGGTGTGCGCTACACCGCCAGGAACTAGGGTCGCACCGCACCCCGAAAGCCGGGGCCGCACAAAGGGAGAAGGACGCCTTGGGCGATATCATCAGTGGCATGCGCCGCCTGTCCACGGGCAAGCTCGACGAACGCGCGGCGCGTGCAGCCGCCGGTCTCGCAAGCCTTGGCGTGGCCCGCGGCGACATCATTGCCTTGTTCCTCCGCAATGACTTTGCCTTCTTCGAGGCGAGCACCGCTGCTGGCCTGCTGGGCGCCTATCCGACGCCGGTCAACTGGCACGGCACGCCTGAAGAGGCGCGCTACATCTTCGAGAATTCTGGCGCGAAGGTTCTCATTATTCACGCCGATCTCCTTGCCCCCATCTTGCCGGTTGTTCCCGCCGGCGTGAGCGTGCTGGTCGTTCCGACGCCGCCTGAGCTGGCCGAGGCGTACGGCGCTGCCGCCGCCGCCTGCGCCGTGCCCACGGGCATGACGAACTGGTCGCAGTGGCTGGAAGGCTTCGAGCCGTACACGGCGCCACCAGCGCCATCGCCGGGAACGATCATCTACACGTCCGGCACGACCGGGCACCCCAAAGGCGTCCGGCGCGCCCAGCCGACGCAGGCCCAGCACGAGCTGAGCATGCGGAACCTCCTCTACATCTTCGGCTTTATGACCCGGCCGCCGCAGCAGATCGTGACCGCCATGACAGGTCCGATGTATCACTCCGCGCCGAATGCCTATGGCACGGTGGCTGCGCGCGTGGGAGCAACAGTGCTGCTGCAACCGCGCTTCGACCCTGAAGATCTGCTCAAGCTGATCGAGCGGGAGAGGATCTCGCACCTGCACATGGTGCCGATCATGTTCAATCGGCTCTTGCGACTTCCCGAGGACGTGAAGCGCAAGTATGACCTGTCCTCGCTGGAATTCGTCGTCCACGCCGCCGCGCCGTGCCCCGCGCCAATCAAGCGCGCCATGATCGAGTGGTGGGGGCCGGTGATCAATGAATACTACGGATCAACCGAAACAGGCGGCGTGGTCTTCTGCACATCGCAGGAATGGCTGGACCATCCCGGCACGGTCGGCAAGCCGATCCCCGGCGCAGATGTGAAAGTGATCGATGCGCAGGGCAACGCAGTCCCGGCCGGCGAGATCGGCGAGGTGGTGGCGAAGTTTCCCGAGATCGCCGACTTCACCTACCACAAGGATGACGCCAAGCGGGCCGCCACGGAGAAGGCCGGCCTCATTGCGCCGGGAGATGTTGGCTATTTCGATAAGGACGGCTTCTTGTATCTGTGCGACCGGGCGAAGGACATGATCATCTCCGGCGGCGTCAACATCTATCCGGCGGAGATCGAGGCCGTGCTGCAGAGGATGCCCGGCGTCGCAGACTGCGCCGTCTTCGGCGTGCCGGATGATGAGTACGGCGAAGCGATCCATGCCTGCGTCCAGCCGCAGCCAGGGACCTCAATCTCGGAGGCGGACGTGAAGGCCTTCGTCCGTCAGCAGATCGCCGGCTTCAAAACGCCAAAGGCGGTCGACTTCCACGCCGAGCTCCCACGCGAAGACTCAGGCAAGATCTTCAAGCGCAAGCTTCGCGAGCCGTTCTGGGCCGGCCGCGCCACACGCATCTAGTTCGAGGGACTGCAGATGAATTTCGATTTTTCAGACGACCAGAAGATGCTGCGCGACCAGGCGCGGAAGTTTCTCGACGAAAAATGCAGCAAGAAAGCCGTGCGTGAAGTGCTGAATGATGCAGCCAAATCTCATGACACTGCGCTGTGGAAGGGCGTCGCCGAGCAAGGCTGGCTCGGCGCAGCGATCCCCGAGGAGTTCGGCGGGCTTGGCCTTGGCGGGCTAGAGCTCTGTGTACTTGCTGAAGAGATTGGTCGTGCGGTCGCCCCGATCCCGTTCTCCTCGACCGTATACTTCTTCGCGGAGGCTGTCCTGGCGGCTGGTTCGACCGCGCAAAAGCAAAGCTTGCTGCCGAAGGTCGCCAGCGGCGAGCTCATCGGCGCATTCGCCGTTTCGGAAGGCCCGGGCGCGCCCTCGCCCTCGAGCATCGAGGCCAGTTTCGATGGTTCACGTCTGTCCGGCGTCAAGATCCCGGTTACCGATGGCGACATCGCAACGCATGCGGTGGTTCTGGCGCGCGAGGCGCAGGGCCTGTCGCTTGTGCTGGTCGCGCTCGATCAGCCTGGCGTCAAGCGGGAGACCCTGACAACGCTCGATCCGACGCGCGGCCATGCCCGCCTCTCTTTCGACAAGGCCAATGCCGAAAGGCTCGGCAAGGCTGGCGAGGGGTGGTCGCTGACCGAAGCGGTTTTCGATCGTGCCGCGGTGCTCATCGCTTTCGAGCAACTTGGCGGCGCGCAGGCCTGTCTCGACATGGCGGTGGACTACGCCAAGAACCGCTATGCCTTCTCGCGCCAGATCGGCTCATTTCAGGCGATAAAGCACAAGCTGGCGGACATGTACGTCGCCATCGAGCTTGGCCGGTCGAACGCCTATTACGGGGCGTGGGCGCTTTCGACCGAGTCCTCGCAGCTGCCGCTGGCTGCCGCCGCTGCGCGCGTTGCGGCGAGCGACGCCTACTACTTTGCGGCAAAGGAAAACATCCAGGCGCATGGCGGCATGGGCTTCACATGGGAGGTCGACTGCCATCTCTTCTATCGCCGCGCCAAGCTGCTGGCGGTGCAGGCTGGCGGACCTGGCGTCTGGAAGGAAAAGCTTGTCCGTCGCCTTGAACTCAAGAACGCAGCCTGAGGGAGACATCACATGGATTTCAACGACACTCCCGAGGAAGCCGCATTCCGCGCCGAAGCGCGAAGCTGGCTCGAAAAGACCCTTGGCGCGCCCAATACGCGGACCAATGTCCGTATCGAGGGGCCCGAGGCGATGAAAGCGGCGAAGGCCTATCAGAAGAAGAAGGCCGAGGCCGGCTATGCCGGTCTCACCTGGCGCAAGGAGGTCGGCGGTCGCGAGCTTCCACCCATCTTCTCGGTGATCTTCGGGCAGGAAGAGCAGAAGTTCCAGGCGCCAACCGGCCCCTTCGCCATCGGTCTCGGCATGTGCATCCCGACGGTGATCGCCTTCCATTCACCCGAAGGCATCAAGCGCTATGTCGCTCCGGCCCTGCGCGGGGAGGAGATCTGGTGTCAGCTTTTCTCTGAACCGGGCGCCGGCTCGGATGTCGCCGGTCTCAAGACGCGTGCGGTCAAGGACGGCGATGATTGGATAATCAATGGCCAGAAGGTGTGGACCTCCGGCGCACACTATTCCGACTATGGCATCCTGCTGGCGCGGACGAATCCCGAGAAGGAGAAGCATAAGGGCCTCACCATGTTCGTCCTGAACATGAAGGCGCCCGGTGTGGAGGTGCGACCGATCCATCAGATGTCCGGCGGGTCGAACTTCAATGAGGTCTATTTCAACGACGTTCGCATTTCAGACTCCGAGCGCCTGGGCGAGGTCGGCAACGGCTGGAACGTTGCGCTCGTCACGCTGATGAATGAACGCCTCGCCGTTGGCGGTTCGTCCGGTCCGGAGTACGCCGAGATTCTGGAACTTGCCCGCAACACGCCCTCGCCTTCAGGCAAGGGGACTTTGCTGCAGGACCAGGCCTTCCGTGAGAAGCTGGCCAGCTGGTATGTCAGCGCCGAGGGGTACACGCTCGGCAAGTACCGCACGATGACGGCCCTCTCGAAGGGGCAGACGCCAGGACCTGAAAGCTCGATCGGCAAGATCCTCAACGCCAACCGCATGCAGGATATCGGCAACGCGGCCATCGAGGCGGAAGATCACTATGGGATCATCAGCGACCCGGCGCTCGCGCCGATGCAGGGCGCATTCCACAATGCATACATGTGGGCGCCCGGGCTGCGGATCGCCGGGGGGACGGATGAGATCCTGCGCAATATCATTGCCGAGCGCGTGCTTGGCCTGCCGCAGGATGTCCGCGTGGACAAGGGCGTGGCCTACAAGGATTTACCAACTGGCCGCTGACGTGGCCAGGATGGCTTGCGCCGGACTTACGATGCGCTAGTGAGGCGGTCCTTCCGCAAAGGGATTCGCCATGGCCGATGGGCCTGCTTCGAAAGCACGCGACGTTGTTGCGCGTCCGGAATGCGCAGTCGGCGCTGCAACTGCGCGGATCGCTGAGGCGCTCAGCCGCAGGAATGTGCTGGCGATTGTCTCAAGCGACTATCGGGCGCGGGAAATCTTTCTCGCGCTGCACGGCGCAGCGCCCAAGGCGGCGGTGATTTTCTTCGCGCCGAGCGACGCGCTGCCCGGAGATGCGCAGCCACCCACTCCAGCGAACACTGGCGTGAGGCTTGCGGCCCTGCGGCGCATCCGTGATCTGGCGCGCGCGAAGGGGCAGCGCATCGTCTGCGTCACCACGGCCGAAGCCGCCAGCGAGATGCTGCCCAAGCCGGCCACATTCGACGGCGCATCGACCCGCTTCGTTGTAGGCGGGCGCATTGAGGCAGATGCTTTTCGCAAGGTGGTGAGCAGCATCGGCTACTTCGAAGATGATCGGGTCGACGAGCCGGCCGAGTTCGCGATGCGGGGCCGTGTCATCGATATCTTCCCTGCCAATGCGCAAAGCCCGGTCAGGATCGAACTGGTGGACGGCGCCATTCAGCGCATCCGCGAGTTCGACTCGGTCAGCCAGCGCGGCACACGCGACCTGCCGCATATCGAGCTCGGCGGCGCAGCCTGGCCGGTTCTGCTGGGACGAAGCAACACGCTGTTCGATTACATTCCCGATGCGATCGTAGCGCTGGATCCCGGCGCGATCGCCGAACGTAACCGGTATCTGAGCCTGGCCGCCGACTCGGCTCAAGGCGTGCGCAGGAAGAATTCGCCGGCCTTGCAGAACATCGTACCGCAGGCCGCTTGGGACGCTGCAACGCAGAAGCGGGGCATGATCGATCTGGCCGCTGGCTCTGCCGAGCGCACGATCCGCTTCTCGTCCAGTCCAGATCCCGTCAAGGCGATGAATGCTGAGATTGCCGCAGCCCTGAAGGAACGTGCGCGGATCGTCCTTGCTGGGTCGGATCATGACCTGCGTTTCATCAAGAAGCGACTGCCGCGCAAACTGGCGCAGGGCGCCCGCCCCATCACCAGCTGGAGCGAGGCAGACAGCGGCTGGCTGAACCGCGTCAAGCTCCTCGAGATGAAGCTGCAAATCAGCTGGCGCGATCCGAAACGCCTGGTTGTCTCGGCGGCCGAGGTGCTCGGGGGCAATGCGGGTCTGGCGGCTGCCTCGGACGGTGGGGGCGAACACCTGCTCGAGATCGGCGATGTCTGCGTGGGCGATGTGGTGATCCACGAGGACCACGGTATCGCCGTGATCGCGGGCCTGAGCCGCCCGGGTGGATCAAGCGCTGTCGTTGAGGCGATCGAGCTGGAGTATGCGGGCGGTGCACGGCGGCTCGTTCCGGTGGAGGAGGCCGATCGTATCTGGCGCTATGGCGCTGACCGGACTGCTGTCACGCTCGACGGCCTCGACGGCGCCAGTTGGCGCAAGCGTCGGCTTATCATCGACAGAGCCATGACGGAAACCGCATTGAGCATGACGCGCCTCGCAAAGGAGAATGCGAAACGCAAGGCTGTGAAGATAGAGCCTGATCCGGGCGCTTATGCCGAGTTCGTCACCGGCTTCCCCTTTTCCGAAACACCTGACCAGTCGCGAGCGATCAGCGCCGTCCGCGACGATCTAGCCTCGGGCAGGCCGATGGATCGGCTGGTCATCGGCGACGTCGGCTACGGCAAGACGGAAGTGGCTCTTCGCGCCGCAGCCCTCGTGGCGCTATCGGGTCGGCAGGTGGTTGTTTCTGCCCCAACGACGGTTCTGGTGCGCCAGCACTACGAGACTTTCCGGCAGCGTTTTGAGCGCAGCGGGCTCAAGGTCGCAGCGTTGTCGCGCCTGTCAGACGCCGCAGACCGCAAGCGCGTCAAGGCCGGCCTCGCCGACGGGTCAATCTCCGTCGTCGTTGGGACGGGCGCTGTGGCCTCCGAAGGCCTCGCGTATGCGAAGCTGGCCCTCGTCGTGATAGATGAGGAGCAGCGCTTCGGCGCCGCCGACAAGGCGAAACTCCGCGATCTCGCGGGCGCCAGCGGGCATCTCCTGAGCCTGACAGCGACGCCGATCCCGCGAACGCTCCAAAATGCCCTGCTGGGCTTGAAGCAGATGTCTGTCATTGCAACGCCGCCGGCGCGCCGCCAGCCGATCCGGACCCTGGCCGGCACGTTTGACGAGCACCAGGTGCGCACTGCGTTGCTGAGGGAAAAGGACAGGGGCGGGCAGAGTTTCGTCGTCGTTCCGCGAATCCAGGACATCGCCGCCATGGAAGCGACGCTTCAACGGCTGACGCCAGATCTTGAACTGCTCAAAGCGCATGGCGACATGCCCGCCGCCGAAATTGACACCTCGATGGTGCGTTTCGCCGGTGGACTTGGCGACGTGCTGCTTGCGACCAACATCATCGAGGCCGGCCTCGACGTGCCACGTGCCAACACGATGATCGTCTGGCGCGCTGACCGATTTGGCCTCGCCCAACTGCACCAGCTGCGCGGGCGGGTCGGCCGCGGCAACAGGCGTGGGCACATTCTGCTCACGACGGAACCTGGTGCTTCGCTCACGGACGCCACCAGAAAGCGTCTGCGGACACTGGAGTCGCTCGACAGGCTGGGGGCAGGGTTTGCGATCAGCGCGCGGGATCTCGACATCCGTGGCGCCGGCGACATCGTGGGCGATGCGCAGAGCGGTCACATGAAGCTGATCGGGATCGATCTCTACCAGCACTTGCTTGAGCGCGCCGTGCGCGAGGCGCAGGGTGAAACGCTCGAGCGCTGGACGCCCGTGATCAACCTTGGCGTCAGCGGCCGCATTCCGGTCGACTGGATTCCAGAGGCTGACTCGCGACTGTCGCTCTATCTGCGCCTGGCGCGCCTGACATCGCGCGAAGAGCTTGACGCGTTTGAGGACGAGCTGATCGACCGGTTTGGCGAGGAACCGGATGAGGCGGCCATGCTTTTGAGGATCGCCAATGTGAGGACGCTGGCGCGGGTTGCCCACATTGCCAAGGTGGACGGCGGCCCGACGGCAATTGCGTTCACACCGCGTGTGGAGCCGACCAAGAAAGCTGTCGCAGAGGCTGGTCTCACCCCGCGCAATGGCCGGTTGATCCTCGAGGAGGCCATTGTCGAGCCAGCTGATCGCCTTGCCCGCGTGGAGAAGGTGCTTCAGCAGCTTGCTGGCGGACGCAAGCGCAGCTGAAGCTGGTAGCCGGCGCCAGTCTTTGCGCTGCGTTTATGGCGCCTCGGCCTCGTGCCGCATTCGGGCAAGGCGGATGCCGCCGTCCATGGCGTCAGCCATCGGTTCGGTAAGTCTCACCGCCGTTGCTGTCGGAATGTAGGGACGGATGAACTCCACGAGTCCGCCGACCAGGGCGACGCGTGGCGCGCCACGATCCAGCACCGCTTCGGCGAGGCCGGCGATATGCATCGCGGCGTCGCGCAGGAGGTTGCTGGCCGCAGGTTCGCCCAAAGCGGCATGCTTGATCACGATAGACGCGAAGGCCGCGTAGTCGGTCGCATTCGCCGTTTCGGACCACCGGATGACAACGGCCGGATCGGACGAGAAACGGTCGAGAATCTCCTGCGCGAACGCCGTTGGCCTGGTGCGACCGTCAAGCGTGCGTAGCGAGTAGCGGATGGCGTTGAGGCCGATATGGGCGCCGCTGCCTTCATCCGAAACGGGGAAACCGTAGCCGCCGACCCGAATCGTCTTGCCTCTGAATGTGATGCCGATGCTGCCGGTGCCGCAGACCACGATGCCGCCCTCATCGCCGCCGAATGCGCCGAGCCAGGCAAGATAGCCATCACCCTCGAACCATGCATTGGCGAACGGATGCCGCCATGACTCGAGGGCCTGCCGCGCGCCAAGATGACCAGTGCCGGCAAGGCCGATTCCGGCGTAGGTGCGCTGGAGCGGCTCTTCACCAAGACCGGCCTGGGCGAGTGCTTGCGATGTCGCCGCCAGGATGGACGCGCTCACGGCCTGGATGCCGAAACGCATGCTCGCTGGGCCGGAGACTCCCTCGCCGAGCGTCCTGCCGTCTGGGCCAGCCAAACGCGCGCGGCAGCGGGTGCCGCCGCCGTCGACGCCGAGATAGAGTGTTTCGGTCATGTTGCCTGTCTAACGCGGTTCGTCGCCCGTTCAATGCCGCCGGATTTCGTGAAATACGTCCAGCATGAGGACTGAAGATATCGATCCGCGCTTTCTCGACCTCGACAGGCTCTCGCCGGTCGATCAGGTGCGCTTGCTCCATGCCGGGCAGGGCGAGGCAATTGCTGCTGTCGAACGCGCTTTGCCGGCGATTGCTGCGGCGACGGAAGCAGCGGCCCTTCGCCTCAGCGGCGCAGGGCGGATCGTGTACTGCGGCGCAGGCACGTCAGCGCGGATCGGGGTGCAGGATGGGGCAGAACTTCTCCCCACCTTCAACTGGCCGGCTGAGCGGGTTGCCTTTGTCATAGCCGGCGGCGAGGCAGCCTTGCTGCGCGCCGTCGAGAATGCAGAGGATTCTGCGGATGACGGCATCCTTGGCATCGCCGCACTCGCCGTCAACGCAGACGATGTCGTGCTGGGCATTGCGGCGAGCGGGGCAACGCAGTTCACCGTCGCAGCGTTGCAAGCTGCGCGGCAGCGCGGAGCCCTTACCATCGGGATCGCCAACAATGCGGGATCGCCCCTTCTTGCCGCCGTCGATCATCCCGTCCTTATCGAGACTGGCGCTGAGGCCATTGCCGGATCAACGCGGCTCAAGGCCGGCACGGCGCAGAAGATCGCCCTCAACCTGTTCTCGACAAGCGTGATGGTGCAGCTAGGACATGTCTACCGTGGCCTGATGGTCGACATGCGGCCAACAAACGCCAAGCTGAGGCGGCGCGCCGTCGAGATGGTTGCACACATTACCTCCTGCGATCTTGAGGCGGCGCACAGAGCCCTCTCACTCGCGGATTGGGACGTGAAGCTCGCCGTTCTGGTCCTCAAGGGACTAACGCTTGAGGAGGCGCGGAACCTGATCGTGCAAAGCGGGGGGAAGCTGAGAGCAGCGCTCGGGCATTAGCATCAAAGGATTTCCTCGCCCGCGACCCAGACCCTTTTGACGTCGAGAGCGTCGCTGAAGAGCACAACATTGGCATGCGCTCCGGGTGATATGCGGCCGTACTTCGTGTCGACCCCCAGGAACTCCGCCGGCGTCAGGCCTGCCATGCGCAGTGCTTCGGCGTCGGTGACCCCAAGCATTTTCATTGCGTTCCGTGCGGCGAGGCCAAGGTCCAGATGTGCGCCCGCAAGCGTGCCCGATACCGTACGCAGCGCACCGCCAGCTAAGGAAACTGTCTCGCCAAAAAGGTTCATCGATGCGTTCGTTGCGCCAACCGTGGCCATGGCGTCAGAGACGAGCGTGAGTCGCATGGCGCCCTTGGCTGCGAAGGCGGCCCGGGCGGACAACGGGTGAACATGAATTCCATCGAGGATGAGACCCGCCCAGGCTCGCCTGTCAGCCAGGGCGAGGCCGATTGCGCCTGGCCTGCGTCCCTCCAGCGGCGCCATGGCGTTGAACAGGTGTGTAAAGCCGTTCGCGCCTGCGGAGAGGAGCGCCTCGATGTCTTCATGGGGCGCAGCGGTATGGCCGATGCTCACCGTTACGCCAGCTGCCACCAGCCTGCGAACATCCTGCGGCGAAGCCTGCTCAGGCGACAGCGTCACCATCACCGGGAAGGGGCGCTTCTGAGCGATGAGGTGCAGATCCTCCTGATCAAGCGCGCGCAGGAATCGCTCCGCGTGGACGCCGCGACGTGGCGCGGAGAGCCACGGACCTTCGAGATGCAGACCCAGCAATCCGGGCATGCCATCGCTCACCGAACGCGTCACGGCGTCAATGGCCGTCGCGATCTTGCTGCGTTCGTCGGAGATCAGCGTGGCCATTATGCTGGTAACCCCGAGCCGTGCATGGGCCTGCGTCATTATGCTGAGCGTGTCGGTTGTTGGGGCGTCGTTGAAGAGGACGCCGCCGCCGCCATTCACCTGAACGTCGACCAGGCCTGGCGCCAGCAAGCCGTCGAGTACGGTTGCTTCGGCTTCCAGGCCGGAGGAGATACCCGCGATCACGCCTGCGTCGATGTGGAGGGTCGCTCCCGCCAGCATGACTTCACCCGTGAACACGCGTGTTGCAGCGAGCTTCAGCATGTCAGCGCGTCTCCGTGACTTTGCTCAACATGGGCGGTCGATCCGGCGAACGCCCTCGCCGCAAGGCTGCGGTGTTTGCAAACAGGTAGAACCGCGCAAGCATGGCGATGAGTTCCAGGACGGGTTCGTCATCCTCCGGCGTGTGGACGCCGGGCAGAGACCTATCCGGCGATATCAGCAGAACTGACGCCCCCTGCTGCACGAGATCCGACGCCAGCGTCTTTAGTCCGGCGAAGGCGGCGTCGCGCTGGGCGAAGATGATCGCGCGCAGCGCCGGGCCAGCAAGGGCGTAGGGGCCATGGCGGATCTCGGCGGCGCTGATCGACTCCGCATGCAGGCCGCTCGTCTCCTTGAGTTTCAGCGCAGCCTCCGCGGCGATCGCCAGTCCGGGGCCGCGGCCAACGACATACACTGGTCCATCGCTGTCCAGGAATGCCTCAGCGCCGGACCATTCAGCGTCCATGGCCCTGTCGAGCACCGGCGCCGCCCGTTCGAAGGCCGCGGCCATGCGTGAGTCCGGCCGCCAGTGACCGACGAGGCCAAGCACAAGCGTCATGGCCGCGATGCAGGACTTGGTGGCTGCGATACTGGTTTCCGGTCCGGCCAGCAGAGGCAAGGTAACGTCCACAGCTGTCGTCAGCGGCGAGGTCGCATCATTGGCCATGGCGACGCGCAGGACATCCGGGCCGACGGCGGCGCGGCAGAACTCCACAAGGTCGGGACTGCGGCCTGACTGCGAGATGGCGATCACCAGCGCTCTTTCGAGCTGGAGCCGTACGCCGTAAATCGACTGGACCGAAGGGGCGACCGAAACGGTCGGTAGGCCAAGCCGGGTCTCGAAGACGTACTTCGCTAGCAGCGCCGCTGCATCCGAGCTGCCGCGTCCGGCCGCGAGGATGAAACGCGGCGCCAAGAGCCGCAGGCGCGCGCCGAGCTGAGCCAACACGGCGGCGTTCTCCACCACCAGCCGTCGCACGACATCGGGCGCCTCGCGCGCCTCACGCTCCATAAGGGTCATATCCGTCATCGGTGTGAGGATGAACCAATCCTGGCGAAGCAACAAATCCCGCAGTGATCCCCTAAAGGGAAAACTGCTCGCGGAGAATGCGTTCGTCGAGGGCGTGTCCGTCGTCAAACAGCATGGTCATCGGCTTGCTCCGATCCTCGCGGATCGTTACCCGCGCCACGTCGCGGACTTCTTGCGTGTCGGCGGAAGCAGCCACCGGCCGCCGGTCGGCTTCAAGCACGTCAATCTCTACCCGGGCATCTGCGCTGACAAGGGCGCCGCGCCAGCGACGGGGGCGGAACGGCGATATCGGCGTCAGCGCCATCACGTTTGCCCCGATGGGCAGGATCGGGCCGTGGGCGGAAAGGTTGTAGGCGGTCGAACCTGCAGGCGTGGCCACCAGGGCGCCGTCGGCCGACAGCTCGGCCAGCCGTTCCTTGCCATCGACCAGGATGCGCAGCTTGGCGGTTTGAGGGCTCTGCCGGAGCAGCGACACTTCGTTGATCGCCAGCTTGAGCGTGGTCGTTCCGTCAATGCGCGTGGCGCTCATTTCCAGAGGGTGGATCACCTGCGTGACCGCAGCCGCCAGGCGGGCGGGAAGGCCTTCTTCCCGGTATTCGTTCATCAGGAAGCCGACTGTTCCACGATGCATGCCGTAAACCGGCAGGCGGTCGGAAAAACGGTCCCGGAGTGTGTCCAGCATCCATCCGTCGCCGCCGAGGGCGACGACCACATCGGCGCGATCGAGCGGCGCCTGGCCATAACGCCGCGTCATTGCCGCGAACGCTGCCCGAGCCTCGGGCTTGTCTGAGGCGGCAAAGTGAATTCTTGTTTCGGCGCTCATGCGGGCTCCCGTCGGGCGGAATGCTATATGCCCGAAATCGCAAAGGCGACAGAATGACTTTCGCCCTGAACCATTCTAGACTTCACCATGCAGGAGACTTTCCATGGCAGATGATCTGAGAGCCGTCAGCGTCAAGGACCATTGCACCGCCGAGGAGTGGCAGGTCAGGGTCGACCTTGCGGCGCTCTACCGGCTGGTCGCGCTATACGGCTGGGACGACATGATCTTTACCCACATATCGGCGCGCGTGCCCGGGCCGGAGCACCATTTCCTGATCAACCCCTACGGGTATTTTTTCAACGAGATCACCGCGTCCTCGCTGGTGAAGATCGATCTCGAGGGCAACATCGTCGAGCCGACGGAGCACATGATCAATCCGGCTGGCTTCACGATACACTCAGCGATCCATGCCGCTCGCGAGGACGCGAAGTTCGTGTTGCACATCCACACGGACGCCGGCATTGCCGTCGCGTGCACGAAGGAAGGCTTGCTGCCGATCAGCCAGCAGGCGCTCGTGGTGCTGCCGAACCTGGCCTACCACAACTATGAAGGCATCGCGCTCGACCTCGACGAGCGCGAACGCCTGGTCGCCGATCTTGGCGACAAGACTGCGATGATGCTGTGGAACCACGGCACGCTGGCGGTCGGCGCCACGGCCGCGCAGTGCTGGACCAATATCTTCTTCCTTGAACGCGCCTGCCAGATCCAGGTGATGGCTTCGGCCCAGGGCCGCGAGCACCTGCGCATGGCGCCCGATGATGCGATCGAGACCGTGAAGCAGCAGCAGGCCATGGCGGCGGGTATGGGCGCCATGCTGGCCTGGCCCGGTTGCCTGAGGAAACTCAACCGCGAGTCTCCCGGATACGACAACTGAAGAACCGCCTGTCCGGGGGATGCCTCGGCAGTCCGCGCGGTGGCGCGGGGCGCTTGTCGTGGGCCGCAGTGTGACCGTGTCAGGTGGTCATCCCTGCGCACGCGCCAAGGGCGCGCAGAGGTGGTTTGAAACCGTTTGTCGAGAGGGTGGCCATTTCCGCAAGGCCTGGCGCACGTAGGACTCCAGCAAGATGGGGCTTGGCGATGGTTGGGGCCTCACCGTCAGGTTCGAGCGCTAGATCCGCCTGGACGCCACTTTCAACGGCTTGGGGCGAGAAGGCGTCATCGACCCGCAAGCGGGTCATCGTTCGCGCGGCCGGTGCGAACGGTCCGTCCTGGAATTTGCCAGTGGCGAAGAGTTTGCGCCGACCTGGATGCCGGGCTTCAAGTCCTGGCGTGCGGGCGGGGGCCAGATTTGCGGTGCAAAGACCAGGATGTCACGTGCCTTCAATTGCGATGTGGTCGCCGCAGGCGGCGGCTGGCGCGACGAGATCCCCAGCAATTTGACGAAGCGTGGTTGGGTGCTGGCCGCACGGGACGCGTTTTGATGTTCCGCGAGAGTGCGTTGCCTTGTCACTAGGCGCCGGGCAGCCGTTTGTTAACGTTCGCGCCAACGGCGTTCCCAGGTTCCGGGCGCAGCCGGGTTCGCGGAGGCGAGACATGACCCGATACAAGCCTACCGAGGCTATCACGCCGCCAAACGTCCTGAAGGCGAAAGTCGGCGGCCAGCTGCCTGCGTTTGACCAGCAGGCGATCGCGCGCGCCGAAGCTGCGCTCCAGAAGATGTCCACGCAGTTTGCCGACTGGATCCAGGAAGAGCTCGACCACCTGATGGAAGCGTGGGCCGCCTATGAAACATCCGGCGGTTCGCAGACGGCGCGTAACGAACTCCATCGCCGCGCTCATGATCTCAAGGGCCTTGGGCCGACCTATGGATATCCTCTGGTCAGCCGTATCTGTGCGTCGCTGTGCAAGCTGATAGGCGAGGAGCATGGCGAACTGAGAGTGCCACACAAGCTGCTGAAGGCGCATGTCGATGGCGTCAAGGCAGCGGTGGTGGGCAAGATCATGGGCGCTGATCATCCCGCAGGGCTTGTGCTTGCGACCGAGCTTGAGTCGCAGGCTAAAGCGCTCATTGCCGCGCACGAGGCGAAGAGCTGAGATCAGCCTGCGACGTCCTTCAGGCTTTCCTCTGTCAGTCCGTAGCCTGCAGCCTCGGGAATGACGAGGACCTTGCCGGCGCCACGGTCCTGTACGACCGGTTCGACCGTCACTACAGGGCGCGACTTCGCGTTACGTTCGGCGCCAGCCGCGTCGGTGGCGCGGGCGAGGACTTCAAGATTGAGACGGGTGGGGAACATCAGCTTGGCCTGTCCCTCGCGGCGGCGCGCGAGAAGCGAGGACGGCGCCACCCATTCATGATCGACCGCTTCGCGTCCGTCATGCCGGACGACCTGCGCGAGGGGCGCACGCACCAGGTAGAAATGTGTGTCGAACCGGCGCGGCTCGAAGCTGGGTGTGATCCAGTGGGCGAAGGGAACGAGGCGGTCGAGCGTCAGGCGCAGGTCAGCCGAACGGACAAGGTCCAGGAAGCTGGCCGGGTTGGCCTCGACCTCGGCGCGGCGTGAATCAAAGGTTGAGAAGGCGTCGGCGTCGAGCTCGCGCCCTCTGGAAGTGGCGAGCAGCAGTCCCGATTCCTCGAAGACTTCGCGCGCTGCGGCGATGCGCAGTGAGCGCTGGTAATGATCATAGCTGCCGTCCGAAAGATCGTCCCAGACCGGGTCCGCATCCGCCGGGGCGACCTTGCCGCCGGGGAAAACCCAGGCGCTGGCGCCAAAGGCCATTCCTGCGCTCCGCCGAACCATCAGCACTTCAAGTCCGGGGGCGTCGCGGACGATCAGAACCGTGGCGGCTGGCTTGGGTCGGTCGGCGCTGTCGCTCATGAAGACTCCGTAAACGCTCAGGAAAGCCGGGGGATTTGATGAAAATTCACCGATCCCGTTTCGGCGGACCTTCAGGCGCGTCTGTTATCCATCAGGACAACTCAGCACCTCCCGCGAGACCCTGCAATGACCCACGCACGCGCTTCTCATCTGCGGCTTGTCGTGAACGAACCGGTTGCCCCGGCCGTCCGCCAGCCCCGCCTGCGCTTCCGTCCTGTGGTGCGTCTTGCCGATGGCCAGGCGTTCGGCATGCATGCCGAGGTCGACATCAGCTTCGAGGACACATTCCGTCCGCGCCACCTGTCGGATGCGGCGCATCCCTCGGCGGCCGGATGGCTGGGCGACTTGATCGAGCGGGCCGGGCGGCTGGCCCAGGAAGCGGGCGCTCCTCATCGCCCGTTATCGATCGCTGCCCCGATGGCGGCATTGGCTGACAAGGATGCGCCGATGGCGGCGGAGGCCGGAGCGGCCCGCGCGGGCATCCTGCCCCAGGAAATCCGGGTCGATTTTTGCGACGCCTCGGTGTGTGCGCTGGAGGATCTGGCACTCGATCGCGTGGATGCGTTTCGACGCAAGGGGTTCAGGGTCGGGCTCGATGCGCGCAAGTCCTGGCGCACGGCGATGGGCGCACGCGCGCGCATGACCTTCGAGGCTGTGCGCGTCGATCCTTCGCGTTTTGAGATCCTCGACGTGCCGATGTCGCGCCTCGAAGTCGCCTCGGCTGATGGCATTGCGCTGATTGCGGAGAATGTCCGTTGGCGCGATACGGACGCCTTGGCCGAGTTGGGCGTCGGCTTTGCGATGTCGCCGCGCGCCGACGGCTAGGTGCGATTTCGCGATCCCTGCGGCGCAGGTCTGGGTTTGAGATCGGCAGGCCTTAGCGTTCCTGGGTGTCAGGCCCGGCCGACGGCCAGGCGTTGTCGTGGCGGCTCGCACGAGGCTCACGCACGCCATCAACCTTCGGCGCGATTCTGCGCCCGCCACGCGCCCCGAAGATCTCATGCCTCCCTATTCGCCGATTTCCGGTGGCAATGGCTGAAATCGTGCATGACGCTTTTGTCTCCCCCCAGTTTCACGCGGCGACTTTCCCTCAAACCTGGCATCAAGCTCCGCAGGCGCGGGCGCTTCGGGTTGGGGGGATGACGGTCCCAAGGATGGATCCGCCGGGGGTTGAATTCTCCCCTCGGGCAGGTGTTCGCATGGCGGCTGTGCACGGATTGACCTTCTGGCGGGACCCGCGTAAACACTCGGCCCCATGCAACGTTCGTTTTTCAAGCGCTATTGGAAAACCATTACCCCGATGGGGCTGATGGCGCGCTTGGCTGTTTCGAACTAGCCAGAAGCCCGCCGACCAGCCCCGCCGGACACCGGACGGGGCCGAGATCGCCCCGTCTCCCGGCTCGAGAGGAGACGACAGTGACCCACCCCACCCAGGCATTGGCGAGCCAGAGCGCCGAACGGAGCGTGAGCGGAAGCGCTGGCGCGAAGACCGTGGCTGTCGTCGGCGCAACGGGCGCTGTCGGCGCCGAAATGCTGCGGTGTCTCGAGGAGTCGCGCTTTCCGACCGATACGCTGAAGGCATTCGCGTCGGAGCGTTCGGCCGGCAAGCGCTTCAAGTTCCGCGGCAAGGATGTCGAGATGCAGGTGCTGACGCCGGACGCGTTTGCGGGTTGCGATGTCGTGCTGTTCGCCTCCGAGACGGATATTTCCAAGGAGTATGTGCCGGTTGCGGTGAAATCGGGCGCGTATGCGATCGATAACTCGTCGGCCTTCCGGATGGATGCATCGGTGCCGCTGGTCGTCCCGGAAGTGAATGGCGACCAGATCCGCCCGAACCAGAAAATCTACGCCAACCCCAACTGCGTCGCGGCGATTGCCGTCATGGCGCTGTGGCCGCTGCACCGGGAAGGCAAGCTGAAGCGCGTGATCATGTCGACCTACCAGTCGGCCTCGGGGGCGGGCAGGCCGGCGATGGACGAGCTGGAGGAGGCAACGCGCGCCTATCTCAAGGGCGAGGCGTACCAGCCGCGCGTTCTGCCACACCCTTACGCGTTCAACCTGTTCAGCCACAACACCACGATCGGCGAGGATGGCTATAACGGCGAGGAGCAAAAGGTCGTCAAGGAACTGCGCAAGATCATGAACCTGCCGGAGCTGCGCGTGGGCGTCACCTGCGTGCGCGTGCCTGTTCTTCGGGCGCACTCGATGGCGATCACGGCGGAGTTCGCCGACAAGGTGTCGGTTGACCAGGCCCGCGCCGTTCTGGCCAAGGCGCCGGGCGTGAAGGTGGTGGACAATCGCGCGGCGAACCATTTCCCGATGCCGAACGAGTCGAGTGGACAGAATGATGTGTTGGTGGGCCGTATCCGCGAGGACGTGTCGGACCCGACTGGACATTCGCTCGCGCTGTTCATTTCGGGCGACCAGCTGCTGAAGGGCGCGGCCCTCAACGCGGTGCAGATCGCAGAACGTCTTGCCTGATTCCGACTGGGTGTGTGTGCTATGCGTGACGAACGGATTGATGCGGGCTTCGGTGATGTTCTTGAACGGCCGGGGTCGATGGGAGCAGGCGACGAGATGAGCCCATCAGATGGATCGAGGGGGGGTGGAATGAGCGGACCGTCAGGCTGGACGCCGGATTCCTGGCGTCGGAAGCCCGCGCTTCACATTCCGGCTGACTATCCGGACATGGACAAGCTCGCCGCCGTCGAGACGCAGCTGACGAGCTATCCGCCGCTGGTGTTTGCCGGCGAGGCTCGGACGCTCACGGCGCGACTGGGCGATGTGGCGGAGGGCAAGGCCTTCCTGCTGCAGGGCGGAGATTGCGCCGAGAGCTTCAAAGAGTTCCATCCGAACAACATCCGCGACACGTTTCGCCTGATCCTGCAGATGGCGGTAGTCCTGACATTCGCGGGGAAGAAGTCCGTCGTGAAGGTGGGGCGGATTGCCGGGCAGTTCGCCAAGCCGCGCTCGGCGCCGACGGAGACGATCGACGGTGTGACGCTGCCAAGCTATCGCGGCGACAACATCAACGGGATGGAGTTCACGCCGGAAGCGCGGACGCCCGATCCGCAGCGACTGCTGCAGGCCTATCTGCAGTCGGCCGCGACGCTGAACCTGCTGCGGGCGTTTGCGCAGGGTGGTTATGCCAGCCTTGGCAACATCCATCGCTGGATGCTGGGCTTTGTCGAGCGTTCGCCCACCGCAGACCGCTACAAGGCCATGGCGGCGCGGATCACGGACGCGATGGAGTTCATGGAAAGCTGCGGCATCACGCCGGAGACGACGCCGGCGCTGTCACAGACGGACTTCTACACGAGCCACGAGGCGCTGCTGCTCGGTTATGAGCAGGCGATGACGCGGGAGGACTCGACGCGCCCGGGCGAGTTCTACGACACCTCCGCGCACATGATCTGGATCGGCGATCGCACGCGGCAGCCGGATGGCGCGCATGTGGAATTCTGCCGCGGCGTGCGCAATCCGATCGGACTGAAATGCGGACCGAGTCTGTCGACCGACGACCTGCTGCGCCTGATAGACATCCTCAATCCGGACAACATCCCCGGCAGGCTCACCCTGATTGCGCGGTTCGGGTCCGACAAGGTGCGTGATGGTTTGCCCAAGCTGGTGCGGGCCGTCCAGAGCGCCGGGCGCAAGGTGGTATGGTCGTCCGACCCGATGCACGGCAATGTCGAGAAGACGGAGTCGGGCTACAAGACGCGGCCGTTCGAGCGCATCCTGAAAGAAGTGAGCGACTTCATCGATGTGGTGGAGAGCGAAGGCGCACATGCGGGTGGCGTCCATCTTGAGATGACCGGGCAGGATGTGACCGAGTGCACGGGCGGCGGGCGGCAGATCACCGCGATGGACCTGCAGGACCGCTATCACACGCACTGTGACCCGCGGCTGAACAACGAACAGGCGCTCGACCTCGCGTTCCTGCTAGCGGAGAAGCTGGCGGCGAAGCGGTAAGGATAAGGAAGAATGCGTTGGGCAATTGGTCTTGCGTTTTTCCTTTTCGGGCTGTCGGGCGTTGCCAACGCACAGGTGGAGCCGTCGCAGATTGCCGGCGCGTGGGTGTGCGATCAGGCCGGAGATTCGGGCCGCTTCGGCGTCGAAATGGAATTTGAACACAAGCTAGCGTTCTCGGCCGACGGAACCTTCACACACGGCATGGTCGGCATCGCTAGAGGCGAAGTGTCGGGGTCAGGCCCACGCAGCGTGACTGTCCGCACGTTTGTAAATGGGACGTGGAAGGTGGATGGCTATTACGAGAAAGGCAGCCTGTTGTTGTTCAACAATACGGAAGCAAAGGTGACGGACCTGCTGCTCAATGGCTACAGCGTGGACCCAGGGCCATACCAGCAAGCGTTTATTGTGGAGATGGTGGGCGAGAGGGGAGGCTGGGCAAGCGTTGTGGATGACCAGTTGATGCTGGATTACGGCGGACCGATGCTCTGCAGCCGACAGGCCCTCGCCGACGAGAATTAGGATATCCAGCAGAATCTGGACTACACCCAGCAATGAAAGCGTCGGAGCGTTTCGATGCCGCGACTGTCTGGATTTGCGATTCCGATCCTTGTACTGGCGTCGGCCTGCGATGAGCCGCCGCCGGCTGCGACGCTGAGCGAAGTGCCGGCGCAATTTGTCGGCAGGTGGGATGCGAGCATTGGCGATTGCGGGCGCAGTGGACCGTATGCAGTGACGGTCACGCCGACGGACTTGCTGATGGAAGACACGCGCGTGCAGGTTACCGGGGCGGCGCCGGATGGCGAGACGGCTGTTCGTGTCGACGGCCACTTCACGGGGCCCGGCGCTGAATGGGATGGGTCAGTGCGGCTGGAACTCGGAGACGGCGGGCGGGAACTCAGCGTCGTGAGCGGGTCCGCCATCGTGCCGCGCGTGAAATGTCCATAGCGCAGCCGCGCGTGGACTTCGCCCTGTTCAGCGCGTATTGCCCTCTCCGGTCAGGAAGTTTTGCAGGGGTCTCGCGCATGATTCGCATTGCCATCAGTTCAGTGGTGCTTGCAGCGCTCGGCGCTTGCGGATCGACGCCAGAGCCACGGACGCCGCAGCAGATGATCATGGGCAAGTGGACGTGCGAGACGGAGTCCGAGAACATCACCATCAGCGGGGTGTTCGACTATCAGGCCAATGGGCTCGCGCAGAGCCAGTCGAGTATCGGCGTCGATGCCGGCGCGGTGAAGATTGCACTGACGGCCAATGCGGATTCGACCTGGGGCTTTGGCGAGGATGGCAAGATGACAGAAATGGTCACCGCCATGAGGCTCATCTCGGCGACGATGGCCGGTCAACCCATGCCGACGGACATGGTGGAGTCGCTTGTGCAGCCGATGATCGACGGCGTCGTTGGCCAGTCGTCGACGAGCACGGTGGTGTTCGGCGAGAATTCCTTCACCTCAACCACGGACGAGGACATCGTCACCACCTGCAAACGCTGATGAACAAGCCGATCAAACTGAAGCCGGAGGATATCAGGCCGCTCGCTACCGGGCGTGGGGCCTGCATCGCCACCGACATGATCACACGGCAGGGCAGGCGCGTGGGCTTCATGTATCGCGAGGCACCTGACAATGCTCAGGACTCTGGCTGGCGCTTCCTGTCGGGCCTGGAAGACCAGGACTACATGGACGAGGTGGACAATCATGGCGTCTATGACGTCAACACGATCGCCAACTACGACCCGACCATAATCCCCCTGCTTGACGAGCCGCGGGGCGCTGCTTTCGAGCGTGTGCCCGGCGCGGCGAAATTCAGGGCAGTTGACGACTGGTCGCCGCCGGAGGATTAAGCCCTCCCCGGGGCGCCTGACACAGCGGTCCACGGCCAGAAGCGCACGGCAGATGCGCAATGGAGCCAGCCATGACCGCCTCCCGCCTGCCCGCCTGGGCACGGCCATCCGAGATACTCGACCTGACGCGGCTTGCTGTTCCCGTTGCGATGTCGCGCGCCTCGTTCATGCTGATGGGGCTGACGGACGCTGTCGTGCTGGCGCAGCACGCGCCTGGACAGTTGCCGCTCGTGCTCAATGGCTGGTTGCCGAGCGGCGTTACGATGGGCTTCGGCATGGGCCTGATGCTGGGCGTCTCGGTGATGTCGGCGGAGTTGAGCGGATCGGGCAAGGCGGAGGAGACGGGACGCATCCTGCGCCGCGGACTGTGGGTCGGTGCGCTTTATGGCGTGCTTGCGACAGTGCTGGTGTTCCTGATCGCCGAACCCCTGGTGCGCGGCTTCGGGTTCAGCGAGGACCTGGTCGGGCCGATCCGGCAGACGACGGAAATCCTGGCGCTGGGGACGGTGGGGCACATGCTGGGCATGGCGTGCTCGATGTACCTGGAGGCGTTGCGCAAGCCGAACCTCGTCACGGCCGTGTCGATGACGGCGGTGGTCTTGAACCTCGTGCTCGACCTGCTCCTGGTGCCGCAGTACGGCGCCATCGGCGTGGCGTGGGCGACCACGGGCTCGCGCATCTTCATGATGGTGTGCTTCCTTGTGATCATCGCGTTCGTGACGCCGGCTTACAAGCCTTCGCCGAAGGGACCGCCAGGCGAGTTCCTGCGCCAGAACAAGGTGGGCGTCGGCACGGGCGTGGCGAACGCGGCGGAGTGGGGCGCGTTCAACCTGACATTCGTGATCGCAACGCTGGTCTCGATCGACGCCGGTTCGATCTACGGCCTCACCGTGCAGATGATGGGCGTTATCTTCATGATCTATATGGGCATGGGCACAGCGACGAGCGTGCGCGTGGCGGAACGCTTCGGGCGCAAGGATGGCCTTGGCGTGCGCGAGGCCTCGCGCCTTGGCATTGTTGCCGCAATCGTGGTGGGGCTGGTGCTGGCGCTGATCCTCGTGCTGCTGAAGGATGTTGTCGCGCACTGGCTTTTGACCGGGCCCGAGGCGCAGGCCGGCGGCGCGGCGCATGCAGCGAGCCTGATGCCGACGCTCGCGCTGATGCTGGCGTTTGCAGCGGGCGTGACGCTCTTTGACGGGCTGCAGGTCGTTGGCGCGATGGGCCTGCGGGCGCAGGGCGTCGTCTGGCTGCCGACCTTCACCCATGTGGGCAGCTACATCATCATCATGTTGCCGCTGTGCGTGTGGATGGCGTTCACGCCCGACACAGCGCCGGCGGCGACGAACGCGTTCAGCTCGCTGCTGTTCTGGCCGGCGCACTGGCCGGGCGCCATGGGCCTCGGTGTGTGGGGCGTCTTCATCGGCATAAGCATCGCGTCGGTGGCAGCCGGCGTGGGGCAGGTGCTGGCGCTGGAGATCAAGAGCCGCACGGCGGGCAAGCGGGCGGAGCTTCAGGACGCGTCGGCGAAGGTGATGGCGCACTGACCCGCGCTATTTCAGATCCTTCATCGCCTGTGCCGGCTTGAACGCGGCTGCGGTGCGTGCGGGTATCTTTATCGCCATCCCGGTTGCGGGATTGCGGCCTTCGCGCGCTGCACGGGTCTTGGTCACGAACGTTCCAAAGCCCGAGATCGCAACCTGCTCGCCGCGTTTCAGTTGCGCGGTGATGGTGTCGAACACCGCATCTACGAGCCGCGTCGCTTCGGTGAGCTTGATGCCGTTGGTGTCGGCGATCAGTTTGATCAGGTCAGACTTGTTCATGGCCCCCCTCGCAGGATGAAGCCGCAATACGGCGGCGCCAGATCGGGCGCGCTCAATTCCGATTCTTCAATCCCGGACGTGCGCGGAAGGCGCGATTATATCCCCAGAATCCAGCCTTCCTCTTGCGTCACGGCCTCTTTTTGGGTGTCCGTCAGCTTGGCTTCCGTGGCGAATACCTGGCCGAGCTTTCCGTTTGCGTCACGCTCGGCGAACCATTCTGCCATCGTCCGAACCTGCGCCTCGTCGCGGATCTCGCTGGCGCCGACCTGCTTGGCGACAAGCTGCGGATAGGTCTCGGCAACAACGATGCGCGTGCCAGCCAGCGCCTCTTCATCGATCTTCGCGAGCGGCAGTTCGAAGGGCCAGATCTTCATTGCAGGAAAGGTCGTGCGCAGGCGTTCGACGGCGGGCAGGCCGGTCAGGGTCTGTCCGCCGACGGCGCCGGCATAGGCGATCTTCCACACAGGTTGCGGGCGAACCTTGCGTGTCTCGGCCATATGCTCCTCGGTGATGCGGAACTCGGGGGTGTCCTTCGGTCCGTGCTCGCGCACTTTCTTCATCGCGAGTGTGGTGAGTTCGTCCTTCTTCGAGCAGCCCCAGAAAGGAAACGGCCCCTCGGAGATGAGCCGGTTCATCCGCGCCGCGAGGGCGAAGCGGTTGTTGGAATTGTCCGGCTTGTCTTTCATTTCCTTGAGCAGGAAGTCGCGTGTCGCCCGCCATGGCTCGCCTTTCAGTTTGAGCGCTGCAGCCGTGCCGGTCGGAAAGCCCATGGGAAAGTCCATGCCGAGCAGCACGCGGTCGCCACGCTTGAGGCAGCGGCCGAGCAGGTCGGCGAGCTCTTCGAGCGCCTTGGCGCGCGTGGGCGGGTTCGACGCCTTGAACGCCAGCTTGAGGCGGGAGTCCGGTGTGAGGGCGCCGATCCAGATGGAGTCGGCGCCGGTGGCGGGTTTGGAGGCGGCGCTCCAGTCCACCATCACATAGCTGTCGAACAGGCGGGCCATGGCGAAGTCTTCTTTCAAACAGGCGGCAGCAATCGTTGCGGCGGGAATTGTCAGGCGGGGAAGGCAGGAGGCCCCGGGGCAGGGCCTCAGAGGCAATATAGCCCGGTCAGCCGAGTTTCACGAGCATCTTGCCGGTGTTTCCGCCGCTGAACAGGGCAAGGAAGGCCTCGGGGGCCTTTTCAATGCCGGTCATGACGGTTTCCTCGTACTTGATTTTCCCCGTGGCGATCCAGCCCGCCATCTCCTTCACGAACTCGGCGTAGGTGCTGGCGAAGTCTGAGACGATGAAGCCTTGCAGCTTGATGCGGCGGCCGATGATGTTGGTCATGTTGTTGGGGCCGGGCACGGGACCGGTCGCGTTGTAGAGCGAGATCATCCCGCAGATCGGCATGCGCGCATGCATGTTGGCGCAGGCGATGGCCGCGGTCAGGTGGTCCCCGCCGACATTGTCGAAATAGACGTCGACGCCTTTCGGGGCGGCCTGCTGCAGCGCCTTCGTCAGGCCGCGCAGGTCGCCTGCCGCGCGGTAGTCAATGGCTTCGTCGAAACCGATGGACTTAAGGTAGTCGCACTTGTCCCTCCCCCCGGCCGAGCCGACGACGTGACAGCCTTTGAGTTTGGCAATTTGGCCGACGAGGGAGCCGACAGCGCCGGCGGCGCCTGAGACGAACACCGTCTCGCCCGGTTTCGGTTCGCCGATCTTGAGAAGACCGGACCATGCCGTATGGCCGGGCATTCCGGCAACGCCAAGATAGGCCTGGGTCGGCAGCTGGAGGTTGGGGAGCTTGGCCAGGTTGACTGCGGCGGGCGGGGCGGTGAACGCCTCGCGCCAGCCGGCGAAGGAGGTCACAAGGTCGCCGGCCTTGAAGTTGTCATCACGCGAGGCCAGCACCTGACCCACAGCGCCGCCGTTCATCGCCTGTCCCAGTTCGAACGGGGCCGCATAGCTCTTGGCGTCATTCATGCGGCCGCGCATGTAGGGATCAACCGTCATCCAGAGGTTGCGGACCTGGACATGTCCCGGTCCTGGCTCGGCCGATTCGACTGTTGCCAGTTCAAAGTCCGACGGTTTGGGCTCGCCGACCGGGCGGGCCCGAAGACGCCATTCACGCGATGTTACAGACGGCATCACGGCCTCCAGAGTGTCGCACCGCGCTCATTGCGCGTTTGCAGGGAATTTTCCAGTCTTTTCGGACATTTACCTATTGAAAGATACTGTAACCAACCTTGATGCCCCCGCACATTGTGCGGCTGCGCTATTCGCGTATCTGCTGCAAACGTGCCTGGGGGCGTGGGCAGAGGTAGAGTCGTGAAGCGTATCGAAACCGCGGCCAGAACGGCCACCGTCGTCGGGCGTCACCAAGGCAAGGTCCGGGTGGGCGTGGTCGGCGCAGGTGTATTTGGCGGCTATCATGCCCAGAAGTTCGCTGCGAGCGAACATGCCGAGTTCATCGGCGTCTTCGACCTCAACCCGGAAGCGGCCGGCAAGGTTGTGGCCAAGGTCGGCCAGGGTGGTGTGTTCGCGTCGTTTGAGGCGCTGGCTGAGGCCTGCGATGCGCTGGTCATCGCGACCCCCGCATCCTCCCATGCATCGCTGACACGCAAGGCTCTCGAAGCCGGTAAGCACGCGCTGGTCGAGAAGCCTTTGGCGCTGACCGGCGCGGAGGCGCGCTCGTTGGCCAAGCTGGCGCTCGATCGCGATCTGGTTCTCTCGGTGGGCCACCAGGAGCGGCTGGTGTTCGAGGCGATGGGCTTGTTCTCCACTGGCGAGCGTCCCAAGCGCATCGAAGGCGTGCGCATGGGCCCCGCCTCTCCGGAAGGCCGCTGCGAAGACGTTTCGGTCGTGTTCGACCTGATGATTCACGACCTCGATCTCACGGCTGAGCTTTTTGGCGGCGAAGTGCGCGGTGTCGACGGTTCGGGCTATAGCGCACACACCCACCTGCTGGATCATGCGACGGCTGAATTGCATTTCGCAGGCAATGGTCACGCGAAGCTGGCCGCTTCGCGCTGCGCCGAGAAGCGCGAGCGCTGGATGCGGATCGAATATGCCTCCGGCCTCGTTGAGATCGACTTCATCACGCGCCAGGTGACAAACACTACGGGCTTTGACATCCGTGCGGACGTGTCGGCGATCCTCCCCGACCCGCTGAAAGCGGCGGACGAGGCCTTCATCGCAGCGGTGCAGGGGCGTGCGGCCCCGGTGATCACAGGCGGCGTCGGCGCGCGGGCTGCGGCCATGGCGGAGCTGGTGGAAGGCTCTGCGTTGGCCGAACAGGCGGTGGTTGCGGCTTAAGACCTCTTTCGCTGCATCAGGAAGTGGACTAAACGCGCGCCAGCCCATCGCGCCCCCTTGCGATTGGTGCGGTCCCGCCCAGAGGGAGCGCGGATCCCAACACCCGACCTCCGGAGCCTCCCATGCCGAAGAAGCCGACGGCGCGGACAGATTTTGTGCTGTTTAATGTCGTCTACGAGGACGGCAGCCAGAAGTCCAACCGCAAGGTTCCGGCCGATGTGCTGGACGACCCCTATGACAAGGACAGCGCCATCCGGGCCGCAATCGAAGCGCAGGACAAGGCAATCTCCGAACGCTCGGGCCTGCCGCCGCTCGGGATCAAGTCGATTACGCGTGTGAAGTAGCGCACGTATCCTGCCGCCGCGGCGCCGATTGTCACGAGACGTCAATTCCCCTTACTTTTGCGTGGTATTGCAAAAAGGGGAGGCCGGGATGCCCGACATCGGATCGACTGAAACGACCATGCTCTGGGCAAGCGCACTGCTCGGGGTCGTCTATCTGTTCAGCTCAATTCTCGCGAGTGTCGCTGGCCGCGGCATGCCGTGGGCGATGGGGCCGCGTGATGATGGCAGGCCGGAACTGGGCAAGGTCGGCGCCCGCCTTGAGCGCGCATGGAGCAATTTTGTCGAGACGTTTCCGCTCTTTGCGGCCGCCGTCCTGCTTGAGGCGACGGTTCAGCAGGATTCCGAACTCGCAGGGCTTGGTGCGCAGCTCTACTTCTGGGCCAGGGTTGCTTTTCTTCCCGTTTATGCGCTTGGCGTCCCTGTTGTTCGCACGCTGGTGTGGACGGTGGCCCTGGTTGGCATCGTGCTGGTGCTGGTTGCATGCCTCCCGGGGATTTAGGGTCGGTTTCCCGCGAATTGACTGACACGTCAGGCTTGTCGGAGCTTCGTCCGAGGATCATGCTCTCGTCCTGACAGTTCGCCCCGAGCGCGGCCGGGCGAGAGGACGCCCATGATGCAGCTGACACGAAGGCTGATGCTGGGCGCGCTGCCGGGTCTTGGCGGTGGCGCAGCGTTCGCGCAGCAGGTGCCGCAACCTGCAGTCACGACAGGAACGCGGGTTGGCGCGGCCAGTGACGTCGAGATCGACTATTTGCCGGATGCCTGGGTCGACGAGTATGGACGTCCCACAGCCAAGGTCACTATTAACGGCCAGGGCCCGTTCCAGTTCATGGTCGATACTGGTTCCACCACGACCGTGATCGCGGGCCGCCTGCTCGAGCAGCTGGCGATCCCCACGACCGGCATTGCGACAGTTGCAGGAACCACAGGGACTGCCGAAATGCCGGTGGCGCGCCTGGCGCGCGTTGCCTGCGGGGTCGTCGCAAAGGAGGACCTGCGCGTTGCGGTGCTGCCGAACTCCGCCATGGCGCTGGAGGACGGCATTCTGGGCGCCGACATGTTTGCAGGGCGCCGGCTGGTGTTCAACATCCGGCAGAAGCAGGTGCGTGTGGAGCCGACACGCCGGCAGGGCCGCACCGCCATGCTTGGCAACATGAACCTGCGCGATGGCCTGCTGGCGGAGATCGATGGCAAGGTCGGAAGTGTCGGTGTGCGGCTGATGCTGGATACCGGCGCCCAGAACTGCATCGCCAACCTGGCGCTGAGTGCGGCTCTGCAACGTCATCACCCACGGTTGCGGCGCGTGGATCATGTGCGGGTCTTTGGCGTCACCGGGCACAAGATCGTCGGTCAGTTCATTGCCTTGCCGCGCGTGAACCTGAAGGCCTTCAATGTCGAGGATGCCGGCTGCGTCGCGGCCGATGCGCCGATCTTCGATCTGTGGAACCTCACGCGTGAGCCGGCCATGATTGTGGGGGTCAATCTTCTCTCGCGACTCGACTCCTTCACGATCGACTATGGCGCGCGCGTGTTCGATGCCACGCTGCTATCGAACCTCATGGCGCGTAACGCCTCTGCGCTGGGGTAACTGGACCGGCCGGAACACGCCTCGCTTGCCAAGCAGGGCCGGATGGGTACATGCATCCGCCCACTCCCTCCGCAACCCGGAAGCCTCAGAAATGACCGTCAAAGTCCGCTTTGCGCCTTCGCCCACGGGCAAGCTGCACGTCGGGAACATCCGCACCGCGCTGGTGAACTGGCTCTTTGCGAAGGGCCAGGGCGGGACGTTTGTGCTGCGTATCGACGACACAGACCTCGAGCGCTCGACCAAGGAGAATGAGGACGGCATCCGCAACGACCTTACCTGGCTCGGAATGACCTGGGACGAGACGTTCAAGCAGTCGGAGAAGTTTGCACGTTACGCGGCCGCAGCTGAGCAGCTCAAGGCGAAGGGGCTGCTCTATCCCTGTTATGAGTCTCCAGAAGAGCTTGAACGCCGCAAGAAGATCGCCCAGAGCCGCGGCCGTCCGCCAGTCTATGACCGTGCCGCGCTGGAGCTGACCGATGCGCAGAAGCGCGATCTGGAGGCGCAGGGCCGCAAACCGCATTGGCGCTTCAAGCTGTCAGGCGGTCGCGCCGAATGGAACGATCTCGTGCGCGGACAGCAGTCGATCGACACCTCGTCGGTTTCGGACCCGGTGTTGATCCGCGAGGACGGTTCCTTCCTCTACACCATGCCGTCGGTCGTTGATGATGTCGATGCGAAGATCACGCATGTGATCCGCGGCGAAGATCACGTCACGAACTCCGGCGCTCAGATCGAGATATTCCTTGCCCTTGGTGCGCAGCCGCCCGAGATGGCTCACATGCCGCTGCTGATCGGCGCGGACGGGCAGGGTCTTTCCAAGCGGCTGGGTTCGCTGTCTGCGGAACAGTTGCGCAATGAGGGCTACGAGCCGATGGCGCTGCTGTCGCTGCTTGCGAAGATCGGCACGTCCGATCCGGTCGAGGCGCGCGAGAGCCTGCAACAACTGGCGCTGGAGTTTTCGTTCTCAAAGATGGGTCGCGCGCCAGCGCGCTTCGATGAAAACGAGCTCAACGGGCTCAACGCCCAGATCGTTCATGCCATGAGCTTTGACACGGTGAGGCCGCGCCTGGCGAAGCTGGCCTATGGCGACAAGGCGACGCCAGAGTTCTGGGATACGGTAAAGGGCAATCTGAAGGGCGTGTCCGATGCCGCATTGTGGCTTGCCATCGTCTATGGCGGCGGCCTGACCGGCCCCGATCTCGAAGCCGATGATCGCGCCTTCATCGGCGAGGCGGCAGCGTTATTCCCCGACGGCGCGCTCACCCTCGACAGCTGGAAGGCCTGGACCGACGCTGTTAAGGACAAGACGGGCCGCAAGGGTAAGGGGCTCTACCAACCGCTCCGCCGCGTGCTGACCGACCAGGAGGCTGGTCCGGAAATGAACCGGATGCTCGTGCTCATCGGCGCCGAGAAAGCGCGCGCCCGACTGGCGCAGGCATCCGCCTAGGGCGTGTCGAGGAACTGCTTGTTCTGCTCGCGGATCGCCGCCGCTGCGTCATCGTATAGGAAGGGCAGAAAGGCGTATCGCCTTCCGCGTGTGACCTGTGTCACCGCGTGCAGCAGCGAGCATGAGAAGACAACCGCACCGCCAGCCAATGGTCGGAATCCGCGTGACCCGTATTCTGGAAACTGGATCTCGCCGCCGTCGAAATCGTCGCTGAGATTTATCGAGACGGCAAAGCGCCGGTGCGCAGTGCCCTTGGTGGTGTTGTCGCGGTGAGGTCTGAAGTGGGCCGCGTCCTCGGCCGCATAGCAGGCCACCAGATAGCGCTCGATGCGGGTCGCGTGGAATTGGTGGATCTTTTCGATCTGCGGCACGATGCGGCGGCGGATGAGAGCGGTGACGAACTTTCGTTCATTCTCGTCCTCGATCATGTGGTCGCGTCGGCGCTTGTGATTGTCGTCGAGCACGAGGCGCGTGCGGCCTCCGATCTCGCGCATGACGCCGGACAGATCACGATCGGCTGCATCGTAGGACGCGATCAGGCGGCGGCAGGTATCCGGGTCGAAGATGTTATCGAGCACGATGACGGGCGCCTGCACGTCCAGACCAGCCACCCGTCCGGCTCGTGGCAGGCGGGCGATGTGATCGAGCGCTTGCGCGATATCGGTCTGATCCTGTCGGAACGGAATGACCGCCGTGATCCGCATCATCGGGTTGATGATGACCCATCGGTTCAGATAGAGCCCATCCTCGCCCTCCGCCGGGGCGACGCCGTAGGCGCGTGCGATCAGGTCGTCATGATCCCAGAAGAAACGGTAGCCCGGCATGATCGTGTCGACGCGCCTCTTGGCTTCATCGTCCCTGTCGTGCGTGACGCCGAAGAATGCGGCGTGGACATCGTCGAAGAGGTCGCGGCGTTTCTTCACCGCAGCCAGCACCGCGGCCGCGTGCGGCGTGGTGCTGCTCCCGAAAAAGCAGAGCACAAGCGTGCGCCCGGCTGCGAGATCGAGATTGTAGCGGTCGTTGCTTGAGTTGCGCTGCATCACGCTGGGCGCTGGATCGCCGGGTGTGAGGAGGGCGTAGGTCGGCATTTTCAATCCACACAGGCTGCCGTCCACCAGCATGCATGAGGGGCGGCATTCGATGGTTCAAGACTAGGTCATGCGCCTTAACATTTTGTCGAGGTGTTCGCGCCCGCAGGCACTGCGCGCGGCAGGCGTTTTGCCGCGCGCCGGATCGCCAATTGCCAGAATTCTGGCCTCTGCGGGGGCAAAATTAGCGCCGCAAGGTACAGCATGCAGCTGGGCAGGGGTGGCCCTTCCGGGTTACTGTCATCTCCTGCGTCGGCGCCATCGCCCAGAAGCCAGTTCGGTACCCGGAGCGGTTCCGGGGGGCGAAGTGGAGGTTGGTCATGGCAAGACGTGCGATGGAAGCAGGTATCGGGAGCTCGGTTCCGAGTCAGACCGAGAAGGTGGGCAACATGTCGGAATTTACCGATCGGGCGAGGCGGGCGTTGGGAAGCGCCCAGGACTTTGCTGGCGAGTTCGCTGAAGGTGCGGCGCGCGGCGGCCGCAAGGCGGCGAAGTTTGTGGTTCGCGAGGTGCGTGAGCATCCGCTGCGGACCCTGGCGATCGGCGCGGCCATCGGCGCCGTGGTTGCTGCGGTGATCATGCTGCGCAATCGCAGCGAGGATGAATAGGCGAGCTTGAGGCCGGGTCGCCTCGAGGCAGCCTGAGTGACCCGAAGCGCGCGAACAGTTGGAGCCCTTGCTGGGGCAGCGCCTCTCCGGGTGCGCCAGCACGGGATCGGGCTTGAACTGTTGATCGAACATCCCGAAGCAGCTGCCTGGTGGCGTGATAACGCGCCACACATGATGGGCACGGCGTTCATTCTTGACGAGCCCGCCTGCAAGCCTCTCTGGCCCGGCGAAGATCAGGCCGCTTGCCTGCCCACGGCGGCAAGCGCGACAGCCTCGGCAACCTTGATGCCGTCGACAGCGGCCGAGAGGATGCCGCCTGCATAGCCTGCCCCTTCGCCGGCTGGATAAAGGCCTTTCACATTCAGCGACTGGAAATCAGCCCCGCGCGTCATGCGCACAGGGCTGGACGTACGCGTCTCGACGCCGGTCATGACGGCGTCGTCCATCGCAAAGCCCTGAATCTGCCGGCCGAAAATCTGCAGCGCCTCGCGCATGGCGAGGATCGCAAAGTCCGGCAGGCACAACCTGAGATCGGTTGGCGTCACGCCGGGTTTATAGGAGGGAATGACCGACCCGAGAGCCGTCGACGGCTGGTCCTTCAGGAAGTCGCCGACCAGCTGGCACGGCGCAAACCACGACTCGCCCCCGGCACGGAAGGCCTTTTCCTCCCAATGACGTTGGAAGGCGATGCCTGCCAGCGGATTGTCGCGTCCGTCGCCGGGAAAATCCTCAGGCGTCACCCCGACGACGATTCCTGCATTGGCGTTGCGCTCGCGGCGGGAGTACTGGCTCATTCCGTTGGTGACGAGCCGGCCGTCCTCGGAGGCGGCCGCGACGACCGTTCCTCCGGGGCACATGCAGAATGAGTAGACGCCGCGACCGTTGCTGGCGTGGTGCGCCAGCTTGTAGTCAGCAGCGCCAAGGATCGGATGGCCCGCGCTCGCGCCGAACCTCGCACAATCGATGATCGACTGTGGGTGTTCGATACGCACGCCGATGGAGAAGGGCTTGGCTTCGAAGTAGACGCCGCGGCCATGCAGCATCTCGAACGTGTCGCGCGCCGAATGGCCCAGCGCCATGACGAGGTGGTCCGTCTCGATCGCATCGCCGGTCGCGAGCGCAACTCCAGTGATCTGCTTTTCTCCACGCTGCTCGCGCAGCAGGATGTCGGTCACATGATGCTGGAAGCGGATCTCGCCGCCCAGCCGGGTGATCTTCTCGCGCATATGCTCGATCATTGAGACGAGGCGGAAGGTGCCGATGTGGGGTTTCGAAACGAACAGGATTTCCTCGGGAGCGCCAGCTTCGACGAACTCTGTCAGCACCTTGCGGCCAAGATGGCGCGGGTCCTTGATCTGCGAATAAAGTTTGCCGTCGGAGAATGTGCCGGCGCCGCCTTCGCCGAATTGTGCATTCGAGGCAGGATCCAAGACGCCCTTGCGCCAGAAGCGGAATGTGTCGACGGTACGTTCGCGTACGATCTTGCCGCGCTCGAGAATGATCGGATTGAATCCCATCTCGGCGAGGATAAGCCCGGCGAATAGGCCGCATGGGCCCATGCCAACCACAACCGGGCGCTTTGTTCCGCCGGGGGCCTTCACGGGCGGGCGGTAGTCCAGGTCGGGCGTGCGGCCGATCTGCCTGTCCTTTGCCAGCCGCTTCAGGACCGACGCTTCGTCTTTCACGACGCAATCGATGGTGTAGATCAGCTGGATCGCGGAGGTCTTCCGCGCATCGTAAGCGCGTTTGAAGGTGGTGTAGGAGACCAGCGCCTGGTCTGCGATCGACAGTCGCCTGAGGATCGCCTGGCGCAGCGCCGGTTCGGCATGGTCAAGCGGCAGCTTGAGTTCCTGGATGCGTAGCATCGGACCCTTCCTGATGGGGGCGGCGCCACGCCGGCCAGACCATGCCGCGGCATATAGGGGAGGTTGCGGCGATGCGCAAATCTGTCGCGCTATTCGTCGAGCAGGCCGATCAATCGTTCGCGCGCTTCGAGGAAGTCTTCCCGGAACTGCTGGACCACCTGCGCGCAGGACATCGCCTGGTCCATCAGGCCGACCCCCTGGCCGACCCAGTAGGTGGCGAGTTGCTTTGCGCCGGCATGGCCGCCTTCGGCGAGCTTGTTCACCCGTCGCAAGGCCGGCTCGGAAACGAAACTCTGCAACGGCATGCCCAGCGGCGGCGGCGCATCCTCGCGCTCCCATGCGTCGGTCCAGGGCGAGCGCAACTGCCGCGAGGGTTTGCCGGTTCGCGACCGCGACCGCACCGTGTCGCGCGAGGAGGCGGCAAGCATCTTCTCCTTGACGACTGGAGTGGTCTCCGCCTCGCTGGTCGTCAGCCAAACGGACCCACACCAGGCGCCAGCTGCACCCATGGACATCGCAGCCGCCATCTGCCCACCCGTGGTGATGCCGCCAGCAGCGAGGATTGGTGTCGAGGCGCCCATCGCCTTAAGCGCGCGATGCACCTCCGGGATCAGCACCATGGTCGAGACTTCTCCGCAGTGGCCGCCGGCTTCGCCGCCAGCGACAACGAGGATGTCTACTCCCGCCTTCACCTGCGCAACCGCATGCTCCTTTGCCCCCACGAGCGCGGCAACCGGCACGCCCTTGCGCTTGCCCAGTTCCAGCATCACTGGAGGCGGAACGCCGAGCGCGTTCGCGATCAGTCGGATCGGAAAGTCAAAGGCGACTTCAAGCGAACTTGCTGCACCTTCAGCGCGCATGTTGCGCGCGGCGATGGCGCTGCGTCGACGGTCATCCTCCAGGTTTACCGGTTCGATGCCGTGCGAGCTCAGGATGCTGTCTGCGAAATCCTTGTGCTGCTGAGGCACGGCAGCGAGCAAAGCATCATGGCTGAATGCTTCCGACTTGCCCTCAATGCTGTTGGGGACGATGAGATCGACGCCATAGGGCTTGCCGCCGCAGTGCGCATCGATCCACGTCAGTTCCTCGCGGAGACTTTCGGGCGGCAGGTTGACTGCACCGAACACGCCCATCCCGCCTGCGCGCGAGACGGCTGCCACGACGTCCCGGCAATGGCTGAATGCGACGAGTGGAAAGTCGATGCCGAGCATCTCGCAGATGGGCGATTTCATGCCTGTGTCCTGACGTGTCCTGAGCCAATGCAGGGTGAGCTGCCCCGGAGCAAACGTCAATTTCACGCAACGGAAGTCCCGGCGCTCCTAGCGTGGCAGATTGCTCGCGCCCATCAGGTGCTCGTCCACAGCGCGCGCGCACTGACGCCCTTCGCGGATCGCCCACACGACAAGCGACTGGCCGCGCCGCATGTCACCGCAGGCGAAAATGCGATCGGCGCTCGTCTTGTAGTCGTTCGTGTTCGCGGCGACATTGCCGCGCGGGTCCAGCGCCGCCTTCGACTGATCGATCAGACCGGGCACGACCGGTCCCGTAAAGCCCATAGCAAGAAGGACAAGATCGGCCTTCAGTTCGAATTCCGAACCGGCGACCTCCTTCATTTCCATGCCTTTTGCGCCCCGGACCCACTCGACGCGTGCGCAGACCAGCGCCTTCACCTTGCCGCCTTCGCCGATCGCGCGCTTGGTGATGACTGACCAGTCGCGTTCGGCCCCCTCTTCGTGGCTGGAAGAGGTTCGGAGTTTCAGCGGCCAGTCCGGCCATGTCATCGCCTTGTCTTCCTGCGCAGGCGGCCTTGGCATGATCTCCAGCTGCGTCACGCTTGCCGCGCCGTGGCGGTTGGATGTGCCGATGCAGTCTGATCCCGTGTCGCCGCCGCCGATTACGACAACATGCTTTCCCTTGGCGGAGATCGTTCCGCCAGGGGCAGCGGCGTTTTCATCATCACCTGCGACGCGCTTGTTCTGCTGCGTCAGGAAATCCATGGCATAGTGTACGCCGTCCAGCTCACGACCGGGGACAGGCAGATCGCGGGGCTTCTCGGCCCCGCCCGCCAGGACGATCACCTGATAGTCGTCGAGGAGGCGCTGCACGGATACATCGATCCCCACATGCATGCGCGGCCGGAAGATGACGCCCTCGGCTTCCATCTGGCGAATGCGCTTGTCGATAAGATGCTTTTCCATCTTGAAGTCCGGAATGCCGTAGCGCAGCAGACCTCCGATACGGTCAGACTTCTCGAACACTGTGGGCGAATGCCCTGCGCGCGCCAACTGCTGCGCGCAGGCCAGGCCCGCCGGGCCCGAACCCACGATCGCAACGCGCTTGCCTGTACCGCGGGGCGCTGACTGAGGCTTTATCCAGCCTTCATCCCAGCCGCGATCGACGATCTCGCATTCGATCGTCTTGATCGAGACCGGGTTGTCATTGATGTTCAGGACACACGAAGCTTCGCATGGAGCAGGGCAGACACGGCCCGTAAATTCCGGGAAGTTGTTGGTGGAGTGCAGGTTCTCCAGCGCCGCTTTCCAGTGGTCGCGCATAACCAGATTGTTCCAATCGGGGATCTGGTTGTTGACCGGACATCCTGGCGCGCCAGGCGCAACGGAGCCGTTGCCCTGGCAGAAGGGAATCCCGCAATCCATGCAGCGCGCGGCCTGAGTGCGGATTTCCGCATTGTCCATGCGCTTGAGGAATTCGGACCATGTCTTCTTGCGCGCTTCCGGCTTTTCGTATGCGCGCTCCTTTTTCTCGTATTCGAGGAAGCCTGTGGGCTTGCCCATGGTTCTCTCCCTCTACTCGGCCGCAACCGTGGCGTGTTTCGTCGCCTTCAGGTCGACAAGCGCACGTGCATAGTCCGTCGGCATGACCTTGATGAAATTCGCAAGGGCTGCGTCCCAGTTGTCCAGGATTTCACGCGCGCGAGCGCTGCCCGTGTGCAGCAGATGCCGCTCGACAATAATGCGTAGCCGCTCCGCATCGAAGGCGAGCATATCGCCCATGCCGCTGTTTTCAGCCGACGGCGCGCGCTGCTGCGGCGCATCGGCTTCCGGCCCGCCTTCTGCTGGCTTCACGGTTTCAAGTCTGACCATGGCCGTGTTGCAGCGGGCGGCGAACGCCTTCTTGGGATCGTAGACATAGGCAACGCCGCCCGACATTCCCGCTGCGAAGTTGCGCCCGGTGTCGCCGAGGACCACCACTACGCCGCCGGTCATGTATTCGCAGCCATGGTCTCCGCAGCCTTCCACCACTGCCACCGCGCCTGAGTTGCGGACGGCAAAACGCTCGCCGGCAACGCCTTCGAAATAGGCTTCACCTGCGATGGCGCCGTAAAGCACCGTGTTTCCGACGATGATGTTCTGCGTGGGCTCGCGCTTCGCCTGGGCGGGTTGGCGCACAATCACCCGTCCACCTGACAGTCCCTTGCCGACATAGTCGTTTGCGTCTCCGACAAGATGCAACGTCACCCCGCGCGCAAGGAAGGCGCCGAAGCTTTGCCCGGCCGTACCGGTGAGGGCGATCTGGATTGTGTCGTCCGGCAGCCCGGCATGACCGAACTTGCGAGCTACTTCACCGGAGAGCATGGCGCCAACCGTGCGATTCACGTTGGCGATCGTCTCCGAAATCTGGACCGGCTTTGGCGCCTTGGCCAGCGCAGGTTTGGCCGCCTTGATCAGCTTGTGGTCGAGGGCGCCTTCGAGGCCGTGGTTCTGGGTTTCCGAGACCTTCACCGCGACGCCCGCCTTCGCCGGCGCCTGGTGGAGCAGTTTCGACAGGTCGACGCCCTTTGCCTTCCAGTGGTCGACCGCCTTGCGCATGTCGATCAGGTCGACGCGACCCACCATCTCTTCGAACTTGCGGAAGCCGAGCTTCGCCATGATGTGACGCACTTCCTCAGCCACGAAGAAGAAGTAGTTGATCACATGCTCAGGCGCGCCGGTGAAGCGCGCGCGCAGCACCGGATCCTGTGTTGCAACGCCGACGGGGCAAGTGTTGAGATGGCACTTGCGCATCATGATGCAGCCGGCGGCAATCAGCGGCGCAGTTGAGAAACCGAACTCGTCTGCGCCGAGCAGCGCGCCGATGGCCACGTCGCGGCCTGTCCGCAGGCCGCCATCGACCTGCACGGCGATACGTCCGCGCAGTTCATTCAGCACGAGTGTCTGCTGTGTCTCAGCCAGGCCGATCTCCCAGGGCGAGCCGGCATGCGTCAGGGAGGTGAGGGGCGATGCGCCGGTGCCGCCCTCGAAACCTGATATCGTGACATGATCCGCACGCGCCTTCGAGACGCCGGCGGCGACTGTGCCGACGCCGACTTCCGACACGAGCTTCACGGAAATGCGCGCTTCTGGGTTCACGTTCTTGAGGTCGTGGATCAGCTGCGCGAGGTCCTCGATCGAATAGATGTCGTGGTGGGGCGGTGGCGAAATCAGTCCCACCCCCGGTGTCGAGTGGCGCACCTTGGCGATGTTTTGATCGACCTTGTGGCCCGGTAGCTGGCCGCCTTCGCCGGGCTTGGCGCCCTGCGCCATCTTGATCTGGATATCGTCGGCGTTGACCAGGTATTCCGTCGTGACGCCGAACCGACCCGATGCGACCTGCTTGATGCGCGAGCGCATCGAATCGCCATTCTTCATTGGCTTGAAGCGATCCGGTTCCTCGCCGCCTTCACCGGTGTTGGAGCGTCCGCCAATGCGGTTCATCGCAATCGCCAGCGTCGTATGCGCCTCGCGGCTGATCGAGCCGAAGCTCATCGCGCCTGTCGCAAAGCGCTTCACGATGTCGGCCGCGGGTTCGACCTCCTCGATCGGGATCTCCTTGTCCGCGAACTTCAGCTGCATCAGGCCGCGGATGGTCAACAGACGCTCGTTCTGCTCGTTGATCGACTGCGCGAAGGCCTTGTAGTCCTCCGACACGTTGCCGCGCACAGCGTGCTGCAGCTTCGCCACCGTGTCTGGCGTCCAAGCATGGTCTTCGCCGCGGAGGCGATAGGCGTAGTCACCGCCGACATCGAGCAGTTCGCGATAGAGCGGGTCGTCGCCGAAGGCGGCCTTGTGGCGCCGCACGGCTTCCTCACCGATCTCGTCCAGGCCGACGCCTTCGATCGTTGTCGCCGTGCCCGTGAAGTACTCGTTGATCAGTTCGGACGAGAGGCCGACGGCATCGAAGATCTGCGCGCCGCAATAGGACTGGTAGGTCGAGATGCCCATCTTGGACATCACCTTGAGGATGCCTTTGCCCACGGCCTTGATGTAGTTCTTCTTGACCTCCTTTGCGGAAAGCTTGAGCCCCTCACGCTGGCGGATCTGCTCCAGGGTCTCGAAGGCGAGGTAGGGGTTCACAGCCTCGGCGCCATAGCCGGCGAGCGTGCAGAAGTGATGCACTTCACGGGCCTCGCCAGTTTCGACAACGAGCCCGACCTGCATCCGGAGGCCTTGCCGCACAAGCTTGTGGTGGACGGCCGAAAGCGCCAGCAGCGCCGGCACGGGTATGCGTTCGGCCGACACGGCGCGGTCGGAGAGGATGAGGATATTGATGTCCTGCAGCACGTGCTCGGTCGCCTCGAGGCGGATGCGCTCGATCGCGGCTTTGAGGCCAGCTGAGCCTTCGCGCGCATCCCAGGTGATGTCGACCGTTGCCGTCCGGAAGGCGCCATCGACCAGCTCCGAGATCGAGCGGATCTTGTCGAGGTCGGCATTGGTGAGCACCGGCTGGGAGACTTCCAGCCGCTTGTGCGTACCCGCCGCCAGGCCGAGCAGGTTTGGACGGGGCCCGATCATGGAGACCAACGACATCACCAGCTCTTCCCGGATCGGATCGATCGGCGGGTTGGTGACCTGTGCGAAGTTCTGCTTGAAGTAGTTGTACAGGAGTTTCGGCTTGCGGCTCAGGACGGCGATGGGGGTGTCGGCGCCCATCGAGCCGACCGGATCATCGCCGAGCTGGGCCATCGGCTCGAGGAAGAACTGAAGGTCTTCCTGGGTGTAGCCGAACGCCTGCTGGCGATCGAGCAGGCTGACGCTGGAGTTCGAGCCATTGGTCTGTTCGGGGTCTGCTTCCGGGTCGGAAAGTTCGGACAGCTTGAACTGCATCTCCCGCAGCCAGTCTTCGTAGGGATGCTTCCCTGCGACGCTGGCTTTCACCTCCTCATCCTCGATGAT
Source organism: Pseudomonadota bacterium (assembly GCA_041166025.1). Classification (GTDB taxonomy): domain Bacteria; phylum Pseudomonadota; class Alphaproteobacteria; order Caulobacterales; family Hyphomonadaceae; genus UBA7672. The sequence continues at coordinate 11,143 of JBEAMJ010000028.1, read as the reverse complement.
CCGGCCCTGTTCGAGGTCGATCAGTAGCATCTTGCCCGGCTGCAGCCGCCATTTGCGGACGATCTTTTCCTCCGGGATCGGCAGCACCCCGGATTCGGACGCCAGCACGACATGATCATCGTCGGTGACGATGAAGCGGGCCGGGCGCAGCCCGTTCCTGTCGAGTGTCGCGCCGATCTGGCGGCCGTCAGTGAATGCGATAGCGGCGGGGCCATCCCACGGCTCCATCAGCGCGGCGTGATACTCATAGAAGGCGCGGCGCTGGGGGGCCATATCCTGATGCCCGGCCCAGGCCTCAGGGATCAGCATCATCATGGCGTGGCTCAGCGGATAGCCGCCTGCCACGAGCAGTTCGAGCGCATTGTCGAGGCAGGCCGTGTCCGACTGACCGTGCGGGATCAGCGGCCACATCTTGTCGAGATCGGCGCCAAGCAACGCGCTCTCCATCGAGCGCCGCCGCGCATACATCCAGTTCACATTGCCGCGCACAGTGTTGATCTCGCCATTGTGCGCGATGAACCGGTAGGGGTGCGCGAGGCGCCATGAGGGAAAGGTGTTTGTCGAGAAGCGTTGGTGAACCAGCGCCAGCGCGCTCTCGCACAGCGGATCGGTCAGATCCTTGTAGAAGGTACCTACCTGTCCGGCGAGAAGCAGGCCCTTGTAGACGATTGTGCGCGTCGACAGGGAGGGCATGTAGAACTCGGCCAACCCCGGCAGGTTCTTCTTCCTGGCGATCTCCGCCAGAGGGTTCTGCGTCTCCTTGCGGATCGCGAGGAGTTTGCGCTCGAACGCATCCTGGTCCATCGCTGGCGAACCCTTGGCGATGACAGCCTGCTTGATCACCGGCATCGAGGCGATCACAGCCTTGCCGATGCCCTTCGTGTCCGTGGGTACGTCGCGCCAGCCAAGCAGCACCTGCTTTGATTTGGCCAGGTAGTTCCCGAACTGCTTCATCGCGAAGTCGCGCGCCGCCGCGTCCTGCGGCAGGAAGCACATGGCCACAGCATAATGGCCCGGCTGGGGCAGGTCGACTTTCGCGCCCTTCGCCCAGTCACGGAACAGCGCATCGGGAATCTGGATCAGGATGCCCGCGCCATCGCCCAGCAGCGGGTCCGCGCCCACGGCGCCGCGATGGTCCAGGTTCACGAGAATCTGGAGCCCTTGCGCCACGATGGCGTTCGATTTTCGGCCCTTCACATTGGCAATGAAGCCGACGCCACAGGCATCGTGCTCATTGCGGGGATCGTAGAGTCCCTGTGCCGGGGGCAGGCCCATTTCCATGCGCGTAAACTCGTCCAGTCCTCGTTGAAATTGAGCGCCTACCAGCTAGGCACAGAATTTCAATCCAATAGCCGAACCTGCGGCGATATTTGCGTGAAGCTGCACTGAAGAGGGTGTGCGCGCACCTCTCTTGCCTCTGGAAGCGACTTTCGACTTCCGGGCCGGGCGCGACAACCTCGCCTGCAAGGCCCCCCTGCGGCGCAATCGCTTGCCGTAACGGGACCAGATCGCGAAATTTCCTTTGTTCTGGCTATGGAGCCGGAGCTGCCCGGCTGGCGGCCGCAAGGGTGCGCACCACCTCCCGCTCCTCGGGCGCGAGCAAGGGATTCCAGACGTCGAAAATGAGAACCACCCGCAGCGCGTCGCTATCGTTGCGCGCCGTATGCTCGATCGTGTCATCGAAAATGAGAAGTTCGCCTTCTGTCCAGGTGCGATGTTCGAAGCCCACCCGGTAGGAGCATTTTTCGGGCACGATGAGCGGCAGATGGACGACCAGCCGCGCATTGGTCTCCCCGGTGTGCGGCGGGATTTCCGTGTGTGGGGCAAGGGCGGAAAACATTGCATTCGGGCACAGGCCGGCAATGGCGGCCATGTCGACCGCCTCAAGCGCCTGGCGTGTGCCGGGGCACTGGGCGAGGTGCGCCTCTTCGGGCTGGCCGTTCCGCCAGAGGCCATAGTGGCTCCACCGCTGCGAATTGTTCAAATCGCGCCATTGATCGACCGGCTGGCCGGGTCGAAGCGCGATGTAGGGTGCAAAGTCCTTTCTCCCGTCAGCTAGCGCCGCGCGCAGCTCGTCTCGGATCAGATCCGTCTTTCCCTCGAGTTCGCTTGCCCAGGGGAACATCTCGCGGTCGTAAAAGGGTATTGCGGGCAGCCGCGGCACATGCAGCTGGTTTGCGTGCTGGGGGTAAGGCTTCGAGACGCCCGCCATGACCGACGCTGCTTCCCGCCAGCGTTCCGCCTGCCCGCGCGACAGTGAAGACAGCATGGGTGCAATCGCGGATTCCAGATGCGCATGCATGGCGCCTGCATGAGCGTTCGCAACCTCGCGCGCCTGTTCCAGCTGTCCACGCAGCACGGCCGGCCATTCTTGCTCAGGCCCCGCGACACGCACCGCTATTCGAAAGAAGGTCGCCGCTGTCGCGCCCTGACCAATGCGACGCAAGTGCTGCGCCTTGGCGAGCAGTGCCGGGACGAAGTAGGGATCGATGGCCAGCGCGCTCTCGATCGCCTGGGCCTCACCGGCATCGTCGTTGAGTGCTTGCCGCGCGCGCGCGAGCGCGAGAGGAATGAACGGATCGCGCGGGGACAAACGGTGAGCTTCCGTGATGAGTTCCGTCGCGCCGACAAAATCGCGTCGCTGCATGGCATGCACGCCCAGCCCGAGCGCGGCCTTGCTGCTTGCGGGGTCGAGTCGCCGCACCTCGCGCCAGGCCTGTTCCGCCTCCTGCCATCTGCCTGCATTTGCTGCTGCTTCGGCCTGCCGGATCAGAGTGGCCAAGGGGGTCGTCATCGTCGAATGCTGCATCTGTCCGTTACGCGCGGCAACTCTGAAAAAAGGAAGCGGCGGCCCCCGTGAGAAGCCGCCGCCTTTCACGCCCCCAGACTAGAACTTCGTGGTCACGCCAATCGTGAACACCCGGCCCAGCACGTCATAAGTAGAGGGGTAGGTGTTGCCCGAGTTGAACGGCGTGGAGCCGGTCTCGGTTTGCACGAAGGGCGCTTCTTCGTCCGTGATATTGGTCACAGACATCCGAAGCTTCGCCCAGTCGGTGATCTGCCACGACCCGGCGATATCGAGGTAGTTGTAGTCCGGGATCGAAGCGGATGCAGCCGGCGTTGCGGCCGCCTGCGTAGCATCAACTTCCGAACCCGAAAGGTAGCGCCAGATCAGCGACGCATCGAAGTCGCCGAACGTCCATGTCGTCCGCTGCATGAAGCGGGTTTCCGGCGTCGGACCGCCGGTCGAGCCGGAAACGGTCGACGGCAGGCCGCACTGCTTGCCATAACGGCCCACGCACTCGACGGTCGCGCCGCCCGGTGCCGGGACGTAGCTCGCATCCATGACGTAGGTGCCATCCAGGGCAAGCTCGAGCCCGCCATAGGCGCCGAGGTCCCAGTCATAGCGCACCGAGTAGTCGATGCCCTCTGCGTGAACCTCGCCGATGTTCTCGGTGACCTGCTGGATACCATAGATGAGGTCGCCCTCGATCGTACCGTTCACGGTGTTGCGTGCGATCAGTTGGCAGTCGACATCGGTGGCGGTCAGCGTCGGATTCCGGGTGATGTTGTAGCACCCGTCGACGATGTCGTAGTTCGGACGGATCGAGATCGCGTTCGCGATCTGGATGTCATAATAGTCCACCGTTACGGCCAGACCCGGCACGAAGTCCGGTTGCCACACAACACCGAACGTAACCGTATCGGCTTCTTCGGGTGTCAGATTTGGATTGCCGCCGAAGAAGGCGTTGACCTGGCCGGATGTCGGCTGGGCCAGTGTTGCGTTGTCGATCGCCGTTGCAGGAACGCCTGTGGCGATACACAGGGCTCGCAAGCCGCCTGTCAGCGGCGAGCCCGCCCTGCCATTGGCGCATGGATCGACCAGCAGGTCGCCCGTGCCCGGGGTCACGGGCGCGAACAGCTCCGCGATGTTCGCGGCGCGCACGGCGCGCTGGAACATGCCACGGAAGCGGAGGCCGTCGACAGGCGCCCAGTCGGCGCCATACTTGTAGCTCTCCACCGAGCCGGACGTTGAGTAGTCCGACGAGCGGTAGCCAAGTTCGAGGTTGATCGACTCGGCGAATGGCATGTCGGAAACGAGCGGTATGATCGTCTCGCCGAAGACTTCCGAGACATCATATCGGCCCTTGGTCGGCAGGGTCTGGCCAAAGCCGGGCGAGGCGCCGGACTGCGAGGCGGCGTCCGGGCGGTAATCGGATGACTCGTCGCGATACTCGGCGCCGAATGACACTGCGATCGGCTCGACCGCCCACGGTGACTTGAAGTCGCCAAGGTCACGGCTGATCGTGGCCTGGACATAGTCCTGCGTCGTGAGCGACTGGACCTGAAGGTTCAGTGACACGAACTGCGCCGCTGCCGGCGTCACCGCAACCGCCGGGTTGAAGATGTTGATCGGCGAGCAGAGACCCGATGGATCGATACAGGCTGTTGTGCTGGCGGCGAAGAGCGCCTGCTGGAACCGGTTGGCGTCGATGTCATTGTTCTGCTGGCGTTGCAGGCTGGTTTCGCCGTGCGCGCCCGCGATGTCCCAGTCCCACCCCATGAAGTCGCCACGGAAGCCGACGAGTCCCTGAATGTTGTCATACTGGAAGCTGTACTGGCGCGGGCCGACCGGCACGGCGCGCCAGCGGACGCCCACGTCAACGCACTGGCCAGCGGCTGCGACCGAGCAGGTGATGACCGGGTTGTTCGCAGCGAGATAGCTGGAGGCCTGCGCTGACAGGAACGGGTTGGTGAGCGGCACCTCGAAGGAGAAGCCGAACGTGCCCGAAGAGGCCAGCTGCGGGGCAGAGGTGGAGCCGGAGTAAATGAACCGCGAGTAGGCCTCGACATTGTCATTGATCTGGTACTTGGCGAGCGCAAGCGCCTGCCAGCGTTCCTGGGGCGTCTGGTAGAGATTTTGAGGGTTGAAGTCGAAACCCCGGTAGAATGGCACGAGGTTTCCTGTCGCGTTGAACTGCGTCCGCCCTCCGGTGGCCGAGTCGATTGCCGCCGGATTGGTCGTGGACGAGGCGCCCGGGGTGGACGAACCCGGCGGACGGGTCTGGTAAACGGCTTCCTTGTCCGCATAGCCGACCGAGAGCACGACATTGCCGCGGCCATCGTCGAAGCCTGCGCCGATCGTGCCCTGCACGTTGACGATCTCGCCATCGCCGTGGTCGGTGATTGAGTAGGAGGTGTCGAGCTGGGCGCCCTGGAAGTCGTCATTCAGGATGAAGTTGACCACGCCGGCGACCGCGTCGGACCCGTAGACCGCTGAAGCGCCGCCGGTCACCACGTCAACGCGTTCAAGCAGCGAAACCGGAACGGCCGTCACGTCGAACAGGCCGTTCGGGTCGAAGCCGACCATGCGTTTGCCGTCAATGAGCGGAAGGGTACGCGGGGTCGAGAGGCCGCGCAGGTCAAGCGTCGATGTGCCTGAGGACCCATTGTTCACCTGCCCGCCATTGCCGGGCAGGAATTGCGGCATCGCGCGCAGGACTTCTTCGACGTCCACGGGCTGCTTGAGTTGCAACTCCTCGGAGTCGACAGTCGTTATAGGGCTGGAAGAAGCATAGCCTTCGCGAGAGATCCGCGTGCCCGTGACGACGACCACGTCGTCATTTTCCTGGGCGGCGGTTTCCTGCGCCATGGCAGGCAGTGCAAAGGCAAACGGTGCTGTGGCAAGGCCGAGCAGCGTCGAGCTCAGAAGCAGAGGCTTCAGCGGGGGTCGGTTCACGGGTCACTCCATTTTCGTGATTGCCTCTCCTTTCGCTGTGACGACCATGTTGAAGGCTCTGACCCCACGTCCCCAGAAGAGAGTGGCGGTCGCAGTTCCGTCACGCACGCGTGACCGCGTCAATTCACGGGGGGCATGCGAATCGGGCCATTTCGCCAAACTACCTGAAGATGCAGCATTTTTGCATCAGGGAGTTCCGTAACGGCAAGTCATGCCCGTCCAACGCTCGGGAACGTCGAACAACTGGCCCCAACGCGCGTCGTTTGGTTGCGATCGCGACCGTGCTCAGGCCGGGTAAAGCGCTGCGTGTTCCTCAGCATAGCGAGCGTAGGAGTCCTTCAGCGTGGCCTGGTTCAGCAACATGGTCGCGATGACCTTGGACGTGCCAGGCCGGTAGACGAAGGTACGCGTCCAGTAGGATTCGGTTCGCCGGCTCCCGGACAACGCCACGATCTCCCGCTCAATCTCATAATCCTCGCCGACGAACAGGGGCCCTTCGATCATGCGGATTTCCTGATCTGCGAAGAGGCCGACTGCCGGCCCCTTAACCGGCAGCTTGTCTTCCCGCGCAACGTATTGGAGCAGTACGCTCACCATTTCCCACGGCACGATCGCGCGGCCCCACGGATTGTCCGCGCCCGCATACCAGGGCGAGGGCTCCGTGATCTTCGCGAGCTTCTGGTTGAGCGAAAAGGGATAAAGGTCGCCCATATGCTGATCTGCATCCATGCGCACCTTCTGCCGCTTCATCCGCTGCCCCACCCTTAGGTCGCGCAGGATCACCGGCTGTTCCAGCGGCGACAGCTCGCTGAGCCGCAGGTCCAGCGCCGTCGGCGGGGATTGCGGCCCTACCGACGCTGTGCCTTTCAACACTTCTGTTCCATCGCGCTTGCTCGCCCAGATCTTCGCATGGTCCTCGCCGGGCTCGCGTTCGATGAAGGCGCGGACCTCTTCACCCTCCATCACCATGTTTCGGTAATGGGCCGACAGGCATCCCTCGCGCAGAAACCGCTCGCCCCAGATGGCCTCGGCGAGAGGAACAAACTGACTGTAATGGGTCGGCCCCTCGATCGGCCCCGCCTTGAAGCCCAGCTTGCGCGCCATCGCATCGTCATGAAGCGACACGTGGTTGTCGTAGGTCTGTTCGAGCAGCATGTTGACCGGCGCCCGCCAGGGCCCTGCCAGCACCTGTCCGATCGTTTCCAGCTTGGTCTCGAAGGCGCGCGTGGGCATGTCATGTCTCCTGCCGCCAGACTATCGCGCCCGTGCATGCAGTGGCGCAAGGGCGGTGTAAGGACTACATTGCAGGAAGGAGAACGCCCATGTCTGTCCCCTTGCGCATCGATTTCGTCTCGGACGTCGCCTGTCCGTGGTGTGTCATCGGCTTGCGCTCGTTGAAGCGGGCGCTTGATGCAGTCGGCGACAGGGTTGCCGCGGAAATCCACTTCCAGCCTTTCGAGCTCAACCCAGATATGCCTCCGGAGGGCGAGAACACAACCGAGCATGTTGCGCGAAAGTATGGCGCTGATCCGGCCCGGTCTGCAGCCTCGCGGAACGCCATTCGCGAGAGCGGCGAAGCGCTCGGTTTCGAGTTCAACTACAATTCCGAAAGCCGCATCTGGAACACGTTCGACGCGCACCGGCTGCTCTACTGGGCCGGTGTCGAGGGCCGGCAGATCGAGCTGAAGGAGGCGCTCTTCGCCGTCAACTTCACCGAGCAGAAATCGACCAGCGATCATGAAGTGCTGATTGCCGCCGCGGCGATTGCGGGTCTCGACGCGGCCAAGGCGCGAGAGTTACTGGGTTCCGGCGCCTACGCCCAGGAAGTTCGTGCGGAGGAGGCCGTGTGGCGCAACCGCGGCATCAACGCCGTCCCCTCGGTCATCTTCAACGGCCGCTGGATGATCCAGGGCGGCCAGCCCCCGCGCGTTTTCGAACAAGCAATACGCCAGATTATTGACGGCAAAGCGAGCGCGGCAGGGTAGAGCGGCGTGTCTTGGCGACTGCTATCCCGGACAGCGGGCGGCAGATTCTCACTCACCTGGTCTCAGCTCGTCCGGCTCGCCTTCGTCTGCTTGCGCTCTTCCCTGAAGCGCAGGAAGGCGAACACCGCAGATCCGATCCCGGCGAGCGCCGCCAGCACTGCGAACAGGGGCTGAACGCTCTTCGCCCACGTCACCAGCTGATCGATCTGCTCGACCTCCACGGTGATCACATCGCGATAGGCATCCAGCGGTTCGGCGTCGAGTGATCCTGACGCGTAACCAAAGATTTCGAGGATCAGCGTATGCTGCCCGGGCTCGGTCGGCGTCACGCGCCACTGCCAGCGGTTTACAGTCTTTCCAGAAAGACGCTGGCGCTCAACTGTCTGCGTGGTGATGTCGAAACCAACGCCTGTAAGTTGCGCCGAGACCGTGTCCGACAATTCGACATCGCGCTCGACAATCTCACCCTTGAAGCCTTCCAGCGCTTCCCGCCCCGCATGCGCATCGTCGGTGGCGTTCACAACAAGCGAGACATCCACCGGTTTGTTCAACGCCAGCTTTTCGGGTGGCCGGTTGTAGGTCACCCGCCGCGCCTTGAACTGCGCCTCGAGTCCGCTCGGCGCAGCGGCTCGTGACGCCGTCGGCTGCGGGACGGTCGCCTGCTGCGGCGCAACCCGCAGTTCTGCTTCGGCTGCTTCGGGCGCCACCGGAGGCGTTACATCCGTTGACGGCTTCGCAGCCGGCGCTTCCGATTCGGCCAGTGTCGAGCCGAACGTGACGGGCGGCGGATTCGCCTTTGCTGGTTCCGGCGGCTGCGGCTCGCTGGGCGCAGCAGGCGCCGGGCCTGGTATTGGCAGCGAACGGGTCTGTGGCGTAGCCGGGTCAGGGACAGCTGCCACCTGGGGCTCGCGCACGACGGGTTCGCGCGGCATGCTCACGACCGTGGAGGTCGATCCGAACTGTGCGATGCCCCAGACCGTTCCCGCGCCGATGGTGATCAGGGCGAGCACAATGGCGATTGCGATCCGCATGTTCGTCCTCTCCTCAGGTCTGCCGAGAGTTTAGTCTGCTTCTTCCTCGAATCCACCGGCAACCGCAGGCAGGCGGACTGCTGGCGGGGGGACGCGGCCCTTGCGCTTCATCGCCTCATAGAAGGCAATCGCGGCAGCGTTGGACACGTTGAGGCTTTCCATTCCCGGCTGCATCGGTATGCGCGCCAGCCGTGTGCACGCCTTGGCGACGCCGTGGCGCAGGCCATCGCCCTCCGCGCCCAGCACAATGGCCACCGGCTCTGGTCCCGCAATCGCCTCGTCAAGCGTCAGCTCAGCTGCGCCATCCAGGCCGACGACATTCCATCCTGCATCCCTCAGCGCATCGATCGCGCGCGAGATGTTTACGGCGCGGACCTCGTCCACCACCTCAAGGGCGCCCGCTGCCGCTTTGGCGAGCGCTCCCCCCGCAACAGGCGCATTGCGCGTCTGCATCACCACTGCGCCGACGCCAAACGCCGCCGCCGACCGGAAGATGGCGCCAACATTCTGCGGATCTGTGACCTGATCCAGGATGGCCAGCGTCTTCTCAGGACGCATCGCAGCGTCGTCGATGTTTTGGCCTTCCAGCGCCCTGCATCGCACAGCGAGACCCTGGTGCACGGCGCCAGGCGGTAGTTTCAGTTCGATTTCGCGCGACTCCATCATGTAAGCGAAGCGGGGCAGGGCGCGCGGATCGAGACCCGCCCGCTCGGCCGCGCCGGGGCTCACATACGCCACGCTGATCTTGCGCAGCGGATTGCGCAGGGCAGCGCCCGCGGCATGCAGCCCCCAGATCCAGACCTCGCCATTGTCCTCGAACGCAGCTTCGCGCCGCTCATGGACCGGCGGCCTGCCGCGCGAGCCTGAATGCGGTCCGCGATGTCCGCTCGCAGCCCCCGTCCACGGCCGCTTGTCGGTCCGCTGGCTCGCTCGAGCGGTATCGCCGGCGCCGCTGCCCGGCCCTTCGCCCTCATGGTGCGACTTACGACCCCAAGGCTTGCCGCCGCGACGAGGCTTACTAGAATCGCCCGGTTTTCCTGCGTTTCCGCCCCGGTTGCGTGGTCGATCCTTCGTCACTATAAGACGCGCTCCGCTGTGAGGCCGGGGTCCGTTTCGGCTTCATCTGCGTCGGCGTCAAGCCGTCGCACTCGGCCCCTGGAGGGGTGGGAGAGTGGTTAAATCCAGCAGACTGTAAATCTGCCCGCTTCACTGCGTACACTGGTTCGAATCCAGTCCCCTCCACCAGCCTTTTGGCCTAGCGTGTTGGGATCGCCTGGCCTTGTAGAGCGGGCTTTTCACCAACCCCGCCAGCTATCCCGCTGACACTTGCTGCCTCGATTTCAGCACCGTTGGAATGAGTGCTTGGATCACGTCGCGCGCCTGATCAAAACTGATGAGGTTCTTCTCGGGATCGGTTGGGCGCGCGTGTCGATCGAAGTTTGCGCTTGCCTTGGCGACCTTCAGTTTGAGCGTGGGGCAGGGGCCAATAAGTTGTGGCTCACCCCCGGCAACCTTTTGGGCCACTTCGATCCTCTTGTAGAGATCGAACCAGTTGTCAGCTCGGCCGAAGAAGGTGAGCAGGTCAGCGCTGTCCTCGTCGGCGCGCGCAGCCGCCATCCATTGTTGAGCCGAACTCGCGGAAGGTCTGGAGGCTCCAGACAGAGAGCGGCTCTTCATGTACCGGCGAGACAATATTATCGGCGCTCGCAATTGCAGCCTGTGGGAGGGGCGAGAATCCTGGTGGGCAGTCGAAGAGGATGAGCACATAGGCGTCATTGAGCGCCGCTAGTTCAGCAACCAGCAGCTGCTCCATGCGCGGCCGGGCGGAGGCCTTGTCGGACGCATTGTAGCTGGCGTGGTCGAACTCGATCTCGTCGAAGCGCAGTTCGGGCGTGGCGGCGAGGACGCTGACGTCGCCATGCGTCTTTGGCTTGTGGGTGTGCGTGCCATTGGTTCGTCAGGCCGGACCAATGCTTCGCGGAGCGATCTGGCATGCGGCTACCCGTCAAGATATCGATCGGCCAGCCGGCCATGCGGGGCGACACCTTCCTGACGTTTGGGTGAGAGACTCCGCGGTGAGAGCCGGCGCGCAACAGCCACCCGGTGAACACCTGCGGTCATCATCCGGACATCGATCTTGATGTAGCGCTGAAGCGCTGGGGTCCGGATCGCCGCCTCAGCGGTATCGGCGCCGGATGCACCGTGTGCGGTGGCAGAGTTGTGGATGTCCGCAGTGGCCATCCGCCGCTTCGTGGCAAGCAGGGCGTCTAGAGCATTTTGTGAACCGGCTGAATCGATTTTGGATTCCAGTCTGAGCCGAAGTCTGATTCATCATGCTGGCTGGGTTGGAGGCCAGCATGGATGCCGGGCAAGCCACGATCTGAAGA
>JBEAMJ010000027.1:0-48537 GCA_041166025.1 Pseudomonadota bacterium | reverse complement strand
TGGTCTCGGCGCTGCGATCGCGCAGGCGCTTGGCGCAGCGCGCTACCGTGTCGATTGGCGACGCACCATCGAAGACGCGTTTGACGCAGCGTTCGATCCAGCCACCGACCTCATCATCCTCGATCGCGGCCTGCCTGATGGCGACGGCGTCGAGTTTCTGCGCCAGATCCGCACGGAAGGTGTAAGTGTCGGCGTGCTGATGATCTCCGAGCGTGGCGCGATCAATGATCGTGTGGCCGGACTTGATGCCGGCGCCGACGATTACCTCGTCAAGCCATTTGCGTTTGCCGAACTCGTCGCACGGTGCCGTGCTCTTTTGCGTCGATCGCGGGAGATACAGCTCGAGCCGGTGCGGCTCGGGAATTTGTTGCTGCGACCCGACACGCTCGAACTGACCATACGCGGCAATCCATTGACGATTTCACGCCGCGAGGGGCAACTGCTTGTGGCGTTGCTCCGGCGCCACGGCCGTGTCTGCACGCGGGCCTATCTGGAGGGGGCGCTCTACGATGCATCCGCCGCCGTGAGTCCGAACGCGCTCGAAACAAGCATTTCCAGGCTCAGAGCCTTGTTGGCCGGAGCCGATGCCAGCGTCGAACTCAAGACCGTGCGGGGTGTCGGGTACGCATTGAGCGAACGAGCTGCGGCCTGAAGGTGAAGGCCGTCAGGTCCTCGACGCTGTTTCACCGGATTTCGACGCCGCGACGATCTCTTCGACCATAAGTTGCGGCGAATCGGAGTGATAGAGCAGCACCACCACATCGCCCTCCGGGTTGAGGGCATAGACGTAAGTGGTGTGGTTGATGTGATGAATCGCTTCTTCCGTCGGCATCATCGTCTGCTCGGCGCGCGACTTGAAAAGGCGCCCCGCCGTCAGGACCTGCTTGCGGGTCCCGGAGAGCAGAATGGTGTCCGGGTCCTGCTTCTCGCCCCATTCTGCAATGGCGAGCCGGCGCATGTCCGGTCCGGTGACATGGAGTTCGCCCGCGGGTACCCGGCCAGCAGGGGCGGCCTGCGAAGATCCGTGCAAGCCCGCTGCGTCGTGCCCGGCGGATTTTGCCGCATGAGCAGCGCCGCCAGATATGTCGTCGAGACGCGGCGCGTTGATGTCGATGAACACAGCCTTTGCAGGAATTCCCATGGCGTTCAGCTTATCGACCGCCTGGGGCATTGTCGCCATGGCGATGGGGCAGGCCTCAAGGCATTCGATGTACCCCATGTAGAGAAGCGTCCAGCTGCCCAGCAGGTCCTTCTGTGTGAACGCGCCGCCCGTCCTGGCATTCACCAGTTCGAAGTCGCCACGCATTTGCTTGATGTCGGGGGCAACATAGTCGTGCGTCCCGTGCCCCGAAACACGCTGCCCCGCTGGCGTCGCATGATCCCCGGAAGCGCTATGCAGTTCGGTCACGGCATGTTCGCCGCCATGCGCCGGATTCGCCACGACAGCTGCCTCCTGCGAACAGGCCGAAAGCACCGCCAAGGCGGTGATGCCGATGGCTGCTGTCAGGTAACGCCGCATGATCAGGTCACGTTGATGTAAGTATATGCGACGCCAGCGCCATTGTTCTGGATGCGCCTTGCGACCCAGTCGAGGAACTCGAACTTGACGCGATACCGCCCCGGACGCGTCGGCTGGATAATCAAGTCACGACGCTGAGCGGTTACGGTTTCAAGAGGTGAACCCGCCGGCACGAAGATCGGCTTTGCCCAGGGATGATCGGGGTGACCGAGCGGGCGCCCATCAACGCCATAAATGGTGGCATCCAGACCCTCGATCGTCGTGCGGAGCACGGAGTAGGATGCGTTCAGGTGGCGCACCAGGATGCGCTGCCCAACCCTCGCATTGATACAGACACTCGGGTCTGTTTCGGTAAGGGGCGCCGGTACGCCGGTCACGAGGAAGTATTTCGGATCAAACCGATCGAGACCCACATCGTCGCCGCACATGCCGGCGTCGTGGGCCAATGTGTGCCAGCGCGGGTCAACATCGTCAGGCACCCAGAAGGCTTCGACATCGTAGGCGGGCCCGCCCTTGAAGAGCCGCCCGGGACCTTCCGGCGGATCGACGATCAGCAGGCCATACATGCCATACTCAAAGTGAAGCACCGTATTCTTGTGGCAGTGATAGAAATACGTGCCGGCAGACTGCGGCTGGAACTGGTAGGTATACTTTTCGTGCACCTCAAACGACACGTGTCCGACGCCGTCATTGTACGTGCTCGAATTCATCCCGTGATGGTGGATGGTGTGCGCGTTCTTCTTGGCATCCAGCGTTGAATGGACGACCTGGCCCTGGCGGACGCGGATCGCCTTCGAGGGAAACATCGACTTCGATTTGTCGTCGCGTGCATCGATGAAGTTCCAGAACTCGACAATCTTTCCGTCGGGCATCGTGCTGAAAATGGATTTGGCGCCCTCGCGCACGAAGGTAATGTCAGGGGTCAGCCGGTCAGGCGTCACGAGCCCGGCGGTTTCGGGAAGCGCGCAACCGAAGGCGGCGAACGCGGCTGGATCACGTACGATAACCATCAGATATCCGCTCCCCGTTTAGGTCCCAGCAATTCCCAATGTGTGACCATGCCCTGCGGATACTGTCCGCCGCTTGCGGTCTGCGACATCTCGATATGGCAGTGCATCGGATAGAGCAGCGGGAACGGCTCCTCCTTCGGTGGCCAGGCGGCCGAGGGAATCTCGTCTGGACGCCTAAAGGGCAGCAGGATGTCCTTTCGGCCCAGGGGCGGCATCATCCAGGTATCGAGTTCGAGAACATTGGTGTTGCACACCGGCATGCCGGCAGCGTCGACATCCGAAAGGCAGAACACATGATTGCCGTGAATGTGCGGCGCGTGCGTGCACAAGCCAGCATTCATGGTCCGGATAAGCGTAGGCTCCCCCACATATCCTTTCGGCACGATCTGTTCGTCGTGCGCTGAGTCATAGCCAGAAAGGCCGTTGATGGTGAAATAGCGGGGCCTGAAGAAATACACCGGAAGGCTCATGTCGATAGAGTTTCCGGTTTCGGCCGCCTGATTGATGCGGGGATCGACAGAACTAAACAGCCAGAGGCGTTCGCGCTCGGGCAGGCCATGCCGCCACTTGTCGCCCGGAAAGTCTGATTTTCCCATGGCGTCGAACACAGCGGCGACCGCGGGAGTGAGCGCATCGTTCCCGTAAGGCGTCGGCGAGCCCGCCGGGGTGGCGCCGTTAGCTCCCCCCGGTGTGACGATCAGGGCGCCATGCAGCCCCACCACACGCCCAGCGGCGCCTTCCGTATTCTCGTGGTAGATATAGCTACCAGGCCTCTGGATGTTGAACTGGATGGTCGTCGTGGCGCCGGACGGCACAACCGGAAATTGTGTCGCGGGGAACCCGGTGATGGCAAACCGCCGAGGCCGGCGCGTCTTGTTCACGAGCTTGATGCTGACCGTGGTTTTGCGGCGGACGCGCAGTGGAGGACGCATCGCGCGCGTCACGGGATCGCGGTAGGTCATCGCATAGATGACTTCGCCGTCGATCATCTCTTCGAAGATCTCCTCCATATGGAGCTCGAAGTTGACCGCGGTTTGCGCGTCCGCTTCCTGATCGACCTGTTGTTTGACGAATGCCGCTGTTAGCGCGCCTGCGCTTCCATAGGCGACGAAATCTCGTCTCCGCATGACCACCCTGCCCACACCAATCCCTGAGCGGAAGCCGGGCGATCCTTTACGGCAAGTTTACGAACCTTACCTGGAACCCGTACAGCGCCCTTACCCTTCCGTAACGATCACACCTTGCGAAACCCTGACATACGGCGGTAAACCCACGCGTACTCCCTTGGTTTCGCGAGCATTCCCGTTGCACCTGCAAGGGGATATTTCGTCAGACTTGCGTCAGCCTTCCGCTTACTCCCTGTCCGTGTGTTTACCTTACGCAATCGCAAGATTGTCTCGAGACTTCAGAAGGGTACTGACCCGTTTACCCACACCACCCACCCTCCAGATGCAAGGAACGGACCAAAGGGAATGGCCGCGTCTGCGGCCAGCGGGCGTTTCCTGATCCATCCGATGATCAGCACAAAGACGATTGCTGACGCGGCTGCGACAAGAACAGCCAGAGGGAGTCCCGCCGGCCCGATCCACACGCCAATGGCCCCGAGCAGCTTGGAGTCGCCGCGGCCGAGCCCGTCGCGGCGTCGGATCGCGCGATAGGCCAATTCCACCAGCAACAGCCCGGCAAAGCCAAGAGCCGCGCCCGTCACCTGCTCGAGAACACGTTCGGGATAGAACAACTGGGCCGCGAGAAGGCCACAGAGCAGCACGCTCGCGGTCAGGACGTCCGGGAGCCTGAAGGTGCGCGCGTCGATCGCCGACAGCGCCAGCAGCAGCCAGCCAAACACGCAGGTGGCCACGAACATGTGCGCCGGCGTCGCAAACCATGCCCACGCCGCAATGCCAACCGCCATCAGCTCGATTATCGGGTACGACGGTGAGACCGGCGCCGCGCAGCCTCGGCAGCGCCCTCGTTGCACCAGCCAGCTCACCACCGGTACAAGCTCGCCGATCCTGAGCCGGCGTCCGCACGCAGCACAGGTCGACGGCGAAAAGTCCCAGGCCCCGCCTTGCGCCAGCCGCGCCGAAGCAGCAGCAGCGGCCGACCCGACAAGCGGCGAGGCCAGCGCGACATAAAGGTTGAGCAGAAACAGGCCATCGCCCGGCGGCATGTCTTTACCCAGGGCTCCTGCTGGCCGACAGTTGTTGATAGGCTCCCCGCATGCAACTTGCATGCAGAATCTCGGTCGGCCGGAGCGTGCGATGAACAATAAACCTAAGCGGCATGACGCCGGCTTCTCGCTGATGGAGTTGCTGGTTGCGCTCGTCATCCTGGCCCTGATCGTCGGCCTCGTCGCCCCCCAGGTGCTCGGCTATCTTGGTCGAGCGCGTACGGACTCGGCCAAGGTCCAGATCGACCATCTGAAATCGTCGCTCGCACTCTACCTCGTTGACATGGGCCGCTATCCTTCAGCCAGCGAAGGCCTCGAGGCGCTTGTGAAGGCCCCGCCCGGCGCCACATCGTGGCGCGGCCCCTATATTGAGGATGGGGAGTTGCCCGCCGACCCGTGGGGCAAGGCCTACCAGTACGAGCTCAGCCCCGATGGCGCCCGGCCCCGCGTTTTCTCGCTTGGGGCAGACGCAGCCCCGGGCGGCGAAGGTGAGAACGAAGACGTGGGCTAACCCTCAGCGTCCCGATCGAACTGGCGCTTCAGCCAACGGCCCAGGCCCTGCGCCACTGCAATCCCCACCACATCCGCTGCGAAATCCAGGACGTCGCCAGATCGGCCATCGCCGCCCCTCGCCTGGGCCAGCTCAATTCCGGCGCCAAGCGCGGCCATGTGGGCAACCCAGAACCACAGATAGCGACGCGGCAGCACCAGCACCGCGGGGGCTGTCAGGCAGGCAAATGCCAGCGCATGGAAAATCTTGTCCTGAAAAGGGATAATCGGTGGCGGGCCGACCTGCGGCGCAATGAACAGCCATGACGCGAGCGCCATACCGAGGCCCGACACGACGCCCAGCGCAACCGACATCCCGCGCTCACCCTGATCCGCCATTCTGCTCGCTCCTGCCTGCCGTCCTAAGCGCTCGACAGACTCACTCTGCTGGTATTAATGCGGCTTCTCCGCGACGCTCCAGAGACCGTCGCCCCGCAAGAGGACTGCCCTCGCGTGATCCGTGAGATGGACGCTGGCGACGTCGACACATTGGTTGCGATCGAGCAGGCCTGCTTCGCCGCTGGCTACGCCGACAAGATGATGACGCGCGAGGATTTCGCCGACGTGCTGGCCGACGATGGCGCCGCGCTGTTCTGCGCCATCGTGGATGGCGCGGTCGCCGGCTACGCCTTTCTGATCCTCGAGGACGATGCAGCCAATTTCGACAGCCTCGCCGTCTCGCCAGCGCATCAGGGAAAGGGCCTTGGCGAACAGCTTTTCCGCCATGTCGAACGCTACTGCCATGATAATGCCATCGCGCGACTCAATCTTGAGATCAAGGAGACCAACTACGCTCTGCTGAAGCGCTATCACGGCTATGGCTACAAGTGTTTCGAGGTGGAACCGGGCTTCTATGCAGACGGCTGGGGCGCAATCAGGATGCTGAAGCACTTTGAGATATGACTGGATCCTGATCGCGGACGACCTGCGGGACCTTGCCGCCCTGGGCGCGCCGTTCCGCATGATGACGACGCGCGATTATGTCTTGCAGCCGAAACTTCTCTCCGGCTCGCGACCCAAAATCATCAACCTGGCTCGCAACTACAATTACCAGACCGACGGATACTACGCTTCTCTCCTCGGCGAGGCGCGGGGCCACCGGGTCATTCCGACAGTGGAAACGCTGCTCGACCTGCACGACCGGGAGATCCCGGATGATACGGCCTCCATCCTCGAAGACCTGCTTCACAACGGCCTCGCGAAATCGCCGGGCAAGGGCCCGATCCCCGAACGCCTGATCGTCTGCTTCGGCGAGGTCGAGGACGAGCGCTTCCGCAGGTTCGGCCGCCAGATGTTTGACTGGTATCGCGCCCCCGTCGTCATCGTGACGACCACCGCCAATGGCTCGCCCGGCAAGATCAGGATCAAGCGCATCCGCATCACGCCCTTCACGAAACTGGAGGACGAAGAACTGGAGTTCTTCGTCAAGAGCCTCACGGCCTATACGGGTCGCACCTGGAAGAGCCCAAAGGCCCGCGTGGTTCCGAAATGGTCGATTGCCGTTCTCCACGATCCCAATGAGAAGCTCGCGCCTTCCAGCGTCGAAAGCCTGCAGCACTGGGCAAGACTGGCCGAAAAGGACGGCGTCGAGATCGAGCCGATCACGCGGCGCGATTTCAACCGCCTCGGCGAATTCGACGCGCTGATGATCCGCGAGACGACCTCGATCAAGAACCACACCTATCGCTTCGCCCGGAAGGCGGTCCAGGAAGGCATGCCCGTCATCGACGATCCCATCTCGATGATCCGGTGCACCAACAAGGTCTACCTCTGGGAGCGTCTCATCGGCGCCGGCCTGCCAGCCCCCGAGACCATGATCATCCAGGACAAGACCGATCTTGAGGATGTCGCCGACCGCCTCAACTTCCCTGTCGTTCTCAAGATTCCCGACGGCTCGTTCTCGCGCGGCATCCGCAAGGCGTCCTCGATGCAGGAACTGCGCGAGATCGTGGCGCAGTTCCTCGAAGAGTCTGACCTCTGCATCGCCCAGAAATTTGTGCCCACCGAATTCGACTGGCGCGTCGGCGTCCTCGACAAGCGACCGCTCTTCGTCTGTCAGTACAAGATGGCGCGCGGCCACTGGCAGATCATCAAGCATCAGGAAGGTGGTGAGTCCGTCGAAGGCGGCCACAGGTCGATCCCCGTGGCCGAAGCCCCCGCCGACGTGGTCGACGTCGCCGTGCGCGCCGCCAACCTCATCGGCGATGGCTTCTATGGCGTCGACCTCAAGTCCGGTCCCGACGGCCCGATGATCATCGAGATCAACGACAACCCCAACCTCGAACACGGCGTGGAAGACGAAGCCGACCGCGACGTCTGGAATAAACTCACCGACTGGTTCGTGAGGCGGCTGAGCGCGTAGTGAGGCGGCAAGAACATGCGTCGCCACGCGCGCCCCGCCTCGCAGGGTGGAGCCGCAAGCTCTGTAAAATCAGTCAGCGTCGCGGCAGGCCGTGAGCGGTCCTGCCGAGCGGTTGGAAGCCAGATCAGGAATTGGCCCATAGCCGCCAGTAGCGGCGCGCATCGTTCCAAAAATCTGGGCAGGTCCGATGCTCGGCCCCATCAACAACCTGCCACCGGCCCACGCAGAGCTTGCCGACGTTTTGTGGCTGGAGGTAGCGGCTATCGCTTAGCCAACGAAAGATGAAGCAGTCTCCCGCATTGCCGGTATGCGTCCCGGTCGACCGCAAGCTACTGAACCTACCTGAGGGCGTCGAAATACTGCCGCGCAGCGGTGTAGCAGTACCTCGGAAGCAGAAGCTGGTGATAGGCGTCCACCCATGCAGGCGCCTTGGTGTCTCTCATGTAGGGACCCTTTCGTGCCTGAAAGTCGGCCTTCAAGGCTTCGAATGCATCACTCGCAGCGATCGGCGCTTCGATATCGAGCAGCGAGACGACCCCTGGCCGTGGCGCCCTGCGAGGGTCGCTCCAGTAGCGCATCATGAATTCGCCACCATAGCGGAACGGCGCGGCCGCATCGCCCGGGCCTCCGCACATCATCATGTGCGCTTTTGGAGTCCAGCCGCGCAGATCGTTTCGCATGATGGCGCGACGGAACGGATTTGCCGACGTTTGAGGAGGCTCGCCATCGCCCTTCATCGACCATGCGCCGTCAGGATTGGCCTGCATGTCCTCTAGGTAATCGATGCGGAACCCTTCATTGATAAGGAAGTTGGTCCCGAAACCTGCGGCGTAGATGCTTGCGAACCGAGCCGGTTCTTTTGCGGGTGAATCGCTTTCAAGGGCGTGTCTGACACTGGCAGACACGCCTGGCGGCGTCGCAGACGGGAATGGAAACAGGGCGGTTTCGGGCAGTTGTCCGTCCTGAACCAGCGTCGCGAGAGGTGTGTGCGAGGGTAGAAGCGTCGCCACGCCATCGGCGAAGCCGGCACTGAAGAGCTCGGATGGCGCGGTGTACAGATCGCCATATGCATTCTGATAGGCGCGCACGATCAGGGGAAAGAACAGGGTCGAGCCCTGCACGGGTCTTCCCGCAAAGACGTCGTCCGCCACGGCAGTGAGAGCGTAAGGTCCGGACATGGGAACAGAGGCCGTGAGGTTGAGGCCGCGTGCTTCCATCTCGCGGTGCGTCGCCATCGCAAGCCAGCCACCTTGCGAGTAGCCGACGAGAAAAAGCTTGTCAGAGGGGCTGTCTGCTACTTGGGGCAGCAACTCTCTTGCGGCGGCCAGCGCCCTCAGCACGTCTTCAGTCTGTTGGGCTGCATGCAGGTAGGACTGGTAGGACGCAGTCGATGTATCGAGCCCTGTGTAGTTGGGGGCAACGACAGTGTAGCCTTGCGAGGCATAGACGCCTGCCCACGCGAGGGCGCGGACAGATGCGGGGTTTTCGCCCGAAAAATCAGCGAGATTGTACGGTTTGTCTGCCACGGTGCCGTGTAACCCGAGAATGATTGGACGATGTCCTTCACACTTCAGGTCTGATCCGGTGGGAACCATAAGCGCGCCCGACGCTGTGACAGCGGCGCCTTTGCCGTCCACCGAATTGTATTCGTAGTGATAGACGTCTACGCCGCAGCTGGGCGCCCCGGCGACCTCCAGTGTCCAGCGCCCCTCCTCGAACAACTTCAGCTTTTCGGAAAGACTGGCTGGTGTCAGCGATGCGGTTTGAGTCCATCCGTCGCGGAGCAGTGCAGAGACGGCGCCTTGTCGTTGGGCCATTCCGTCTGTGCCGGGTTGCTTGAGCTGGCATCCGGATATGGCGAGCGCGGTCAGCGCCACAAAGGCGCGCACGAAATACATGGCAGCTCTCCCGAGTGTTTCCTGCAATGATGTACACCCGTTGGCGGCGGATCAAGCTGGGGAAACTGACGGTAGGTACAGAACACTGGCGATCGCGCGCGTGACGCTTCCAGCCTTGGGCGGGTCGTCGGCAAACGCTGCGGCGAATGGTGGGGGCGCTGCCCTTGCAGAACTTCGACGTCGCGGCGATCGTGGTGTGAGACGCCTTTCCGGGCGGGATTTGGTCAGTGGAATGGGGTCGTCCGGCTCTGTGTCTTGCTCCGGTCTGGCTAGCCCAGATGTTTCAAACCCAGCTCGCCCTCAATGGCAGCTTCTAGCGATTTCCCGACCTCGCCGGGAACATCAACCGCGAAGCCAGCCAGCTGCGCAACGAGCAACGCCATGTTTGCATCGGCGTACAGAAGCAGTGGGACCGCCTCCGAAAAAGCGATAACTCAAGCCACCTGAACCGCAGCGTGACGAATCCCCGGATGCGTCCTACATTGAAGGCATGAGCAGCAGCCACATCACCGTGCGCGACGACGACTATGTCATCGACCAGAATTGGAAAGCTTACACAGCGGACGAGCATGCCGTGTGGGACTTTCTCTATCGCCGGCAGGTCGCCATCCTTAAGGACCGCGCCGACCCTGCCATGCTGCGCGGGCTCGAGACGCTCAACCTCAACCGCGGCGGTATCCCGAACTTCGCCGAGATCAATATCGAGCTGAAGGCGCGAACCGGCTTCGAGGTTGTCGCCGTGCCGGGCCTCGTGCCAGACGAGGTGTTCTTCAATCATCTCGCCAACCGCCGCTTCCCCGCCGGCCAGTTCATCCGCACGCGCGCCCAGCTCGACTACCTGCAGGAGCCGGACGTCTTCCACGATGTGTTCGGCCATGTGCCGCTGCTTACCGATCCGGTCTTCGCCGACTACATGGAAGCGTATGGGCGGGGCGGGCTGCGCGCGATGAAGTTCGGCCGCCTCAAGAATCTCTCAGCGCTCTACTGGTACACAGTGGAGTTCGGCCTCATCGAGACGCCGGAGGGTCTTCGCATCTACGGCGCGGGCATCTCGTCCTCAAAGGATGAGTCGATCTTTGCGCTCGAAGACTCAAGCCCCAACCGCATCCGCTTTGACCTCGAACGGGTCATGCGCACGCGCTATCGGATCGACGACTTCCAGCAAACCTACTTCGTCATTCGCTCCTATGACGAACTCTTCCGAGCCACAGTCGACACAGACTTCGCCCCGCTCTACGGTCGACTCGGCGACGGGGTCGACTACGCGGCCGAGACCGTCCTGCCGGGGGACGGAGTAATCCAGCGTGGCACGCAGGCCTATGCCAGGGCCCGCGCTGCAGGCTGATCCGTTGCCTATTGCAAAGCGTAGTGAGCCGGAAAAGACCTGCGCGTGAGCCGAATTGTCCGATAACCCTGTCATTCACTGGTTTCGGGACGACCTGCGCCTCGCGGACAACCCCGCCCTCGCCGCCGCCCACGCCACGGGACGGCCCCTCGTGCTGGCCTACATTCTCGACGAGGAGAGCCGCGAATCGCGCTCCCTGGGAGGGGCGAGCCGCTGGTGGCTCGACAAATCCCTGCGCGCCCTCGGCGAGCGCATCGGGGCGAAGGGCGGCGCACTCGTACTGCGAAGGGGACCAGCCGAAACGGCGATCGCCAAACTCGTCGCCGAGACAGGCGCTCACGCGGTCTACTGGACCCGCCGCTATGGGCCAGCGCGCCGCATTGATGAGCGCATCAAGGCCGCGCTGAAGAAAGACGGCGTCGAGGCGCACAGCTTCAACGGCGCGCTGCTGGCCGAACCGTTTGCGTTGAAGACAGGATCAGGCGGCGCCTTCAAGGTCTTCACGCCGTTCTGGAAGGCGCTTCAGGCGAGCATCGAAATCCCCCCTCCCTCGCCCGAGCCGCGCGCATTCCCTGCCGCTCCACAGATCGTTTCCGATGCCCTCGACTCCTGGAAGCTGCATCCGTCCATGCCCGACTGGTCGGGCGGTCTCGCGCAGATGTGGACGCCTGGCGAACTTGGCGCGCGCAAGCGCATGCTCGACTTCATGGCCGGGCCGATCGCGGGGTACGCCGACGGACGCAACATTCCCTCGCAGGCCTCGACCTCGCGACTGTCACCGCATCTCCGCTTCGGCGAGATCAGCCCGCACCAGGTCTGGCGCGCTGCGCAACACGCTGCGGAAGCCGGCCAGGCGCCGGTGGACCAGGTGCAGAAATTCCTCTCCGAGATCGCCTGGCGCGACTTTTCCTACCACCTGCTCTACCACGACCCTGACATGGGGCGCCTCAGCTGGCGCCGACAGTTCGAGCAGGTCGACTGGCGCATGGGTTCGAAGGCCGAACTTGAAGCATGGAGGCGCGGCCGGACCGGCTATCCCATCATCGACGCCGGCATGCGCGAGCTGTGGGCGACAGGCTGGATGCACAACCGCGTCCGCATGATCGTCGCTTCCTTTTTCGCCAAGGACCTGCTCGTCCACTGGCGCAAGGGTGAGGAATGGTTCTGGGACACGCTCGTCGACGCCGACGAAGCCAACAACGCCAATGGCTGGCAGTGGACAGCCGGAACAGGGGCGGACGCCGCTCCCTATTTTCGCGTCTTCAACCCGGTGCTGCAGGGCGAGAAGTTCGATCCGGCTGGCGATTATGTGCGCAGCTGGGTCCCCGAACTCGCCAAGCTCGCGCCGAAATGGATTCATCGGCCGTGGGAGGCGCCTGTGGAAGCACTCGGTTCAGCCGGCGTCACGCTCGGCAAGACCTATCCCCTCCCGATCATTGACCACGACTTTGCCCGCAAGCGGGCGCTTGAAACCTACAAGACCGCCAACCAGGAAACTGCAGCATGATTTCTCGCCGTAAACGCATTGCGGTCATCGGCGGCGGCATCTCCGGCCTTGGCGCCGCGTGGGCCCTGCGGGAAAGCGCCGATGTGACGCTCTACGACAGCGCGGCGCGGTTTGGCGGCCATGCCTGGACCGTTGACATCGACCATCAGGGAACGCCGCTCGCCGTCGATATCGGCTTCATCTGCTTCAACCGTCCCAACTATCCCAACTTCACGGCGCTGCTGAACCATCTCGATGTGCCCACGGTCTGGACCGACATGGCGTTCGCCGTGTCCGATCCATCCGGGTATGAGTGGTCGTCGGATCCATGGGGACTGTTCGCCTGGAAACGCAATGCGCTGGATCCGCGGTTCCGCAGCATGATCGGCGAGATCATCGATTTTAATAATACCGCCCGGGCCGAGCTTACAGCGGGAAAGGTTTCCGACCTCAGCCTCGGCGAGTGGCTCGACCAACACGGATATTCGCAGCTGTTCCGCGAGGCGTATCTTCTCCCCATGAGCGCCGCGATCTGGTCGACCCCGGAGAAGCTGATGCTGGACTATCCGGTGGTCAGCTTCCTGCAGTTCTTCGACAATCACCGCCTGATGCACCTCGTGCGGCCGATCTGGCGCACCGTGAAAGGCGGCAGCCGGACCTACGTGCAGCGCATGCTGGCCGACCTTGCCGGCTCGCTCCGGCCTTCGGCCAACATCCAGAATGTCCGGCCACTGGGCGGCGGAAAGGTGCAGGTTACAGAGAGCACGCGCCCGCCGGAAACCTATGACGCTGTCATTTTCGCCTGCCATGCGGACGAGGCGAAACGGATGCTGGACCGCACCTGCGATGAGCAGCGCATGGCGCTTGGCTCCGTGCGCTTCTCGAAGAACGCGGCCATCCTCCACCAAGACGCATCGATGATGCCTCAGCGGCGCATGGCCTGGGCGTCCTGGAATGTCACCAAGGGCGCCGATCAGAGCGTGTGCGTCACCTACTGGATGAACCGCCTGCAACGCCTGCCCAAGTCCAGCCCTGTCTTCGTCACGCTCAACGCCGTCCGCGAGCCTGCCAAAGACAAGACGTTCGGCGTCTACGAGTTCGAACACCCAATGTACGACGGCGCGTCTGCTGCGGGGCGCCGTACGCTCCAGCGCCTGCAGGGTCAGGACGGCCTCTATTTCGCTGGCGCCTGGTTAGGCGATGGCTTCCACGAGGCGGGCCTGCGCACGGGGCTCGAGGCTGCCTTCGCCCTTGGCGGCCGTGTTCCCTGGAAGGCGACCACCCAGCACACCCACGCCGCGGCTCACACGCCTGCTGCCCGGCCGGCTCCGCTGCTCGCCGCCGCAGCGCCATGACGCCTCCAGCCGCCCAACTCTGGTTCGGCAAGACCGTGCATACGCGTCAGCGGCCGTTCCGCCGCGGCTTCTCGCATCGCATCGCCATGCTCGAGATCGACATCGACCGGCTTGGGGAAGCCGGCAAACTGTCGCGACTTTTCTCCGTCGGGCGCGGCAACATGATCGCCTTCAGGTCCGAGGACTACGGACCCCGCGCTCGGGGTGCATCATTGCGCGCCTGGGCCGAGGCGCGCTTTGCAGAAGCCGGCATCGATCTCGGCGGTGGCGCGATCCGGCTGCTGACCTTTCCGCGCGTGCTCGGCTACGGATTTGCGCCGATTTCGCTGTGGTATGGGCTTGCGGAGGACGGATCGGTTCAGGGGGTCATCTACGAGGTGCACAACACGTTCGGCGAAACGCATTCCTATGTGAGCGCAGCGGCGCCCGCGGCTGGTCGGCAGGCCGCCGAAAAGGAATTTCATGTCTCGCCCTTTTTCCCCGTCGACGGAAAGTACAGGTTCATTCTCCGCCGAACGGAGGGCGCGCTGTCGCTGAGCGTCACGAATTTCGATGCCGATGGCGCCCTCCACGCCGCAAGCCTCGCGGTAAGACCACGCAAGCTGACCTCGGGCGCGATTGTGCAGTGGATGATCACCATGCCGATATCCGGCCTTGGCGTGGTGGTTGCAATTCACTGGCAGGCGCTGCGTCTCTTGCTGAAAGGGGCGGCATATCGTGATAAGCCGGTCCAGCGCGAAAGACGCACCACGCTTGCCAGGCCTGAAGCCGGCCGGGCGACTGAGACAAGTGAACTGAGGAAACGTGCATGACCCGCATCGAACGCATGGTGCTGGAAATCGGGGGGCCGGGAGATATCGGCAAGCTTCACGGCTTGCCCGCGAGCCTCAGCTTTGCCGCCATGATCATGTCCCGCTTTCGCAAAGGGCGACTGGAAATGCGCCTACCGGACGGACGGACGCTGCGGTTTGCCGGCAAGGACGCAGGGCCCGTCGCCGAGCTGATTGTGCATGACCAGAAGTTCCTGCGCGCGGTCGCTGCGCGCGGGGACGTTGGCTTCGCCGAAGCCTACATCGACGGAAAAGTCGACACGCCGGACCTTCCGGTCCTGCTCGAATACTTCAATGCAAACTGGGAAAACATCGGCCGGCTTGGCTTAGGCGGGGCCATCGCCCGCTTCTTCGGAAATCTGCGCCACATGCTCCGCGCCAATACGAAGAAGGGCTCGAAGCGCAACATTCTGGCTCACTACGATCTCGGCAACACGTTTTATGAAGCCTGGCTCGACCCAACCATGACTTACTCCTCAGCGCTGTTTTCAGCGCCGGACCAGTCGCTGGAAGAAGCACAGCTGGCCAAGTATCGCTCCATCGCACGGAACCTGGACCTGAAGGCCGGCGATCATGTTCTGGAGATCGGCTCCGGCTGGGGTGGGTTTGCCGAGATCGCCGCAAAGGAGTTCGGCGCACGCGTTACCTCGATCACCATCTCGGATGCGCAGCATGCCTTTGCCGTCGAGCGGATCGCGCAAGCTGGCCTTGCAGACCGTGTCGAGATCGTCATGCGCGACTATCGCGACGTGAAGGGCAAGTTCGACGCCGTCGCCTCAATCGAGATGTTCGAGGCGGTCGGCGAAGAATACTGGCCCGGATACTTCCAGAAGATCTCGGAGGTGCTGAAGCCTGGCGGCCGCGCAGCCCTGCAGATCATCACGATCGCCGACGAACATTTCGACGAGTACCGCAGCCGCGCCGATTTCATTCAGCATTACATCTTTCCCGGCGGCATGCTGCCCTCACCGACCCGGCTCCGGGAGACAACCCAAAGGGCCGGCCTGTCCTTTGCCGTGGATCGCATGTTCGGGAAGGACTACGCCCGCACCCTCGATGAATGGTCCCGCCGCTTCGAACTCGCCTGGGACAGGATCAAGGGCGGCAAGTTCGATGAGCAGTTCCGGCGGCTCTGGCTCTATTACCTTGCCTATTGCTCTGCAGGCTTCCGGACCGGGACGATCGATGTGGGTCAGTTCGTCCTGACAAAGGCGCGCTGAGGGCCGAGCCTCGTCATATAGCTGATAGTTCCGACAAAAGGGGCTTGCCCTTGCGTCCAAGCGTGGCGCCGCGAACACATTTTATCGAAAATCGAAAAGGAGAGGTAGACTCTGCTGAATGGCTGGATATTCAGGGAAGATGAGGTCCTGACTGGGGTGACGGCATCGCGCCGGGAGGGGCAAAGGAACCAAGGGGTCAATCCAATGCAATCCATCCTGGAGAGACCCCCATGCATCGCGGTCCACTTGCCGCCCGCCTCTGCCGCTCAGCGGCCCTAGGCGCACTGCTCGCATCCAGCCTTCCTGCAATCGCGCAGGTCCCAGAACAGGGACCACAGCCGCCCGCCGAAACGGTTCAGCCCGCCGATGGCGCCGCGCCTGATGATGCCGACCGGGTCGTCATCACCGGTTCACGCATCGCGCGCGACGCCTTCACCGCGACGGCGCCGATCCAGACCATCACCGCCGAATCCTCCACCCTCGAAGGACTCGTCGATACCGCCGAGATCCTGCAGGGTTCATCGATTGCAGCCGGCTCAACCCAGCTCAACAACACCTTTAGCAGCTTCGTCGTGGAGGGCGGCCCAGGCATCGCCTCGATCTCGTTGCGCGGCCTCGGCGCCCAACGTACGCTCGTGCTGCTCGACAATCAGCGACCAGGTCCGGCAGGCGTACGCGGTCAGGTCGGCGCTTTCGATCTGAATGTCATTCCCGACTCGATCATCAGCCGGATCGAAATTCTCAAGGACGGCGCCTCATCGATTTATGGCTCCGATGCCGTCGCCGGCGTTGCAAACATCATCACGCGCAGCTCGGTCGATGCGCCAGAACTCAACATTCAGTACAACGCCACCGAGCAGGGCGGCGGCAATTCACTCGAGGTGAACGGGGCCATCGGCTTCGATCTGTTTGGCGGCAACCTCATGCTGGCGGCAGAATACGAAGACCGCGATCCACTCAAGTGGGGAGACCGCCGCAATCTCGCCTGCGCGCAGGATCTCGTCTATGACCCTGTCACGGGCCAGCGCATCGACCGGATTGACCGCTCGATCCTTGCCAACACGCCGCTCGGCGGGTGCACGGACGGCAACATTTATCACAATACGGTTGTCGACGCATTCAGCGGCCGTCGCTACGTGCCCGCGCCTGACGGCATCACGATTGGGCCGATCGCAGGCTATCGCCCGCGCGCCAACCGCAATTTCGACAACTCTCCTACCGGCGTCGCCTTTTTTGAAGACGTGCTCAATTCTGCAAAGTTCCTCGAAGGTTACGCCATCTCAGGTGTTGAGCGGCTCAGCCTGTTCGGCAAGTACAACACGACATTGTTCGGCGGCGTCGACTGGAGCACGACATTCCTCGCCAACCGCCGCGAACTGGAACACAAAGCGTGGCGCCAATTCTTCCCGCAAATCGCGAGCTCCAACGGGTACGACGTTCCGGGCAATTTCGCAGCTGATGACTTCACATTCAGCCCTGCCTTTGGATTTGCCCTCACGCAGCCGGTTACGATCTGGCCATCGGATCAGCAGGTTACGGTCGACTACTATTTCGCAACGACCGGGTTCGAGGGCGACTTCCTCCTGCCGGGCTGGACCTGGTCGCTGGATGCCTCCTACTCCATGTCGGACGGCGAATATGTCAGCAACCAGATCACCAAGGAGCGGTCGGGCGACTGGCGCTTTCCACGCGCGGACGGCCTCTACTACGGACCCGAATACAACCCCTTCGACCCCGCCTTCCTGTCCGGCAACTACTCACAAGCGACGTTCGACCTTCTGAGCGCCTATCCTGTCGGCAACACGACTTATGAACAAACACTCTTGCAAGGTGTCGTCACTGGCGACCTGCTCGAACTGCCCGCCGGTCCTCTGGGCATCGCGATCGGCGCCGAATGGCGCACGTTCGAGATCGACGACACGCCGGACCCACGCGAACAGGCTAATGAATTCTGGGAATCAAGTGCAGCGCAGATCACGCGCGGCGAGGACACGGTCTCGGAGATCTTCATCGAAGCGAACATTCCGCTTCTCAGCGGCTTGCCCTTCGTTGAGGAACTCACACTCGATGGCTCGGCGCGGGCGTTCGAATACGACTCATACGGTTCCGACAGCGTCTGGAAGGCGGGTCTCAACTGGCAGATCACGCCGGCCGTGCGCCTTCGCGGCACGCAGGGCACCTCCTATCGCGCACCAGCGCTGTACGAGCTGTTCCTCGGCAACCTTACGGCCTTCCAGGATCAGACCTTGATCGATCCTTGCATCGAGTGGGGGAACTCGGCCAACCAGACCCTCCGCAACAACTGCGCGGCTGCAGGCATCCCCAGCAACTACAATGGTCTGGCTGGCGAATCTGCCTTGATCATCCAGGGCGGCGGCGCCGGCGTTCTCGAAGCAGAGACATCCGAGGCCCGCACGCTCGGCCTGATCTGGACGCCAGACTTCCTCGATCTGAGCCTCGCGGTCGACTATTTCGACATCACCGTGAACAATCAGGTCGCCCAGCTCGGGCCGGGCGCAATTCTCGGAGGCTGCTACGGCTCGCCCGTGTTCCCCAACGCGTTCTGCGATCTGTTCGAGCGCAATCCCGGCAGCGATCCGACTGCGCCGTTCAACATCACGGTCGTGAATGACAGCTATCTCAACGTGAATAGCCAATCCACGCGCGGGATCGACCTCACGCTGCGCTATGAGCATGAGTTCGACTTCGGCGATCTGCTGGTTGAACTGTCGGCCACTCACACCATGGAAGACGAAATCAACCTGTTCGATCCGTCACTGGCCTCCGGTTTCGCCACAAACGATTTCAGCGGCACGATCGGCGATCCGGAATGGGTTGGCGATGCTTCGATCCGTCTCGACAGCGGCGATTTCACCTACTCCTGGTTCATCGACTACATCGGCGAAACCGACAACGAGGTGTTCTTCCCGGAAATCATCACGGACGACGGCACGCCCGGCGCCGGATACTTCGGCCGCGCGGGTCGCCAGATCAACGCAACCGACCCATGGTTGGCTCATGACGTATCGGTCCGCTGGCGGAGCGATAATGTCTCGATCACCGGCGGCGTATCTAACATCTTCGATGCGCAGCCGCCCGTTATCTCGTTCAACGGCGGCCAGAGGCTGCAGAACTACGCCCTCGCCGCTACGCAGTACGACCTGCGTGGCCGGACATACTTCGTCAGACTCGGCTACGAGTTCTGATCATGACTGGAGCCGCCGGGCGGTTTCGGCCGCCCGGTGTCCTGCCGGTCTAGCGTCGCGGTCCGGCATAGGGTTCGCAGGCAAGACCGTCTCGATCCGCATCGAGCGCGAGCCGGTAGCCCGGTTCGTCGGTGCGGATGTTCACACGTCCGTCCTGGAATGCATCGCGGCATGAGGCGTAGAATGCCCGCTCTGACCCGAGCGTGTGACTCCCAGCCCGGGTCGATGGCGTCGTGTCCAGCAGGATGGTTGCGCTGGCGCCGAGGCCCGCGCCCAGGATGAGGAGCCCGGCGTTTCGGGCTGCTCGTCCCATCCTCTTCGGAACAGGCCGAGAAAAGGCGCGGCGCGCGGATCGCCGGAAACGGCCGCGCAGATCGATCAGGCGCCGTTCGTGACCATGACGCTCGAGCCGCGGCACTGTCGGCCTATGTCTTGATGTATTGCGAGATGAAGGCGTTGGCCCCGTCGATCCACTCCGGCGGCACGATCGTCGGGTCGAGCGCATAGGCCACGCCGCCTGCGATACACAGGACGACAACGAGCTGCACAAGGAAGCCGCCAATGGTTCCCTTGCGCTCGAGACGTTCGCCTGGCCGCTTGTAATCCTTGCCGGCCGGCTTGCCGCCCTTGAGGAGCGAGGTCGTATGCAGCGCCATCGCCTGCTTTTCGGCCTTCAGCGCGCGCTCTTCCTCGGATTCGCGGATGACGCCCTTGCGGGGCTTCGGCGGCTGGGAGAGTTGGGGTTCGGTCGACTGCTTCCGCAGACTCGCACGCAGGTCAGCGATCTGCGTCGGCTTGCCGGATCCGAACCCTTTCGCGCTTCGCTGCATGACGACATCCCCCCTGGACACAGGACAGGTCGACATTAACCGAAGGTCACGAAGACCCGGTTTGCGCGATCGATGAAATTTTGGGGATCGCAAGCCTCAGGCGTCGAAATCAAGGCCGATGGCCGAGAACCTCTCGCGGTTGTCCTGCCAGCGTTCGGAGACCTTCACTCGAAGGAAGAGGTGCACAGGGCGATCAAGTATCTCGGCCAGCTCCTTGCGCGCGGCCATGCTGATCTCCTTGATCGCCTGGCCGCCCTTGCCCAGCACTATGGCCTTATGGCTCTCGCGCCCGACATGGATCATCTGTTCGATCCGCACGGCGCCGTTGCCATGCTGCTCCCAGCTCTCGGTCTCCACCGTGAGCTGGTAGGGGATTTCCTGGTGCAGCCTGAGCATGAGCTTTTCGCGCGTCACCTCCGCCGCAATGAGCCGGCTCGGAATGTCAGCCGCCTGATCCTCCGGAAACAGGAAAGGCCCCTCCGGCATCCGGCCCGCCAGCAAATCAGCCAGCTGGTCGACACCATCGCCTGTCAGACCCGACACCATGAGCACGTCGGAGTAGACGCCCGTGTCGAACAGCGTCCTCGTGGCGGCGAGCAGGGCCGGGCGCTCAACGAGATCGATCTTGTTGAGAGCAAGGATGGCCGTCACGCCTTGCTCCTTCAGCCGGGCAATGATCGCCTCATCCTCCGCCTTGTCGCCCTGGCCGGTCCAGTGACGCGCATCGACAAGGTGCACGATCGCGTCAGCATCGCCTGCACCTTCCCACGCCGACTTCACCATCGCCCGATCGAGCCGCCGCTTCGGCGCGAAAATGCCCGGCGTATCGACCAGCACGACCTGTGCGGATCCGCGCATCATCACACCACGAACAGGAAAGCGCGTCGTCTGCACCTTGTGCGTGACGATGGACACCTTCGTGCCGACCAGCTGGTTCACGAGCGTCGATTTGCCCGCATTTGGCGCGCCGATGATGGCGGCAAAGCCTGCGCGTGTCTTCACGGTCATGCCGCCCCTCCGATTGCAGCGAGCATGGCCCGCGCCGCTTCGCGCTCTGCGACCTGTTTCGAACTGCCAACGCCCGACTGCGATTGATGGCCTTCGACCAGAACGGTCACGGTGAACATCGGCGCATGATCAGGTCCCTCGCGAGACAGTTGACGGTAAGATGGTGTCGGCAGGCCGGCTGCCTGAGCCCACTCCTGCAACGCCGACTTTGGATCGCGAATTGTCTCAGAGCTTTCCTTCAGCAGCTTCTGCCAGAGTTTCAGCGTCACCCGGCGCGCCCGCTCCAGCCCGGCATCTGCGTAGATCGCGCCAATGAGCGCCTCGATGGCGTTGGCGAGCAGCGATGGCTTGTCGGCGCCGCCGGTGCTGCGTTCCGAATGATCGACGATGAGAAACTGGCCAAGACCCAGCTCGGCGCCGACCAGGGCGCAAGCCTTGCGGCTGACCAGTGTGTTGAGGCGCGGCGCGAGTTCGCCCTCCCTCAGCTTCGGAAAGCGCTCCATCAGCGTCTCGACCATCACGAGGCCGAGCACACGGTCGCCAAGGAATTCGAGCCTCTCATTGCTCCATTCAGCCGCCTTGCCGTGCGTGGCGCTGCGATGGGTCATCGCGCGGTCGAGCAGCGCCAGGTCCTTGAAGCGATACCCGATTGCTTGCTGGCAGGCGTCTCGCTGTTCCGCGGTCAGCTCGGGCGGGCCCTCTGCCCGCGCACGATTGCGCCGCCGCTTGCCGGTGTGGCTGGAGTTGGGGCGGGTCAAGCGTCCGTCCGCGCCGGGCGCGCCTCGATGATGACCTGCGCCTGTGCGTAGGGATACTCGTCGGTGATGGTGAGGTGGATAAAACAGGCCATGCCGGGCGGCGTGAGTTTTGCCAGCCGCTCGGCTGCACCGCCCGTCAGTGCAAATGTCGGCGCGCCGGTCGGCAGGTTGACGACCCCCATGTGTTGCCAGTGAACGCCCCGTCGCGGCACGCCCGTGCCAAGCGCCTTGGCGCAGGCCTCTTTCGCCGCGAAGCGCTTGGCGTAGGTCGGCGCGCGCTGGCGCCGGCGGTCTGCTGTGCGGCGCTCAACCTCGGTGAAGACGCGATGCGTAAAGCGGTCGCCGAATTCCTCCAGCGACTTCTCGATACGCCGGATATCGCAGATGTCCTGACCTATGCCGATGATCATGCCCACCCATCGCCTTGATGACCGCGCGCGTGATCGATCTCTTGCCGCATCCTGCGGACAGCCGCATCGAGGCCGACAAATAGCGCCTCGCCCATGATGAAGTGGCCGATATTGAGCTCGCGCACTTCCGGAATTGCAGCGACCGGGCGGACAGTGTCGTAGGTCAGGCCGTGCCCGACATGGATTTCGATACCCTTCTCATGCCCATAGGCGGCAGCTTCGCGCAGGCGACCAAGCTCCTCCTCGGCGCCGGCGTGATCGCCAGCGAAGACGAGTTCGACATACTTCCCCGTGTGCAGTTCGACGACCGGCGCGCCCATCGCTTCAGCGACAGCGATCTGCACCTTGCTTGGCTCGATGAACAATGAGACCCGGCTGCCGCTTTCGCGCAGAGCGCGCACAAACGGTTCGACCGAGTTGTGCAGGCGCGCCACATCAAGCCCGCCCTCGGTGGTGCGCTCCTCGCGTCGCTCGGGCACAAGGCAAGCCGCGTGCGGCTTGTACGCCAGGGCGATCGCAAGCATCTCGTCGGTCGTCGCCATTTCAAGGTTGATCGGCAGCGCCACGGCAGCGCGCACCGCCTCCAGATCGGCGTCACGGATATGGCGGCGATCCTCACGCAGGTGGATGGTGATGCCGTCTGCGCCAGCCGCCTGGGCGATGGCGGCCGCCTTGGCCGGGTCGGGATGCAGGCCGCCGCGCGCGTTCCGGATGGTGGCGACGTGGTCTATGTTTACGCCCAGGCGGGCGCGCGGGAGCGTCATTTGAGGCCCCGGCTGCCCGGCTTGACAGCCGGCAGCTTCGCAAGCTCAGGCGGCAGATCATTCGCGTCGTAATCGGGAAAGTCGACGGCCGCGAGCGAGACGAGTTTCAGCCCACCGACATCCGCCTTGCCGTTCGAGCGGTCGACGATGCACGCCGCCCCGATGACATTCGCGCCCACGGCCTTCAGCGCCTCCAGCGTCTCGCGCATCGAGATGCCGGTGGTGACGATGTCCTCAACAATGATCACGCGGTCTTCCGGCGACACCGCGAAGCCCCGGCGCAGGCTCATCACCCCGCTTTCGCGCTCGGTATAGATGGAGCGGCAGCCGAGGGCTCGCGCTGTTTCATAGCCCGGGATCAACCCGCCGACAGCCGGGCCAACCACCACGTCAATCTTGCCGAACACCGCCTCCAGCTTGCGCGCCAACGCGGCGCATAGCCGCTCGGTCGTCGCGGGATGCGAGAAGACGAGAGCCTTTTGCAGGAAGACAGGGCTGCGCCGCCCGGAGGACAGGATGAAATGCCCTTCCAGCAGAGCACCGACTTTCTTGAATTCGTCGAGGACGTCTTGCGTGTTCATGGCGTGGCTGTAGCGGTTTCGGGAAGGAGTCTCAACGCCCGTCCTATCCCTTCACGCGATCCGCAGAATCCACCACCGCCAGCGCCCTCAACGCCGCCACGATCTGGGTCAGGCGCTTGCTGTCCTCGACTTCCACGTCAAACTCGAAATCGAAGAAATCGGGCGAACGTTTCAGCGTCTTGACGTTGATGATGTTGCCCTGCGCATCGGATACCGTCTTGGCCAGCAGCGCCAGCGCGCCGCGCCGGTTGGCGGTAGTGACATGGATGCGTCCTACGGCCAGCGCGTCCGCCTCACCCTTGGGCTTCCAGCGCAAATCGAGCCAATGGTCGGCCTGGCCTTCATAGTCGGCGAGCCGGGCGCAATCGATGACATGTACTTCAATCCCGCGTTCCGGGATCAATACCCCGACGATGCGGTCGCCTGGCAATGGTGAACAGCATTCGGCCAGGTGCATGGTGACGCCCGCTGTCATCTCGCCGCCAGCCACGAGATTGAGCCCGTCCTGTTCACGGGAAGCTGGCGCCAGTCGGCCCGGATCCTCCAGACCCGGGAAAGCCTTCTCCAGCATGTCCGCTGTCGACAGGCGCCCGCGTCCGACGGCCTCGGCAAGCGCTTCCATCTTTTCGAACCCGGCGCGCTCAATCATTTCCGCCTGGTCGACCTCGCTCGGATCGAGCCCGATACGGCGTAGCGCGTGTTCGATCAGGCGTCGCCCGATGGCGATAAACTCGCCCCGCTCGGCGACACGCGTCAGGCGCCGGATGGCCGAGCGCGCGCGACCGGTGATGGCAAGATTTTCC
Organism: Pseudomonadota bacterium; assembly: GCA_041166025.1. Taxonomy (GTDB): domain Bacteria; phylum Pseudomonadota; class Alphaproteobacteria; order Caulobacterales; family Hyphomonadaceae; genus UBA7672. The sequence goes on along the minus strand of JBEAMJ010000027.1, from coordinate 24,433 downwards.
CAGTGCGGCTGGGCGGCTGGCTTGGCGCCGCGCAGGATTTCCACCGTGTCGCCATTCTCCAGACGCGTGCGCAGCGGGCGCTCCTGCCCGTTGATGCGGGCGCCAATGGTCGTGTCTCCGATCTCGGTATGGACTGCATAGGCGAAGTCGAGAGGCGTCGCCCCTGCGGGGAGGCGCACCAGCTGCCCCTTGGGCGTGAACACGAACACGCTGTCGCGGTACATCTGCAGCTTGGCGTGCTCGAGGAATTCCTCCGGCGAGCCGCCATGCTTCAGCATGTCGGCGAACTCGATCAGTTCGCCTTCTGCATCCAGACCGGCCTCTCGCGCGGACTCTGCATCGAACCCATACTGGGAGTTCTTGTACTTCCAGTGAGCGGCCACGCCGCGCTCGGCCACAGCTTCCATGTCTTTCGTGCGGATCTGCAGCTCGACGCGGCGGTTTCCGGGTCCAAGGAAGGTGGTGTGCAGCGAACGATAGCCGTTGGGCTTGGGCACGGAAATATAGTCCGCGAACTTCTCCGACAGCGCGGCCCATTGCTGGTGGGCTGCTCCCAGCGCCTTGTAGCAGTCGTCCGTGGTCGGCACGATCAGGCGATAGGCAAACACATCCCCAAGATCCTTGAACGAGATCGACTTGTTCTCGAGTTTCCGCCAGATCGAATAAGGCCGCTTCATCCGCCCCTTGAGTTCGCCGCGAACCCCGCGCGCCAGCATGACGGTTTCGATATCAGAGCGGATACGATCGAGGATTGAAGTGTCGTCGGTCGTCAGCTCTTCGAGGCGCTTGGTGATTGCTTCATACGCGACCGGGTTCACCTGCCGGAACGCCAGGTCCTCGAGTTCACCTGCATAGATGGAGAGGCCGACTCGACGGGCAAGCGGGGCATAGATGTCGAGCGTCTCGCGCGAAATGCGCAGACGTGACTCCTCGGTGGGCATGAATTCGATCGTCCGCATATTGTGCAGGCGATCGGCCAGCTTCACGAGCAGGACGCGGATGTCCTTCGTGGTGGCGAGGATGAACTTCTGGAAGTTCTCCGCTTGGATCAACGCACGCGGGCTGTTGCTGCCCGTCACTTTCGGCAGCTTGGTGACGCCATCGACCAAATCCGCAACGTCTTGTCCGAACAGATCGCGGATTTCATCGCTCGAGACGTCGCAGTCCTCGACAATGTCGTGCAGCAGACCAGCAATGATGGTCGACTGGTCCATCTTGAGATCAGTGAGCAGGCCGGCCACGGCAACGGGATGAGCGAAGTACGGGTCCCCGGAATGGCGCAGCTGCTGGCCGTGCTTCATCACGGCGTAGACGTAGGCCTTGTTGAGCTCGTCCTCATTCGCATCGGGCTGGTAGGCCATGACGCGGTCGACGAGCTCGCTCTGGCGAAGAAACTTCCGGCCGCGCGGTTTCGCTGCGGCGGCAGGAGCCGGCGTATCCGGTTTCTTGAAGGGGGCTACGTTAGACGGTTGCCCCATGCATCACGACCTCAGAAGCGCTCTTCGCGCGCCGACTCCAACTCGACTTGATAGGCCTTGAGGACTTCCTCCTCCGAGGAGACCGGAGCGGCAGCCAGGGCGCGCCTGTCGGCTTCCTTCTCCGCTTCTTCGCCAGGGCGAACTTCCTGCAGCTCGGCGACCAGACTGTCACGGACGGTCTCGAGATCGATTGTTTCAGCGGCGATTTCGCGCAGGGCCACGACCGGGTCCTTGTCGTTGTCGCGGTCGATCGTGATGGGCGAGCCCTCGCGGATCACCCGGGCGCGGTGGGCGGCGAGCAGGACGAGGTTGAACCGGTTCGGAACCTTTTCAACGCAGTCTTCAACCGTCACGCGGGCCATGGGAGTCTCCTTTGCGGGGCCGATCCCTCTACAGGAAGCGGTTCGCGTTCGCAACATAAGGCTTTCAGCCGGATTTTGCCAGCAATCCCTGTGTTTCAAGGCGGAAACGGGTGGAGTTTCGGGGTGGGCGGGTTTGACCCGCACCCAGCGCCCGGTGCAGGAGGGGGCGCCACAGGAGACCGCATGCCCAAGGGGACCACCGCCGCACGCGCCGAAGCGCCCCCGGAAGCCCCGCTTGACTGTCCCCTCTGCCCCCGGCTTTGCGACTTCCGCGCCGCCAACAAGAAGGCGCACCCCGACTGGTTCAACGCCCCGGTCCCATCCTTTGGTGATGCAGCCGGCCGTCTGGTCATTGTCGGCCTTGCCCCAGGCCTCCAGGGCGCCAACAAGACGGGTCGGCCCTTCACCGGCGACTACGCTGGAGACCTGCTCTACGCGACACTCGCGAAGTACGGATTTTCAGTGGGACAGTTCAAGGGTCGCGCAGATGACGGCCTGCGCCTGAAAGACGCGCTGATTACAAATGCGGTCCGGTGCGTGCCGCCGGAAAACAAGCCGACAGGCGCCGAAATCCTCACTTGCCGGCAATTCCTCACCTCTCGCCTCAGCCTGCTTCCGAAGGCGAAGGTGATCCTCGCCCTGGGCCGGATTGCGCACGACTCCACCGTGCGTGCGCTGGGCGGAAAGCCAGCTTCGACCGTGTTCGGGCATGGAAAACGGCACAGGCTGGAGGGGCTGCACGGCCCGGTTCTCCTGCACGACAGCTATCACTGCAGCCGCTACAACACCAACACAGGCCGCCTCACCGAGGCGATGTTCCACGAGGTGTTTGACGCGATCCGCAAGGACCTGGATGGCTGAGCGCAGGTAGACTTCCCCCGCGTTTTGGCCTATCTGCGCCCCTGCTCGCGGGTATAGCTCAATGGTAGAGCAGCAGCCTTCCAAGCTGAATACGAGGGTTCGATTCCCTCTACCCGCTCCAGCCCTTCTCCAGCGTCTGCACACCGTGCCGCGTTGTTTATCTCGTGCCTGAAAAAATTGCTGGCGCTTGACGTGCCGGTCAGCGCAATTTCCCCGTGTCCGCGAATGCGGCGTGGAGGAGAGACGCTCATGAAACTGACTTCCCTATTGGCTGGAGCTGCCGCGGCAGCCCTCATTGCCGGGTGCACGACCATTTCGGCCGACGCGCCGCCGGCGCCCGCCCCTGCGACCGTCGCGGCCGCTCCGGCTGCCCCGCCTGCACCGGCGCCCGCGGCTGCGCCGACCGTTCCGGTTGCGGGCCCCGTGTCGGCGAGCCCCGAATATGTCTCCATCCCCATGTCGATCGAGATCAACAAGCCGGTAGCCGATGTGTGGGCCAAAATCGGCGGCTGGTGCGACATCTCCAAATGGATCACGCCGACGGGTGGAGTGCCGTGCGAAGTGAAGTCGAGCCACAGCGATGTCGGCTCGGTGCGGGTAATCGCCGGCCGCGTGACCGAGATCATGACGGCCAAGTCGCAATATGGCTATGGCTACACCCAGCCGCCGGTCGAAGGGAAATTCTACAACCTCTATCACGGCTTCATGGAAGCGGTGCCGGCCAGCCCGACCACAACGCGCATCAACTACACGCTGGTGCTCGACGTGTCGGACAAGGCTGATCAGGCCGCCAAGGACGCCGATGTCAACGGACGCCGCAGGCAGTTCGAAGCTGCGCTGCAGAACATCAAGAAGCTGGCTGAAGGCTGATCTGGTCAGAGTTCAGATATGAGCGGCCCGGCCTGAGCGCCGGGCCGTTTGCTGTCGGGATCAATCTGCTGAAGCGGTGATCTCGACCGGCGGCGGCTCCCCCGGATTTTCGAAGATGCGCCGCAGCACCCCGGGTGTCAGCGCCGCGATGGGGTTGATGGAGATGTTTGCGCGCGAGAACGTGCCGCGCACCGAGTAGGTCGGCGCGAACATGCCCTCTCCCTGGCGGGACACGAACAGGTCGCCGATCACCGGAAGCACGCCGAGCACCGCATTGGCGCCGACGATCGACGGCGCAAGCACGCCGTCGAGGGACAATTCTCCGGACTCCGGCGCGATCCATCCGCGCGCCGTGATCCCCATGGCAGGTCCCGTTGCGCGCATACCCGGAAGATCGATCCGGCCATCAACGAATTTCACCGGTGCATGCACGTCGGTGAACATCACGCCCTCACCGCTCAGCACGTCGGCGAGTCCCTGCAAGGAGGCGAGCGAGAAGAGTTGAGCAACCAGGGGCGCGTCCTTGAGGCGGACGTTCGACATCGTGACCAGCGCATCGCCGTCCGCTCCATTGAACTTCCCGTCAAAGGCCAGCTTGCCGCCGAGAAGGTAGTCGGCCTTCAGCAGGACGCGCGCGGCAAAGCCGGCATCGTCTGACTTGAAATCGATGCCGCGTACGCCATTCGCCGTGCCAATTGTGACGTTGAGGTTCTTGCCGCTCTCGATCTCGCCCGTGATCGTGCCCGAGCGCGGCCCCTCGGCGTCGAGTTCCAGCGCAATCCGCGTGCTCTTGAGGTCAGCATTGTCCCTCAGCTTCAGGCGCTCGGCTTTGAGCTGCAGGTCAAACAGGGGGCCAGCATCACCCGGACCGCCGATCGGATCGCCCGATCCTTCGGTGCTCGACATGCTGAGGATGCTGTCCATCCACGGGCTGGCATCGAGGAAAGGGCCCGTCAGCGCTACGCGATAGCCGCCATCTGTGCGTCGTGAGACCGCGCCGCGCAGGTCGATGCCCCCACGCGAGTAGACCCGCTCGATATCGACGCCGAGAATGGCGTTGCTCTTGTCCATCCGCGCTTCGCCGACCAGTTCGAGGCCGTCGGCGCGGATGTCGCCCGTGATGATCGAACCGTTGGCGTCCGCGCCATAGCGGAAGGTGCCCCGCGCCGGATCATCGAACTTCTTGCGCCACCCGAACTCAGCGAACTCGATCTCCGCATGGGTCAAGTCGACGTTTGCCGAGATGGCGTCGAAATCCGTGCCGCCAGGGCCGGTCGCACGCAACTCGACAGCAGCCTCTCCCTGCATGAAGTTGCGGGCGGCAAGGCCCAGTGAGTTGAGCAGGTCAGGCGTGGCGCGGGCCCGGGCGATCAGTTCGACATTGCCCTCGCCCTGCGGCGCGAGCCGTTCGCGCCATTCAAACGTGACCGGGGCCGGTCCGAAGGCGCCGCTGCCGGTCGCCACAAATCCATCCTGGCTGAGAGCGAACGACAGGTTGGCGTCGGCCAGTCCGAACTCGCCCAGGAGTTCAGGAATCACGACCTGCTGGAACCGACCGCGAATATCGTAGGTGACGTCCTCCGGCTTCACGACATCAAGCATCGGCTGCCTTACAGCGACGTCGATTGCGCCCGCCCCGCCGACGCGCGCGACGTCCAGCGCATAGCGCGAGCCGAAACCGAACTGGCTCTGGTCTACTGCGGCCAGCAGGTCACCGAGCTGGCCTGTGCCCGAAGCGCTGACCTCCATCATCGCCCCGGCAGGCGCGAAGCGAGGCAGCACAACCTTGGCCTCGCTGACCTGCCAGCCCCCCATCACGCCCGAAACGGCCTCAAAGGTGAGGCTGTTGCCCTTTAGCCGTCCAATCCCGTTGATGCCGCTGATTTCGGGAAGATCGCTGATGATGCGGACGGTCGCATCCTCGACGTGGAACTCGAGCGCAAGATGCTCGTCCGGGAGGAAGCCTTGCGCATTGGCGCCTGGCGGCCAATCGACAGTGAAGATCGCTTTGCTCGCCGTGCCCTTGGTGATGCGCTCGGCGATCCACTGACGCGCCTCAACGCTGATGTCTTGCGGCCAGAAGTCGAGTACTTGCTGCGGCGTGATCGCGCCCAGACCGGTCGCGTTGCCCTTGACGCCGACGCCGAGATTTTCCCCGGACATGTCGAGCCAGACCTCGCCCGCACCGGTCGCGGCTAGGTCACCCGTCACGGCGTCGAGTTTTGCCAGCGTCAACCGTTGCTGGTCGATCGAGAGCGCGCCCTCAAGGTTAAGTTTTTCGAACGGCCAGGGATTTTCGAACACCGGCTGCGCATTCAACGTCACGGCTGTGCCGGCAAGCTTGAAGGGCGTCGGCGCAGCCTCGCCGCGCATGATGGCGCCGGCATCGAGTTCGCCGCTGAACTGACCGCTCAACCAGTCGCTGTCGATCGCCAGGGATTCAAGCGAGACCTTCTTGCTCACAGGATCGTAGACGGCCTCGAAGGCGAGGTTCCGCACGGCCACATCCTGATCAGCAAGCTTGATGATGCCCGTGACGCCCGACAACGAAAGGCTGGTGCTCCGCAGCCCGGAACGTTCGGTCGCAGCGACAGAGAAGGCCGCGCTCGCTGGCTTGCCCGAGGTGAATGCATCACCCGTATAACCGAACATGCCCGCAACCGAGAGCGGATCGACCCCGTCGACCTTGAGCGTCGCCGCCGCGCGCTCCACCTTGCCATCCGAGGCCAATGCAATGCTGATCCGGTTGGGTTCGCCCGGAATGGCATCCGCCAGCGTGATGTCCAGCATCAGCGAAACGCCTTCGCGGCTTGCCTTCCACGTGCCGGCGACCGGATTGGCGCTCCAGGTATTGTTCGACTTGCGGTCATCGACGTCGAGGCGGAAGTTCGACAGTTGCACCTGTTCAAATGAACCTGCCGAGATCAGCGCGCGGATCGGCGTCGCCAATGTCGTCCAGTCAATGTCGCGGATCGGATCGAATGGCTTGTCCGACGGGTCCGGCTCCTTGGCGATCACCATGTCAGCCAGCGTCCAGACCCCGTCTGCCGAGCGCACCACGGTTGCCGCGCCGTCCTCGAGGCGCAGTTGCTGCGTCTTGACCTGGAGCATGAAGAGCGCGCCGGCATCGAGCGCGATCATGGCCCGGTCAGCGCGGAAGGTGACCCCGCCTTCCCTGTCCATCGCGGTAAAGCCACGCGCCACTGCCTCGACGCGACCACGACTGCGGACCCATTCAAGCGCCAGCCGTTCAACCTTGACGGGCTGCCCGCCGCGCGCATCCTTGAGCGAACGCTCGACTTGGCCCCTGAACATCTCGAGGTCGATGGGCCCCTGGGACAGCCGCCAGGCAAGCGCTCCGGCCGCCACCAGCAACGCAAACGCGGAGAAGGCGAGGATTTCGATCGCAAGGAGCCGTAAGGAGCGCCTCAACGGACGGCTCCCTCACGCACACCCAAGGGTGCGTCTTCCCTTCCGGCCTGAGCCTGCTTCACGGGTTCATCTGCGGGGCGGTACACTCCTAAACCCTACCATCACAAGATTACGGACCGATTGTGTCAAAGCCACTCAAACCCGGCGATGCGGCGCCGGCCTTCCAGCTGCAGACGAACCGGGGCGGAAACGCCCGCCTTTCCGACTATTCGGGAAAGTTTCTGGTCCTGTTCTTCTACCCCCAGGACGATACCGAGGTCTGCACCCGCGAAGCAGTGACGTTCAGTGAGGACAGGGCGCTCTTCACGCGAAGGAAAGCCGACCTTCTGGGCGTCTCACGCGACAGTGTTGAAGCTCACAAGGCTTTCATCAAGAAGCATTCCCTTAGGGTACGCCTGGGCTCCGATGAGGACGGGACGGTCTGCAACGCCTACGGCGTCTGGGCCGAAAAGCAGCTCTACGGACGGCGCTACATGGGAATTGTCCGGTCAACCTTCCTCATCGGGCCGGATGGAACGATTCGACGGATCTGGCGAAACGTACGTGTACCGGGTCATTCCAGCGCAGTCCTTGCTGAACTGGCCGCATCGACCTGAGGGCGAATCTGGGCGAGAAACTCGATTAATCAGGGCTTAATCGCCGCAGTCGAGTGTGGTGAAAAAGCGCGTTACAGGGGTTCGCGCGAGCGGAATTCTGGGTTATCCATGCCCCTTGCCGGGCACTACAAGCGGGCGGAGCGGGGCTTGGCGCGTAGAGCAGTTGATCGGGCACAGTAAATGGCGGTCAAGCACCTGAAGGCCAAGACGAGAGCCTTCTTCGAGAAGGCTTTTCCTGAACGGCAAATCTATCACCGCAGCGGCGGCTCCGTTCGCTACGTCTCGATCTCCCCATGGCGCCAGGCGATGATGGCAGGCGCGGCGACGCTGGTCGTTGGCTGGTGCATGTTCGCAACCGTTGCTGTCCTGCTGAAGGGCCCCGGGATCGACATCCAGGGCGGCGGATCCGACCGCAAGACCGCCCGGCTGGAGCGCGAACTTCGGCAGGCGAAGGCGGCCGAGCAGACGGCGCTCACCCTGCTCGAGACCCGGACCTCGGATTTCAACCAGGCGATCGAGGAGGCGGAGAACCGTCATTCAACGCTCAAGCGCCTGATGGCGAGCCTGCAGGGGCAGGACTCGGTCTCGGCGATCGCTCTGAGCAAGCCGGAATTGCTGATCGACTCCACCATCGAGGAAGGCGACCCGCGCCAGGCCCGACCTGACCAGACGGAGGCCAATCCCGGAGGCAATTCTTCCTTTCGCGCCCGCACCGACAAATTGATTCAGGAACAAGCCGACTTCCTCGACATGTTTGAGGAGGAAGCCGTGCAGCGCGCCGAAAGCGCGCGCGGCGTGATCCGTCTCACAGGCGTTCCGGCCTCGCGCGTGCTCGAACAGACAGGAATGGGCGGACCGCTGATCCCCATAAACTTCACGGCGTCTGCGGGCGCGGCAACTGCCATTCCCGACGACCCGTTTGCCCGCCGCATTTTTGAAGTCGAAGCGCGCGTGCGCGAGGCCCAGGAATATGAACGGGCCATGCGCTCACTGCCGCTGGGACTGCCCGTGCAGGGCGCCTACCGCGAGACCTCGGGCTTTGGTTACCGATCGGACCCGTTCACCCGCAAGGCGACGTTTCACGAAGGCACAGACCTTGCAGCATTCACTGGCGCGCCGATCATCGCACCGGCGCCGGGCAAGGTGATCCACGCAGGCGTTAAAGGGGCCTATGGACGGACCGTCGAGATCGACCATGGCGGCGGATTCAAGACGCGCTATGGCCACATGAATTCGATTTCCGTGAAGGTGGGCCAGGACGTCACCCTGGGCCAGAAGATCGGCACGATGGGTTCGACTGGAAGAAGCACGGGACCTCACCTGCATTACGAGATATACTTCCGCGGCAAGTCATACGATCCGCTGAAATTCCTGAGGGCTGGCAAGCATGTTCACTAAGGGCAAGACACCGGAGCCGCCGGCTCCCCCGCAGATGGCGCCGAAGGCGCCGCTCCCCGACATCGCGCCACGGCGCGGTCCAGTGGCGCGTTCCGGCCCCTCGATCATCTCCGCCGACGTCAAGATGGTCGGCAAGCTGGTGTCCCAAGGCGAGCTTGACATCAACGGCCAGATTGACGGCGATGTCCGCGCTTCGGCGCTGACCGTTGGCGAAACCGGCGCAATCAAGGGCGAAGTCATCGCGGAGTCCGTTGTCGTTCGCGGCACCGTCGAGGGACGGATCCGCGCGCGCAAAGTGCAGCTCTGCACCGGCGCCAAGGTACGCGGCGACATCTTCCATGCATCACTGGCGATTGAGCCCAACGCCATCTTCGAAGGCGCCGTTAAACATGCGCAGGACCCGATGGCCGAGCAGCCCAGCGGACAAAGCTGATCGCACCTGCAGACCTCGAACGCAAAAGGCCGCTTCGAAAGAAGCGGCCTTTTCCTTTGTGGACACACGGCTGGACACCGCCTCGGCCGGAATCAAGACGCCCGGCCGAGGGGGCCGGGCGTCCGAATTTCCTGGTCAGTGAAACTGAGAGCCTAGATCGACTCTTTGAGTTCCTTGGCGGCGCGGAACGCGACCTTCTTCGAAGCCTTGATCTGCACCGGCTCGCCCGTCGCCGGGTTGCGGCCCATGCGGGCGGCGCGCTTGCGAACAACCAGCACGCCGAGCGCCGGGATGCGGATGCGAGCGCCCTTCTTGAGGTGCTTGGTCACCGAGGTGACCATCTCGTTGAGCAGGGCCTCGACCTGCTTCTTGGTCAGCTCTCCGTCCTTCTCCGCAAGCTCCGCGGCAAGCTGCTTCAAGCTCACCGTCGTGGTCTTGGCTTTAGCTGCAGTGGCCATGTCTTTTCGACTCCCGTTTGAAAAACCTGCACCTGAATACACGGAAATGAAGGTCTCCCAAGCGGAATAAGTGCGATTTACAAGGGTTTTTGCGCCTTTTCACAGCAATAACCCCGAAAAATCGCGATTCTGGAACGCTTCCAGCATTCTGAACGCCGTAAATCAGGCGGTTTTCAGCGAAACGCGACGGACTGAGTCGGTTGCCCCCTAAAGGGCCGCGTCGCGGCCCAACGCACTCAGAGTATCCGCTTTTCGATGCGACCAGCGGACCCAATAGGTCGTCTCCACGCGCTGTGCGTAAGCACCGTCGAGATAGTCCGAATAGAGGTTCCGCAATGTAATGGCCGTGTCGGGCTCCATGAACATGCGCGGCATCATCACATGGTCAGCGTCCTGGAAGAGCACATCGCCCTCAGGCGCCACCTCCTCGGAAATGGTCCGGCCGTCGTCGAAGGTGATCCAGTAGCCTTTGGCCGGCCGCACCTGCATCAGGAAGGCAAGCGGGCTGGCGAAATCCATCACCACGACCGACTCATTGGGCTCCAGCACAGGCCGCAGATCTTCCATCCCGGCCATGAGGGTCTGCATGTATTCGCCCGACCGCAGGATCTGACGCCGCCCGTACATCGCCATGGCTCGGTGAGAAGAGAGCTGATCGCCCTGCTTCGCAGAGCTTGCTGTGTCGAACATACTCTCGCGTTCCTGGGCAAATACGCCCTTCATGGCCGCAATGCCCGCCCAGGCCGGCGGCGGGCGTGCTTCCTCGCGACGTGCGACCATCGTCTGGCCAAGCAATCCCAAGCTCCGCTCAAGGATAAGGGCGAGCGCGGGAAGCGCGAGAGCAACCACCGCGACGAGGCGTAGCACACGGTTGTCATCCCCGCTCACACGCCAGATCGCATAGGCCCCCACCACCAGCAGAGTCGGGACGCCTGAGGCCTGGGCATTCTGGTTGATGATGAACAGGCTGCCGAAAACGACCAGCCCGACAATAGCAAAATCCTGCCAGGTCAGCCGGCGCGTTAGCCCGATCACGATCATTGCCGAGCACGCAGTCAGGAGATCGAGCAGGTTGTCCTTCACCAACCCGAATATGCCCAGAAACCGCGCCCCGCTGACCTTGCTGGTCAGCAACATGTCGGAAACGTAGGCGAAGAGATTGCCCGTCACCAAGGCGATCAGCGCGATCCCGCCAACGCAGACGCCGCCGCCGATCGCCAGCGTGCGCCAGGGCTGCGGACCAAGGAAGGCATAGAGCAGCGCCACGCCTGCTCCCACTGCGAAGTACGAAAGCTTCAGCCAGAACAGAAACACGAGCAGAAGGCCAAGCGTCACAATTTCCGCGATTGGGGTCGGCCTGTCATCGGGACGCGGCGTCAGGAATGCGAACATTGCGATGATCGCCCCCCAGCCCCAGCGATTGTAGAACATCGCCAGCGCGTATTCGTCGCCGATGCCGGTCGGCTCGCCGGCCTCGATCGTCATGCTGTCGGGCACGAGATAACCTTCGAGCATGGCCGGCACGACCATCAGGAAGATGGCCGCCACGAGTATGGCGGTCACAGCCGGAGGGAAGCGACGCGCACCGGCCTGCGCGCAGGCGAGACAGAGGAACACCGCAACCAGCGCCGAGGAAATCTCGATCGCGCCGGCATAGCCCCCCGATAGCTTCGATCCGAGCCAAGGCAGATAGATCATTGCAGCCCCGAGCGGCGTCGGGAAGTCGCTCGAGGGTATCTGCCCATGATCGACGCGGTGGATGGCGTCAAAGAAGATAAAGGCGTCGTGAAGCATCAGCGACACGGCAGTGACTGGCGTCCAGATGAACGCGACATAGCCCAGCGTCAGCGCCACGCCGTAGGCCGAGCCAACTGCGAAACGGCCTCGGGCCGACTGCATCGCGTCCAGGCCGGCGAAGCGCACATGCGCGAGCGCCATGACCAGTATCAGCCCCGCCAGCGAGGCCCATTGTGTGGCGCCGGCGATCTGGGCCAGCTGCCGGGGCGCGAATGAGGCACGTAGCCAGTCATTTGCGAACCCGCCCCCATCGTAGTGAGCAGACAAGATGACCGGCCGCACGACAAAGGCGATCAGGAGCCAGGCGAGCAACGCCAGGCCGATGCGGTCCGCGACCAGGAAGCGGGCAATGCCCACAACGCCTGCAAGTCGGGACGGCGCCGGGCGGGCGGCCGCGTCCGAACTGTCTGTCATGGCGAATCCCCGGCCTTGCGGCGTGCGAGCCAACCGACGGACTAGGGCATAAAGCTGGTTAACCGCCGGTTTTCCATGCCTGCGTCTCTCGCCTGCAGCCCTTGTGATTCAGGCCGGGTCAGCCGACATTGCGGTCATGGCTCATGCCCACCTCGCCTGCGCGCCCGACAGTCTCGCGGACAGCCTGAAAGAGGCCGAGACGCTGTGCGAACAGCGCGGCGGAAAGCTAACGCCGCTGCGCAGGAAGGTGCTGACGCTCCTGCTGCAATCCGGTGGACCTTCAAAGGCTTACGACCTGCTCGCGCATCTGGGCGAAGAGGGAGCGGCCAAACCGCCGACCGTCTACCGCTCGCTGGATTTCCTCCTCGAGATGGGCCTTGCCCACAAGATCGAGAGTCTTAACGCCTATGTCGCCTGCGGGCACTGGAAGCATGGGCATGCGGCCGTGTTTCTCATCTGCGAAAAGTGTGGCGAGGCGGGGGAGCTCCACGCGCATGACAGCGTGAAGAAGCTGACCCAGGAGGTTGAGAGCGTGAACTTCCAGATGCGCAGCGCCGTCATCGAAATCCGTGGCCTCTGCGAAAGCTGCTCGGGCTGACATGGCTGGCATGGGCGCGGAAAACGGCACCCTGCGCCTCAGCGTGATCGCGCCTCCGAAGGATGTCGCGCACAGTCTGCAGGGCAAGGACGGGGCTCTGGTCGATGTGCGGATGTCGACTGGCAAGACCATCGTGTTCGAGCTTTCTGCGCGACTTGAACAAGGCAAGTCTGGCTGGCGCTTCCTCGGAGACTTCGTGCGCACCGAGGGCAAGACGCGTCGCTTCGTCTATGTCGCAACGGGCCGCCAGGCCGGTCAGACCGGCACGCTGTGGGATCGGCGCGCGAAGGTGGATTTGCCTGAACCGACCGCAGCCATGATCAAGACCGCAACGAAGGCTCGCCTCGTACTGGAAGGCGAATACCCGGGCACGGACCCCAGGGGCGGACCGGCATTCGCGACGGTAAAGGCTGAGTGGAAGGTCGTGACCAGGTGATCGAGCTCTATCGCGGCAGCATCAATACGTGGGAATGCGACGAGATGGGGCACATGAATGTGCGCTTCTACGTCGCCAAGATGATGGAGGGCCTTGCAGAGCTGGCCCACGTCACGGGGCTGGGCCACGCCTTTCGCCCCAACGCCCAATCGACGCTGCGGCCGCGCGACCAGCACATCCGCTTCATCAAGGAAGCGCATGCCGGCGCCCCTTTCACGATGACGGGGTGCGTGATGGAGGTCACAGACTCCTCCGTGCTGGTCTACCAGCAGATCACCCACGGGACCGGGGAGCCCTGCGCAGCGTTTCGCACCTGGGTCGATCATGTCGACATCCATACCGGCGCAGCTTTCGTCTGGACGCCGGAAACGCGCAGACGGCTGGAAATCCTGAAGGACGACCCCCCGGCTGCCTGCGCGCCGCGCTCGATCAATCTGTCGCTAGCCCCACGCGCGAAGGCGAGCCTGGCTGACGCCGAAGCGATCGGCGCCCCGGAGATCGGCCGAGGCGTTGTGTTGCCGCAGCATATCGACCTCACCGGACGGATGATGCCCGAATTCTTCCTTGGCCGCGTTTCGGATTCTGTCGGCCACTTGCTGAGGCCCTGGCGCGAGCAGGTGGGCCGCGAGGCCGAGGCGCGCGGCGAAAGCGTGAAGCTCGGCGGCGCCGTGCTCGAATACCGGCTCGTCTATCGCCGCTGGCCGCGCGCGGGCGACAGGTTTGTGATCCGCTCGGGCCGCGGCTTTCAGAAGGAAAAGACGCACTCATTCCTGCACTGGCTCATCGATCCGGAGTCCGGCGAGGCATGGTGCACAACCGAAGCCGTCGCCGTCGTGCTCAATCTGATGACACGGAAGATCATGTCCGCCACGCCGGAGCAGCAGGCGTCCTTGCGCGATGTTGCGCCTGCAGGTCTGTCAGTCTGATTGAAGTGCGAAGCCCTGAGATCAGGCAGGGGCCACGGGCCAGCCCTTGTCCTTGTAGGCCTTGAGCGCAGCCGCCTTGCTGGCTTTCACGAACTTCTCCAGTACGGCGAGATCGATGTCGGCCAGCTTGTTGACATAGATGCAGCCAACATCCCGCCGCGCCTTGCCGAGCTTTGCGAAGAGCGCCTCGGTCTCTGGTGTTGAGACGTGAAGGTAGAGCGAGAGCGCCGCCTTGCGCGGCGAAAAGCCGACTACGCACATGTCGCCCTGCCGGCCTGAGTCGTAGGTATAACTGTAGCGACCAAAGCCAATGATGCTGGGCCCCCACATCTGCGCCGTCCAGCCAGTCGCCTTCTCGAAAATCTTCGCCAGCGCCTCGCCTTCGGTCCGGCGCCCAGCGCTCTCGAGGCCAGCCAGATAGCCGGCGACGGACGCCTTCGTCGCCGTCGTCTTGTTGGCGGTGGCCTTCTTCGCCGCCGATTTTTTTGCAGCCGACTTGGTTGCCGGCGCCGCCTGCCTGCCCATGTCCGCCTCCATGATCACGGGATGTAGCATACCCATTGCGCACTCGGGCCTGTAGTGCTTTTGCGGTGGGGAGGCCGGTTAACCCGAATCCGGGCAGGCTGGCCTCCGAATCATACGCGAGGCATGCATGACCGCCCCCCCATCATCTGCTCCAGTGGGCTCTAAGGCTAACCCGTCGAAATACGACCCCTATCCCAACCTGGCCGAGGACGAGCCCTACTTCGTGATCCGCGCTCACGACCTGCTCTCCAGCGCCCTGGTGGAACTCCACGCCTACATCGGCGCGGGCCAGGCAGGCGCTGCGCACAACAAGCTGGCTGAGATCATGGCGCTGACCTCGCAGAAGGCGCCGCGACCCTCGGACTCGCCAAAGTACCGTGAGACCTTCGCCATCTCCGCGGCGATGGAGAAATGGCGAAACAGCCAGTAGGGGGTGTGCGCCTAAACGGACCCCACTGTCATCCCGCCGTCCACCACAACCTCCTCGCCCGTCATGTAGCCGCTGTCCTCGCTCGCAAGGAACAGCACGACTTTGGCGATATCCTCAGGCCAGCCCTTGCGTCGCATTGGCACGCGCAGGGCTGCCGCCGCGTCGAGATCCATCGGCTCGTTCGAACCCGGCACGACTTGTCGCCAGATGGGCGTTTCGATCAGGCCGGGATGAACCGAGTTGCAGCGGATGCCGTCCTGCATCGCCGCACATTCGATGGCGACCGACTTGGTGAACAGCCGCACAGCGCCTTTCGACGTGCAGTAGGCGGAAAGGTTCGCCGCGCCGCGCAGGCCGGCGATGGACGAGATATTGACGATCGAACCGGCTTTGCCCTTTCGCATCAGGGGTAGCGCCGTCTTTACGCCCAGGAACACACCGTCGACATTCACCGCCATCTGCCGCCGCCAGTCTTCAAGCGACAGCTCGTGGATCATTCCGGCGACAGCGATGCCGGCATTGTTGACGAGAATGTCGAGGCGCCGTTCCGTTGTCTCGATACTCGTGATCACATCGCGCCAGTCGCTTTCGCTGGCGACGTCATGCCTCACAAAGCGCGCCTTGCCGCCGACGCTGCGGATCGCTGCGGCAGCTTCCTCGCCGTCCTGCACGTCGGTGAGGATGATGGCGGCGCCTTCGCGCGCCAGCGCCTCTGCGGATGCGCGGCCGATGCCGCTGGCTGCCCCTGTGACGAGGGCGACTTTGCCCGATACGCGACCCATCTGGTTCTCCAGCTCAGAAGCCCCGTAGGCTAGGACGTGTTGGTGTCGGGTGAAAGCGGTTCCACCCGCTCTGTAACTCCCGCTCAAACGACGCAGTCGCGAAAACCCGGAACCAACCGACCGCGGCCACCGTTGTCGCCGCGCCAGGCTTCCGGCCCACACGTTTCACGTGCGGCCGCAATGACAGCGGGCAATTGGGCCTAGTAGCTTTTCGGCAGCCCCAGCACGCGCTCGCTGATGAAGTTCAGGATCATCTCGCGGCTCACCGGCGCGATCCGAGCGATCATCGCCTCGCGCATGTAGCGCTCGACGTCGTATTCCTTCGCATAGCCCATCCCGCCATGGGCCAGCACAGACGCTTCGCAGGCGTTGAAGCCGGCTTCGGCGCCAAGATACTTCGCGGCGTTGGCTTCCGCTCCGCATTCAAGCCCCTGATCGTAAAGACGCGCCGCCTTGTAGGCCAGCAGCTCGGCCGCCGAGAGTTCCGCCCAGCATTTGGCCAGCGGATGCGCAACGCCCTGGTTCTGGCCGATCGGTCGGCCGAACACGACGCGCTCCTTGGCGTAGGTGGTGGCGCGCTCCAGCGCTGCAAAGCCAAGGCCGATCGCCTCAACAGCAAACAGCACGCGTTCAGGATTAAGGCCCTGCAGCAGGTATTTGAAGCCTTGGCCCTCCTCCCCGATCAGCGACTCCTTCGGGATCTCGACATTGTCGAAGTACAGCATGTTGCACTCGACAGCCTTGCGCCCCATTTTCGGGATCGGCTTTGCCTCGACGCCCTTCATGTCCATGTAGAACAGCGACAGGCCCATATAGGGCTTTGCGACCTTGTCCTGCGGCGTGGTGCGCGCGATGAGAATGATCTTGTCGGCGCGCTGGGCCCCTGTCGTCCAGATTTTCCGCCCATTGATGACATAGCCGGAGTTCGTGCGCTCGGCCCGTGTCTGCAGGCTGGAGGTGTCGAGGCCGGAGTTAGGCTCGGTGACGCCGAAGCACATCTTCTGCTGGCCCGAGATGATCTTCGGCAGGAATTCCTGCTTCTGCTCCGACGTGCCGAACTTCTCGATCGGCTTGGCGCCGAAGATGTTGAGGTGGATCGAGGAGCAACCGGTGAAGCCGGCGCCGGAGCGCGCCACCGCCTGCATCATTATCGAGGCTTCCATCAGGCCGAGGCCCGAGCCGCCCACTTCCTCAGGCATTGCGATGCCCAGCCACCCGCCTTCGGCCATGGCTTTCGTAAACTCTTCCGGCCAGGCGCCTGTCTCATCGCACTTGCGCCAGTACTCCGGCGTGAACTGTGCGCACACGGCGGCGACGGCTTCGCGGATCGCTTCCTGATCTTCCGTCATGGGGGCGATGTTGTGCATGTGGCTCTCCCGGAAACCTGCCGGACCTTAGTTATCGAAGCCCGTGCCGGAGGGCGAGTGCGGCGTCGCGTCCGCCTTGTCAAACCGCCGCGGGTCAAACGCCGCCGCCAGCGGGCTCACTTTCCCGTCAATCACCTGATCGGCGATGATTTCAGCGGTGGCCGGCGCGAACAAGACGCCATTGCGATAGTGGCCCAGCGCTGCAAACAGGCCAGGTATGGCGGTCTCGCCGATCAAGGGCTGGTCGTCCGGACTGCCAGGCCGCACGCCGGCCCAAGCTGTGAGTTCAGGCGCATCGGCAAGCGCGGGAACGAGGTCCGCCGCGCGCACCCGGAGCTGGTCGATGGCGGTGCGGTCGACATCGGCGTCCGCCCGCCCGCGCTCGCTGGTTGCCCCCACCAGGACCCAGCGGGCTTTCGGCGCAATGTAGACGTCGCGCGCATGAATCACGTGACGCAGGTCACCCGACAAAGGCGCCAGCGCCAGCATCTGGCCTTTCACAGGCACGGGCGAGGGCAGGTCCGGCGAGAGCCCCGCGCCCCGCGGCCCAACAAAGTGCGGCGCCGCCTGCGCGCCATTGGCCAGCACAACGCGATCGAAGCGTTCGCCATCCGGCATCAGGAAGTGCTGCCCCACTGTAATGCGCTCAATGTGCCGGCCGAACCGCAATCCTACGCCCATGCGCGCAAGCGCTGAGCCAAGCCGCTGCAGCAGCAGCACCGGATCAACCTGCTGGTCATCCGGAAGCAGTAGTGCCGAGACCCGATCGCCCGCCAGCGCCGGCTCGCGAACCGCAAGATCCTTCTGCGGCAATATCAATGCAGGCATGCCCCGCTTCTGGCAGGCGGCGGTCAACGTCATCAGCCAGTCCAGCTCTGCGGGCGTGCGCGCTATGACCAGCGCGCCTTCGCTGGAATACTCAACGGGGCCGCCACCGAGCCGTTCGAGCCGACCGGCGAAATCCGCCCACAGCTTTCCGGCATGCTGCGCGAGGGCTGCCAGCGCGCGCTGGTCTTCCTCAGCAGCCCATTCGAACGCAGCCCCCAGCATGCCTGCGGCGCGGATCGTCACCCCGGCTCCGAGTTCGACCCCGCGATCATAGACGACAACGTCGGCACCCCGGCCGCGCAGCTCCAGAGCAACGCTTAGGCCGATGACGCCTGCGCCGACGACAGCGACACTGAGGGAAGATTTTCGGGAAGAAGCGACTGCCGACATGGCGCTTCTATACTGACGTCACAACGGACAGCCAGCGCCAGTTTCACGCTTGAGCGAAAGCGGGGTCGGATGGCCGCGCCCGGTGGCGCTCGGACCGCCAGAAGACCAGAAAGCGGGCGGCGTGGTCGCGGTCCTGGAAAACCAGCTTCCGGCGCATCTGGCCGCCGGCGAATTCGCTCTTCACCATGATGTCCGGCGCATCGGCGGCCTCACCCCACAGGCCCGTCTCGGACGCCCATTTCGCAAACGCATCGAGCGCTTCCATCAGGCGTGACGGGTCGCGGCTTTCCTCCGGCCCCATGAGAAGCACTACTTCGGACATAAGCAGGCCCCCAAAGCCTCGATTTACCCAATATGGGTAAACCAACACCACAAACAGCAATAACCGCGCCATTTGTCCGGCGACTCTCGTTACGCTGCGCTGCAACAGAAACTAGCCGCCCAGCCGCCAAAGGCAACGCCGGCCAGGCCGATTTAATGTTGGCGGGCCAGTTCCGCGCTCAGCGCGATATCCGGCTACGAGCGATCTCGTCGGCGACACGATTGGTCGCGCGGCCTTCGCGCTGGGCCTGATCCAGCACATCAGCCAGGGTCTGGATCAGCCGATGGAGCTTGGCCTCCACCCAGGCCGGGTCATACGCGCCCGAAATCTCTGCCGCGACGTTGATGATACCCCCGCCATTGATCACATAGTCGGGCGCATAGACGATGCCCTTCTCGCGCAACCGGTCGCCCATCTCGGGCGTCGCGAGCTGGTTGTTCGCCCCGCCGGCGATGACCTTCGCCTTCAGCCGCGGCAGCGTCTCCGGATTGACGATGGCGCCCAGTGCGTTCGGCGAGAAGATGTCGGCCGCCACACCATAGATTTCGTTCGGGGCGACCACTTTCGCACCAGTCGCGCGCGCCACCTCCGCCAGCGTGTCAGCGTTCACGTCGGTGATCGTCAACTTCGCTCCCGCCCTCGCAAGGTGCTCGCAGAGATAGCCCCCAACATGACCCACGCCCTGTACCGCAATGGACCGGCCGTTCAGATCGTCAGTGCCGAACGCTCGCTGTGCCGCCGCCTTGAGGCCGAGAAACACGCCCTTCGCTGTCACCGGCGACGGGTCGCCGCTGGCAGCCTTCCCCGTCGACAGGCCAGAGACATACTTGGTCTCTTCGGCCGCAAACGCCATGTCGTGCACGGAGACGCCCACGTCCTCGGCCGACCAGTACTTTCCATCCAGCGTCGCGATCGCCCGGCCGAGGGCGCGGAACAGGTCCGGCGTCTTGTCGGTTTTGGAATTACCCCAGATCACAGCCTTGCCGCCCCCCAGCGGCAGGTCCGACATGGCATTCTTGTAGCTCATGCCCTCCGACAGGCGCAGCGCATCGATGAAGGCCTCGTCCGCGGTTGCGTAGTTCCACATGCGGCAGCCTCCGGCCGCAGGCCCACGCACCGTCGAATGGAGCGCGATGATTGCCCGAAGCCCGGTCTTTCCATCGAAGAAGTGGTGCACGCTCTCGTGCCCGGCGAAGGCGGATTTGTCGAACATATGCGGCTCCGGACGCGCGAACGGTGCGATTGCGGCGGCGTATAGCGCCAAGCCAACCGGCGGTGAACCGTCAGAAGGAGCAAGGTTTTGCGTATCGCAGGGAGATCTGAAGTTTACCGGCAAGGATTGTTCCGGCGATCACTCGCCAGGCGCCGCGACCAGCTGGCTGAACTCACGGAGACTGCGTTCTGGCAGCCTCCGCAGCGCGCATCACTCTGAGGAAGTTCCCGCCCCAGATTTTCCCGATGTCTTCGGCCGAGTATCCACGGCGGACGAGTCCCAGCGTGACGGCGAACGACTCGCTTGCGTCCTGGTAGCCCTCGATCCCGCTGCCATGGTTGAAGTCGGTGCCGATGCCGACATGATCGATACCGACGCGCTTCACGATGTAGTCGATGTGATCGATCATCGTGTCGACTGTCGCGGGCCCGAGCGCCTCACGGATCGAGCTGGTGAAAGCTTCGCGCGCGGCAGGATCGGGGAGCTCCCAGTAGAGTTCGTACGGGTAGGAGTAGGTTTCGGGAAGTCCTGCCGCCCGTCGCGCCTTTGCGATCGCATCGAGTTTCTCGGGCGTCGAGAAATTGACCAGATAGGCCGTGAACGGCGCGACATGGATGACGCCGCCCGTCGCCCCGATGCGATCGATCTCCTCGTCGGAAAGATTGCGGGTCGCATCCGAAATCGCGCGGACGTTCGAATGGCTCGCGATCACCGGGGTCTTCGAGCGGGCGATCGTCGCCAGCGTGGCCGCTTTCGAGGCCTGCGAGACATCCACGATACCGCCCAGCGCGTTGATCCGGTCGATGGCCGCAAGACCCAGCTCCGAGAGGCCGCCATGCGCGTCCGGCTCGTACTGCTTCGTCACGGGATCGTGGAATGGCCGCGAGGAGTCGGAAAAATCATTGTGCGCAAGATGGTTCAGCGCGAAGACCCGCACGCCAGCCTTATAGAAGGTGTCGAGCGCAGTGACGTCGCCCTGAAGCGCCCGGGCGTTCTGGAAACCGAGGATCAGCGCTGCCTTCCCGCTGTCGCGGATTGCAAGAACCTCGTCTGCGGATGTCGCAAGCGCAACGGTGTCGGGATTTGAAGCCGCAAGCGCACGAACCGCCGCAAGTTTTTCGTCCGCCTCGGCGCGCGCCTTTGCATCGTCTTCACGCGTGCGCGGACCCGGTCCGACTGCGATCGCCATGACAACAGCGCCAACGCCTCCGGACTTGAGCTTGTCGGGAGCAACCTTCGAGGATCCGTCAGCGTTGAGAAAATTCGCCGCCGTCGACGGGACGACGATGTCGGCGTGCGCGTCGAGAACGAGGCTCTGCTGGTGGATCTCTCGCGCGGTTTCGACCAGAGCGGTGTCGTTCGCCGGTTGATCCCCGGCCGCCGCCCGCTCGGAGGGCGCGCAGGCCGGCAGCATCAGCGCTAGCACGATTGCCGCGGCCGATCGCGCAAGGGTTCGCCGCCGCAGCGATACTGTGAGCGTCATGGGAAATCTCCAGCCTCCGGGCCCGCCATGGAGCCGCAAGACGCGAGTTTTCATGACGGCCGGGTCTGGGCAAGTGGCGCGCCGCCAACGCACCCCATTCTGAGGCGAAACCTGCGTGTGCGAGGCGCGCCGGGTCTATTCGAACAGGGTTTCAGCAGCGCCCGCATCGTCCGGTGCGGCGACCTGATCGAGCATGAACGGCAGGGGCCCCTTCTGTTCGGTGCGGTCCGCAACCCACAGATTGGTCTCGAGGGCTCCACCTTCCAGTGCTCGGATACGCGCCCGCCAGCTCTGCGCTTCCCACGCAAGCTCCTGCAGGAACAGCGCGCCCTCGCGCCCCGAAAGGCCGGCTGTGGCAGAGCTCTCCACCATCTGGGCGAGATTTGCATATCCCTGCTTGGCTGCCGCGAGGATCAGGTCAGCGACGGATGCACGGCGCACCGTCTTGAACCCGGCAAGCTGAAGCAACTCCTCGATCTCGTCGTTGGTGGCCAGCTGCGGTTCAGCCCAGGCCGAGGCGAAGGCCTGCGGCGGCGTCTTTTTGGTGCGGCGGGTCGTATCGAGGAACACCCAGCGGCCGCCTGCATCCAGTGCACGGCAGACACGGCCAACAAGTCCGGCCTTGTGGTCGGCGTAGGCGAAAGCCTCAACGCTCACGATCGCCGGCAACGACCCCTCCTCGAACCCGCGCGGGCGGTCGACCTCGCCCAGCATCACGACTGCATTCCCTGCGAGTTCATTGAGCCTTGCGACGCAGGCCGGCCGCCATTCGGTTGCGACGGTCTTGCGGTCTGAGACAGCCATGAAGGCATTGATCAGGGCGGCGTCGGCGCCGATGAAGCCCGCCATGCCTGGACGATCCGCTATTTCGAGCGCCAGGTCGATGATGCGTGTGTCGAGTGCGAAGGAGCCAGGAGCAAGCCGGCCCTCACCCCACAGTGTTTCAAGCGCACGAATCCGTACCGCTTCACCATTCAGCTGAGCGGTTTCGCGAGGCAGGTCAGCAATCGGCGGACCAACGTCAACTGATCCGACAGGCGGCGCTTCCGGCTTGGCTGGCCCCGCCGACGCCTCGGACTTCGGCGGCTCGGGCTTTGCAACCTCGGGCTTTGCAACCTCGGACTTCGTAGGTTCCGACTTCGGCTTTTCGGTCTTTGCTGTCGAGCTGGCATCGACCGGGGTCTCGCCTTCCACCGGCGCAACATAGTCGCGGCCATTCCACCAGGCGCCAAAGCGCCCGGTCACGTCGTCTCCCACGATCTTCTTGACTTGCGCAAGCATTGCGCGAAGGCCCTCGCATGCACGTTTCCGAGCCTGCAG
This sequence comes from Pseudomonadota bacterium, assembly GCA_041166025.1. GTDB lineage: Bacteria > Pseudomonadota > Alphaproteobacteria > Caulobacterales > Hyphomonadaceae > UBA7672. The sequence goes on along the minus strand of JBEAMJ010000027.1, from coordinate 1,714 downwards.
CCTACCCCGCTTTGGTTAATTTTCGGGCCCCCGGACTTCCTTCAATTTCAGGGATTTGGGGACTTACGGGCCAACCAGGGCAAGGCAGGCGCGCCAGAGGGCAACCGCCCCTTGGGATCGCGTGCAAACGCCAGGATGTCCGCCCAGACCTTCTGGGCCTGAAGGTCGTTCATCAGCATGTGGTACCCGTTCACATAGTAGGCTGTACGGACATGCGGCGGCATCTTGGCGGTCGCGCGCTTCACGCCTTCGACCGGGATCATCTCATCCTTAGCCCCGTAGAGCATCAGTGTGGGCACGTCACGAGGCAGTCTGGCTATCTGCTGGTCGGCCTCCTCCATCATCGATACAACGCCGTAGACGCTGTCGATCCGGTTGGATTTCTGCACCAGCGGGTTGAACCACATCTCGCGCAGCTTCCGGTTGTTGTCGGTCGCGACAATGCGCACGCCATCCGGCGGCACCACGATCCAGTCCGGCCGCACATGGGCGGCAACCCACAGGCTCACGCTGTACAATACGGGCAAGGCCCCCCATCCGCGAAACCCCGGCCCCGAGAGGATCAGCGCGTCCGGCTGGCTCGCCTCGGGATCGGCAAAAGTCGTGACCGCCACGGCCGCGCCCATGCTCTCGCCGACCACAGCCACCCTTGCCCCGGGATGGCGCGCACGCGCCAGCTCCACCGCCGTCTCGAGATCCTTTCGCATCACGGCATGGTTCGGCCAGATCATCCAGCCCGGCGAGCGACCGAAGCCGCGCTGGTCGTAGGCATAGACAGTTGCGCCATTGGACGACCACCAATCTCCCGCATCCTTGAAGGCGCCAGCATAGTCGTTCATGCCGTGAACCGCGATGATCACGACGTCCGGCTCTGCAGCATAGACCTCCGCGGCGGCGGCGCAGGCGGAGGCCGCCGGAATCGTTTCGGTGTCGAGACCGCCCCCGTCGTCGCACGGCCCTGCGCCCAGGCTTGGCGCGCGCGCCGCATAGACATCCAGCCCGAGGCGCGCCCCATCAAAAGATGTAAACCAGGTCGCGCTGAAGCTCGGAACCGGGCGCGTTGCAGCCACCATCGCCTTCTGCTGCAACGGCGCGCAGCCGGCGAGCATCAAGACCAGCGCGAAAGCAGAGAGCAGCGGCCCGCACCTTTGTCGGAAGCAGTTCACGGTCGTCGCGAGCGATGGAGCCAGCTGCATCATTCCTGCAGTTTCCCAACCCGATCGCGTTCGTCCATACTCCTCTGCAGATTCCTTCAGGAACCTTCATGACGACTGCTGTCGAACTCCTCATCGAGCCCCGCTCGCGCGATCTCGGCGGATTTTCGGTTCGACGGTTGCTACCCTTCGCCAAGCGACGCAACGTCGGGCCGTTCGTCTTCTTCGATCACCTCGGTCCCGCCGTCATGCCTCCCGGCCGTGGCATGGACGTGCGCTCGCATCCGCACATCGGCCTCGCCACTGTGACGTGGCTGTTCGACGGCGCACTCGATCATCGCGACAGCCTGGGAACCTACCAGACCATTCGCCCCGGCGCCGTGAACTGGATGACGGCAGGCCGCGGCATCGTCCACTCCGAACGAACCCCGCATGCCGCGCGCGAGGCCGGCCACCGCATCGAAGCAATCCAGACCTGGGTCGCCCTGCCCCTGAGCCACGAGGAACAAGCGCCGGCTTTCCATCACTATCCCGCCGTCGTCCTGCCGAAGCTGGCCCTT
>JBEAMJ010000026.1:0-54331 GCA_041166025.1 Pseudomonadota bacterium | reverse complement strand
GACCCATGGCCGACGACCTCAAGATCGCCCCCAAGCTCGAAGACTCCAGCCACGAAGAGCCCATGGGTCGGGCCAGTTTCACTGCCTTCACCAACGCGACGCCCGAGGATTGGCAGAAGATCGTCGCCGCCAACGCCGTGTTCTCGAAGGATCACGCCAAGCGGATCGTGACCCATCTCAACTTGCTAAAGGGTGATTGCGGCGGCTTCCCGGTCGACCGGCTGGAACATTCGCTCCAGACCGCCACCCGTGCCCATCGGGCCGGGATGGACGAGGAGTATGTCGTCTGCGCGCTGCTGCACGACATCGGCGACACACTGGGTGTCTACAATCATCCGGATATCGCCGCCGCGATCCTGCGCCCGTTCGTCTCGGAGGCCAATCACTGGATGGTCGCCAATCACGGCATTTTCCAGGGCTACTACTTTTTTCATCACCTCGGCCTTGATCGGAACATGCGCGACCAGTTCCGCGGCCATCCGCATTTCGAGTACTGCGCCCAGTTCTGCCACCTGTTCGACCAGCCGGCCTTCGACGGCGCCTACGACTCCATGCCGCTCGACGCCTTCGTGCCGATGATGCACCGTGTCCTCGACAAGCCGAAACAGTCGATCTACCTGCGCAAGGACAGCGAGCAGGCTGCCTGGTAGGCGGAGGCCAGCCGGCGGCTCTGGGCCGCATCACGGGACCTTGAGACATCCCCGCCCGCTGCTAGGGTCCGGTCCCATGGGGTCATTGCCGCAGAGAGCCTGTCGCATGAAAATTCAATACGCCCTTGCTGCCGCCGCGCTCGTGGCCGGTGGTGGCGTCCTGGCCGCCCGCGCCATCGCGGACGAGGGCATGTGGACCTTCGACAACTTCCCCTCCGCGCGCGTCAAGCAGCTGTACGGCTTTGCGCCAGACCAGAAATGGCTCGACCGCGTACGGAAGAATTCAGTGCGCCTGGAAAGCGGCTGTTCGGGGGCCATCGTCTCCCGGGACGGGCTTGTGATGACCAATCACCACTGCGTCACGGATTGCACGAGCGCGCTATCCAGTCCGGCCCGGGACTATCTCGACGATGGCTTCTATGCGTCGGCGCGCAGGGACGAGAAGATCTGCCCTGGCGCCGAGGCGTCCATCCTTCAATCAATCGTGGACGTCACCGACCGGGTAAAGCGCGCGACCGCCAACATCGATGCGTCGGCCGTGAGCGCGGCGCGTGCAGCAGAGATCGCTAGGATCGAAAAGGACAACTGCGGCGAGGATCGGACAAAGCGCTGCCAGGTGGTAAATCTCTACCGCGGTGGGCAGTACAAGCTCTATGTGTATGACCGGTTCGACGATGTCCGCATCGCCTTCGCGCCCGAAATGCAGGCAGCATTTTTTGGCGGCGATCCGGACAATTTCAACTTCCCGCGCTACGCGCTCGACATGGCGCTGCTGCGTCTTTACCGGAATGGACAGCCGGTGAAGTTCACAGACCCGCTGCGCATCGACCCTGCGGGCCCCAAGGCCGGTGATCTCGTCTTCGTGTCCGGCCATCCCGGCTCCACCGAACGGCTGATGACCAACGCCCAGCTTGCCTTCCAGCGCGATCATTTCCTGCCGTGGCGGATCGAGTACCTGGCGCAGCTGCGCGGTGCACTGCTCAACGAGGCGACAAAGGGCGAAGAGGAGGCACGGCAGGTGAACGATACCTTGCAGGGCCTCGAGAATTCGCTGAAGGTCTTCAAGGGTCAGCGCGGCGCGCTGGTCGAGGCGTCATTTTTTGCCGTGAAGATTGCCGAGGAGAAGCAGCTGCGTGACGCGCTCGGCGCAGAGCCATCCCTTCGGGCGAAGTATGGCGATCCATTTGCATCGCTGGAGGCCATCGTGGCCGCGCAGCAAAGGACCTTTCTGCCGTTCCAGATGCTCGAAGTTCGTTTTGGGGCTGGCTCCGTGCTGCTCAACGATGCGCGGCTGCTGCTCCGCGCCGGCGCCGAGCGGGCGAAGGGCAACGGTGAGCGCCTGCCGGAGTTTGGCGACCAGCGCCTGCCATCTGTCGAGCGCACGCTGCTGGCCGAAACTCCTGTGAATCCGTCGCTCGAGAAGGTGCTCATTGCGTACTGGCTGGAGAAGACGCGCGAGTATCTGGGGGCCGACAGTGCGGCTGTAAAGGCGATGTTCGGATCGCGAACCTCGCAGCAGATTGCTGCGGAAGTCGTGGCTGGCTCGCAGGTTGGCGATGCAGCCTTCCGCAAGCGGTTGTGGGACGCGCCGTCGCTGGCCACAGGATCAAATGATCCGGCGATCGCGCTGGCCCGTCTGGTCGATGACGCCGCGCGCAGGGCCCGCTCGACTTACGAGGCCGAAGTGACCGGGCCGGTTTCTATCGCCGCAGAAAAAGTGGCCGGCCTGCGTTTCGATGTGCTTGGCCAGGATATCTACCCCGACGCAACCTTCACGCTCCGCCTGTCCTATGGCGTTGTGCGCGGGTGGGACGATCCGATCCACGGCACAATCGAGCCATTTACCAGGATCGGCGGCCTGTGGACGCGCGCCACCGGCGCCTACCCCTTCAACCTCGGCAGGCGTTGGGTCGGTGGCGAGGGAAAGTTGCCGGCTGACATGCAGTACAACTTCGTGTCGACCAACGACATCATCGGCGGGAATTCCGGCTCGCCGGTGCTCAACAAAGAGGGTCGCATCGTAGGCCTGGCCTTCGATGGCAACATACATTCAACAGGCGGCGCCTTCGGGTTCGATCCCGCACTCAACCGCACGGTCTCCGTATCGAGCCAGGCGATTGTCGCCGCCTTGCGCAGCATCTATGGCGCCACCGCGCTTGCGGATGAACTTGTGAAGTAAGCGAAAGCAGAGGGGCAGTCGGGGAATGAACATCGAATGGGGCTGGGACAACGCCCGCGCCTTGCTCGGCATCGTGCTGATCTACGGCATTTGCTGGCTGCTGTCGGAATCGAAGAAGAAGCTGCCGTGGCGCATAATCCTTGGCGCAACGGCAATTCAGGTCGCGTTCGCGCTTTCGCTTTATGGCGTGCCGCCTCTTCGCATGGGTCTTGAAAACGCAGGCATCGTCGTCGACCAGCTGCAGGCTGCCGCGCGCGCGGGAACAAACTTTGTGTTCGGTTGGGTGGGCGACAATACTGTCGCCAACTCCACGCTGGTGACGCAGGTGGACCCCGCCACGGGTCAGGCGAAATTCCTGCCGCCACTGTTCTTTTTCCAGATCCTTCCGCTGATCATAGTGGTTGCCGCGCTCTCCGCCATCCTGTGGCACTGGCACATCCTGCGCTGGATCACGAAGGGCTTCGCTTTCATTTTCTCGCGCACGATGGGTCTTGGCGGCGCGACGAGTCTTGCTGTCTCGGCCAACGTCTTCATGGGCATGACCGAGGCGCCTGTGCTCATCAAACCTTACATCCCGCGCATGACGCGATCCGAGGTGTTCATCGTTATGACGGCGGGCTTCGCGACCATCGCAGGTTCAGTGATGGTGATCTATGTGACATTCCTCGCGCCGGTGATGGCCAACCCTCTGCCGCAACTTCTGGTTGCGTCGCTGATGGCCGCGCCGGCGGCCGTGGCGGTTGCGATGACAGTCGTACCTGAGACCGTCAACATCAAGGAACGCGCAAGCGAGCCGGATTTCGAATACCATTCCACGATGGACGCCTTCGCAACCGGCGCTAGCGACGGCATGAAAATCGTCCTCAATATTGCGACGATGCTGATCGCGGCGCTGGCGCTGCTCTACATCGTTAATGCAATCCTTGGCGCGTTTCCGGCCGTCTGGGGTGAGCCGTTGTCGTTGCAGCGCATACTTGGCTGGATGTTCGCGCCCCTCATGTATATGATCGGCGTACCCATGGAGGAAGCCGCCAAGGCGGGCTCGATCCTTGGAGTAAAGACGGTGCTCACGGAGTTCGTGGCGTTCATCGACCTGTCCGCGATCCCGGTTGAGGAGATGAGTGACCGCACGCGTCGCATTGTCGCCAATGCTGTGTGCGGTTTCGCCAATTTCGGCTCGGTCGGCATCCTCATCGGCGGCCTCACGATCATTGCCCCGGAGAAGCGAGAAGTCTTTCTGAGCCTCGCCTGGAAGACTCTGATCGCAGGCACATTTGCCACGTGTCTTTCGGGCGCAATTGTCGGCCTGCTGCCGGCAAGTTTATTTGCCGGCTGAGTCTGATCGCCCTACCGGGGCTGCTCAGCAGACGAAAATCCCAGTCAGTACCCCGGGAGGGATCGTGCCAGTCAATTACACCACCCCAAGCTGGATCGCCCTGGCGGTCGTTCTGGGCGCGAGCGCCGCACCGGCGCATGCGCAGGGCGCCGCAACTCCACAAGTCACGCAGGTCGACCCTGCGCCGGCAGACGGCGATGTGGTTACGATCTATGGCGACCGCCTGCCGACGGATCCTGGCGCCTATTCCATTGTTGACGGCGAGACGATTGGCGAGATCGCCGCCAACCATCCGGCGGAAATCCTCAACACCGTTCCGGGCGTCAACGTGCAGATGAATTCCGGACAGGAATTGCTCGTGGCTATACGTTCGCCCGTGCTGCCCGCCGGAGCGGGGCAGGGGTCGTTCCTGATCCTCGCGAACGGCGTGCCCGCCCGGGCAGCCGGCTTCGGCAACGTAAACGCTCTGTTCGAGGTGCAACACGAAACAGCAGAGGCGATCGAGGTTGTGCGGGGTCCGGCATCGGTGCGCTATGGATCCAACGCCGTCCATGGTCTCATGAACTTCATCGACCCCGAGCCGGGCGCACAGACGGGTCAGACGCTCACACTGAGCGGGAACTCGCTACAGCGCTACCGGGCCGATGCAACTGCCAACTTCACCACCAATGGCATCGCCAGCTGGGTCGGCCTGTCGGTGATGGACGATGGCGGCTGGCGGGATGCTTCGGGCGTCGATCAGCAAAAGCTGACGTGGCGATCGAAGGTGCAGGGCGAGACATGGAATGCGGTCGCGACCTTCGCCGCCGTGAACCTCAATCAGGAAACCGCTGGCTTCATTCAGGGACCGGAAGTCTACAAGGACGAGGACATCGCCACCACTAACCCCAACCCCGAAGCCTATCGCGATGCGTGGGCCGCACGGGCCAATGTCCGCTTTGAAACAAACATCGGTCGCGACACGCTTGTGATCACGCCGTTCGGCACGGTACAGCGGATGAAATTCATTCAGCACTTCCTGCCCGACCAGTCGACAGAAGAAAACGGCCACGACTTGCTCGGAGTCATGACGCGCTACGAATTCGGTCCGGAGAATTTCCGCTGGTCCGTAGGCGGCGACTTCCAGGTCGCCAGCGGTTTTCTGACCGAGGTGCAGACGCGACCAAGTTTCGGCGGCGTCAACCCAGCCAATCCAACATTTCCGCAAGGTACCCATTATGACTACGACGTGGGAACTTGGACGACGGGTCTCTATGCGGAAGTCGACTGGCGCCTTGCGCCCGACTGGAGCCTGCTCGCCGGCGTCCGCGCCGAGGCGCACCAGTGGGATTACACAACCGATGTAGCGCCAGGCACGCGCGGGCGCTTTCGCGTTGCGCCAAGTCGCTCTGACGAGTTCGAGCTGCTGACCCCGAAGGTCGGCGTCGTCTACAGCGGCCTCAACGGCGCGGTGCTCTACGCAAACTACGCCCGGGGCGAGCGCGCGCCGCAGACGTCAGACCAATATCGGCTCCAGAATCTGCAGTCCATTCAAAGGCTCGAGGTCGAAACGCTCGATAGCTACGAAGCGGGCATTCGCGGCGCCTTCGCGGGGGTCGACTATGACATCGCCGCCTATCACATGCAGAAGGACAACTTTTTCTTCCGCGACTCGGATGGCCTCAACGTCCCAGACGGCAAGACGCGCCACACAGGCATGGAAGCGTCATTGTCGGGCGGGCTCGGGGACGTGGCGGGCGGCCGCCTGGAGTGGAATGCGAACGCAGCCTGGTCGGACCAGGTCTATGACTTCAACCGCAACGTGGTGATCGCCGCCGAAGACATTGTCGACGGCAACCAGATCGACACCGCCCCTGAATGGTTGGCTGACGCGGGACTTGGCTGGGAAAGCGCCAACCTTTCGCTCGGCCTCAGCGCCGAGTATGTCGGCGAGTATTTCACCAATGCTGCCAATACCGCCACCTATGGCGGTCATCTGGTCGCGCACGCTCGAGCAGCGTGGCGTTTCTCCGACGCGCTCGAAGCCTTCCTCATCGTGCGTAACCTCACCGATGAACGCTACGCCGACCGAGCCGACTTCGCCCAGGGCCAGGACCGCTACTTTCCCGGCGAGCCGCTGAACGCGACCGTGGGCGTGAGGATTCGGAACTAGCATCCCTTGGTCGAGGGGCGCCCCGAAAAGCCCCGCGCAGTGCTCCATCGTTCGCGTTGTCAGCGCGGGCGGCCTCGTTTCAGGTCTTCGCTCAGGCGGATCTCTACCGGTTTGCCGGTTATGCGGTGGCGATAGACGAGGGTGTTTTCGAGGACGCGCTGCACGTAGTTGCGGGTCTCGGCAAAGGGGATGCTCTCGATCCATTCGACGGGATCGGTGCTGACACGCGGATCGCCGAAATCGTTAATCCACTGGCGTGCGCGGCTGGGGCCCGCATTGTACGCGGCGGCCGCGAGGATGTAGCTGCCGCCGAACTCGTCGACGAGATCATCGAGGAAGCCGCGGCCGAGCCGCAGGTTGTATTGCGGATCGTCGGTCAGCCAGCTGGAGCGGAAGGGCAGGCCGACCATGCGGGCCTCGGCCTGGGCATAGCGCGGGATCATCTGCATAAGGCCGCGCGCGTCGGCACTGGAGATGGCCCGGTGGTTGAACTCGCTTTCCTGGCGCGACAGGGCGAGCACCATGGCGGGTTCGGCAGAGCCGGATCGCGGCGAGCCCGGCAGCTGCAGGATCGGGAAGACAGCGTCGGGCGCGACAAGGCCGCGGCCGAGCCCCGCCTTGGCCCCGCGCACGGCCGCGCGCATTTCGAGATAGCCGGCTGCGATGTCGTACAGCATCTGGTGCTCGGCAGGTGTCGCCAGCATGTCGTCAAGCGCGAAGGAGAAGCGTTCGAAACTGGCCATGCGCCCGGTTTCGGCGAGTAGGATGGCCGCGCGCACGGCGGGCTGGCGCGCGAAGGCGGCGCGCTCCTCATCCGTTGGCGGGGTCAGCGTGGCGAAGCTGAGGGTGCCAAGTTCGGGCTTTGTGATACGCGCCTTCTCGGCGGCAAGCTGGCCGTAGAACACATAGGGAAAAGCCGCCGCGGCTTCGTAGGCGGCGGCGGATTCCTCAGTACGGTTCTGCTCTCGCAAAGCTTCGCCAAGCCAGTATTGGGCGCGGGAGACGCTGATCGGCGTGGCGACGCCGGCGGCGAAGACGCGGAAATGGGTTTCAGCCTTCGCTGCATCGCCAAGCTTCGTGAGGGCGAGCCAGCCGGCCATCCATTCGGCGTCGCGGAAGGCCTCGCCCGCGGTGAGCCCATGGCCAGCGGCGAGCTGATATGCGTTAGCGTAGTTGCGCTCGCGAATCATGCGGCGGGCGACGGACTGCTTTTCAGCCCAGATGTCTTCCCGACCAACGGCGGGCGCGCTCTCGCCCCGGATGCGGAGGAGGAGATTCAGCTCTTCAGAAGTCTTGCCGCGGCGCTCGTTCCAGCGTGCGCGCTCGTACAGCAGGCCGGCATCCTCGGTGTAGGCAGCGGGCACCGCGTTCACGAGCCTGTCGATGTTCTTCGCGTTGCGCATGAGGCCGACGCGGGCGTCGATGACAGCCTTGCGGTCGCTGCCGATGCGCGAGGCCAGCGCCTGCGCACTGCGGATGTCGCCGCGCCAGAGGAACATGTCGGCGCGGGCGTAGTGATCATCGGCGCTGAAGCTGGCGCCATAGCGCGCATCGATCGTCGCTGCGGCGGAGGACGACATGGGGCGCGTGCGCCAGGCTTCGCGAGCGATTCTCAGCATGTCCTCGCGCTTGCCCTGGCTGTCATAGGCGTCGGCGAGGGCGAGGACTCCGTCGCCGGTCCGTGGGCCCTGCTCCAACAGCCAAGCGATGCGTTCGTCCGCTGTGAGGCCAGAGCGCGTGATCGTCTGTTCAAGCTGCTCGAAGATCTTGTCGCTGTCCGGCCAGCCGCGGAACTCCTCGGCGGCGGCCATGAGATCGGTGAAGCCCAGGCCGGCATTGCCGTTGGTGGCGAGCCGCCAGCGGATGAGCGCTTGCGCAGCGGGATCGCTGATGCGCGAGAGGAGCGAGCGGACAAGGCTCCATTCGTCGGCGTCGGCGGCATCAAGCGCACGCGACAGGAGCGTGAAGTCGCCGCTCCCGATCCAGATGGACTGCAGCACCGGCGCGGGCTTGAGCGACGGGGCGGGCGGATTGGCGGCTGCTGCCGATACCCACAGGCCGCAGACCGCAATGCTCGTAACCAGGCGCCGCATAGCAGTACCCCCCCATCTCCGTTGGCGTCCGGTTGGCACGCGCGCCTTGCCAAAACATGGTGCGGGATGATTATCCGGCGAGTCGCGCCTGTCGCGCTGCTCCTTTCCAGGGAATCCCGCCGTCATGCTGTTCAAGGGGTCCATACCCGCCCTCGTAACCCCGTTCCGGAAGGGGAAGGTGGACGAAGAGGCGTTCAGGGCGCTGGTCGAACGGCAGATCGCGGCCGGAACGCATGGTGTCGTGGTATGCGGCACAACAGGCGAGGCCTCAACGCTGTCGCATGAGGAGGACATGGCCGTCGTCGAGCTGTGCGTGAAAACGGTGGCGGGGCGAGTTCCGGTCATCGCTGGCACAGGCTCCAATTCAACCGCGGAGGCGATTGGCCTCCTGCAGCACGCCAAGAAAGTCGGAGCTCACGCAGCCCTGATCGTGAACCCGTATTACAACCGCCCTTCCCAAGATGGCGTTTATGCACATTACAAAACTTTGACGGAAGCGGTTCAACTGCCGATTTTCCTTTACAATGTGCCGGGTCGGACGGGGTCCGACATGGGCGTGGAACTCGTTGCGCGGCTGTCGCAATTGCCAAATGTGATCGGGATCAAGGATGCGTCGGCGGACCTGTCACGCGTGGCCCGGCATACGGCGCTGTGCAAGGCAGGCTTCATCCAGATTTCGGGGGAGGACCCCAGCGCGGTGGCGTTCAATGCGCAGGGCGGGGTAGGGTGCATATCGGTGACCGCCAACGTGGCGCCGGCCCAATGTGCGAAGATGCAGGAGGCGACGCTGCGCGGCGACTATGCCGAGGCGCGACGGATCAACGATACGCTTGCGCGGCTGCATCGCGCGATGTTCCTCGAACCGAGCCCGGCGCCGGCGAAGTATGCACTTTCGCTGCTCGGCCTGTGCGAGAACGAGCTGCGCCTGCCGCTCGTGCCGGTGCAGAACCAGGCTGTTAAGGACGAGATCAGGACGGCGATGCAGGAAGCGGGTGTGTTGTGAAGGCGCCGTTGAGCACGCTCTCGTTTTTCGAGACGGACGCTTCGCGTGCTCCTCGGAACACGGGCGTGCGCGTTAGCGGCTAGGGCGGATAGATCATGGCGCAGGGCCCGAGAACCGGTGGACAGAATCCCAAAGGCAAGACGCGGCGCGAGCTGGCGCGAAAACTCGTTGCAGAGAACCGGCAGGCGCGGCGCAATTACGAGATCGTTGACACGCTGGAGGTCGGCGTCGTGCTCACCGGGTCGGAAGTGAAGTCGTTGCGCGAGGGGCGCGCGAACATCGCGGAGGCCTATGCGCGCGAGGAAAACGGGCAGATCGTTATGGTGAATTCGACCATCCCGATCTATCCGCCGGCCGGACAGTTCAACCACGAGCCGGGGCGCAAGCGCGTGCTGCTGGTGAAGAAGCGCGAGTTCAACCGGCTCACCGGGGCTGTGGACCGGGAAGGGCGCACGCTGGTGCCGCTCGAGCTCTATTTTGGGGAGACGGGCATGGCGAAGATCAAGCTTGCCCTGGCGACTGGCCGCAGGGCGCCCGACAAGCGCGACGTCGAGAAGAAGCGCGACTGGGACAGGCAAAAGGGCCGACTCTTGCGGGGGAGGGGGTAGCCGGCGCTTACCCCGGTGTCTTCGGCTTGGTCGCCGCGACCAGGATTTTGTCCAGCATCAGAAGGTTGTCGTTGATGGTCTTCTGGTCGGGGCAGCCATTGCAGGCGCGGGCCATGGCGCCGAGGGCGTCGTGCTGGTCAGCGGCAGAGTTGATGTCGCCGAGCATGACGTGAGCGACGCCGAGGCGGGCCTTGGGCTCGGGGCGTGTCGGTTCGCTCACCACAGCGGTTTGGAGATAGGCCTTCGCTTCGGGCCATTTTTTGAGGCCCATTTGCGTGAGCCCCATCAGGTAGTTGGCATCGCTGGTCGTGGGGTCCATGGACAGGAGCCTGGCGAACTCCTTCTCCGCGAGCGCAAAGTCCTGCGCCTGCAGCGCATCGAGGCCGTTTTTCCGCGTGCTGTCCCGTTCCCGCTGCTTTTCCTGGTCGAGGCGATGGGCCTTGTCGATGGCGTCAAGATCGTTACCCCCGCTCAGGCCGGGTTGCGCATGTGCGACACCCGCTGAGAGGGCAAGAACCGCAATTGTCAGAATCGATAATGCCTGTGTGCGCATCGCGCCCTCCTCCAGGGTTTGGCCAATAGCATAGCTGGTTTGGCGAAGCTGGGGCAGCGCAGGCGTGCAGGCTGACGCCATCGTGTTTGCGGCAGTAGCGGCCGACCAAGGGGCGGCCGGCGATCTTTCCGCAGGGTTCTCCTGAGATTTTCACGGATACATCATTCGTGCAGGGTGTCGCCTGCGCCTCACCGCTCAAGGATCGGGCGGCCAAAATTCAATCCCGACGCGAACGGTCTGGCCGCAAAAGGTGCCGGATAGAATGGTCGATCGTCGTTAACAGACGGAGTGGGGTCTATGAGAGTTAAGTTGATGCGGGGCGCCGCCATGGCGCTCGCGATCGGAGCCTTTGGCATTCCTCTGGCTCTTGCCCAACAAGGCGGAGGCGATGAGGACGTCGTGATCATCACGGGCACGCGCGTGGATGCGCGTTCCGCGATCGACTCGCCGGCCCCGGTGGACGTCGTGGCCGGCGACGAGCTGGTGAACCAGGGCGACAACGATGCGGTCAACATCCTACGCACCCTGGTGCCGTCCTTCAACGTCGGCACACAACCGATCTCCGATGCGGCGACACTCGTACGCCCGATCAACTTGCGCGGTCTGCCGCCGGACAACACGCTTGTGCTGGTGAACGGCAAGCGCATGCACCGCGCCGCCGTGATCGCTTTCCTTGGCGGCGGCATTTCTGACGGCAGCCAGGGCCCCGACATCTCCACCGTTCCGGCGATTGCTCTGAAGCAGGTCGAAGTGCTGCGCGATGGCGCCTCCTCGTAGTATGGGTCAGACGCCATCGCGGGCGTTATCAACTTCATCCTGAAGGACGACTCCTCCGGCGGGAGCCTCGAAGCGAAATGGGGCCAGACCTATGAGGGAGATGGCGCCTCATACCAGATCGCGGGCAATGTCGGCCTGCCGATCGGCACAAATGGCTTTCTGAACCTGTCGGCCGAATACCAGCAGACCGATCCCACCAGCCGCTCGGTGCAGCGCGACGATGCGGCGGCGCTGATCGCGGCGGGCAATACCGCCGTTGCCAACCCGGCTCAGATCTGGGGGCAGCCCGAGGTCAAGGACGACATCAAGATCTACGCCAATTTCGGGTATGATCTCGACGACAAGCATGAGCTCTATGCGTTCGGAAACTACGCCCAACGCGAAGTGGAAGGCGGCTTCTACTTCCGCAACCCGACCAACCGGCCTGGTGTTTATGCAGGTCCAACCGTCGATCCGGTAACCGGCGCGCCCCTGGCAGCTACCTCGGGCGGCGTGCCGTCTATCCGGGTGGGAGACCTGTCAGTCACCACTGCGGGTGATTGCCCGGCGGGCATCCCGCTGACCGCGGGCGGCGGCCTGCGGCCAAACGCGGCGGTGCTCGCTGCGGTGACGGCCAACCCGAACTGCTTCGCGTTTGTTGAGCTTTTCCCTGGCGGCTTCACGCCGCGCTTCGGCGGTCAGCTGGAGGATACGTCGATCGCGCTAGGCCTGCGCGGTGAAGTGCCGTGGGTTTCGGGCCTAAGCTACGATGTGAGCTACCGCTACGGCGAGAACCAGGCAGACTTCCTGATCAAGAACACAGTCAACGCCTCGCTCGGGCCGAATACTCCGACCTCGTTTAACCCCGGCGGCTACGGCCAGGTCGAGAACATCTTCAATCTCGACTTCGGCTACGGGCTGCCGGTGGGTTTCGCCTCCGACCTCAACATCGCGTTCGGCTTCGAATGGCGCGAGGAAGAGTTTGAAGTGCGCGCAGGCGATCCGGCCTCCTACGCGCTCGGACCGCTGGCAGCGCCTTCCAGCGCCTACCCCCTGGGCCAGGGTTTCTCCAGCAGCTCGAACGGCTTTGGCGGCTTCACCCCGGCTTCTGCGGGCACGAGCAGCCAGTCCAACACGTCCTACTACATCGATCTCGAAACCGACGTCACCGAGGCGGTGACGCTGCAGGGCGCGGTGCGGTACGAAGACTATGACAGCTTCGGCAGCACGACGAACTACAAGATCGGCGGCTTGTGGCGTGTGATGGACGGCTTCCGTCTGCGTTCGACCTGGTCTACTGGCTTCCATGCACCGACTGCGGGGCAGGCAAACGTCATCAACGTGACGACGCAGTTCTCCAATGGCGAGCTCCAGGACGAAGGCACCTTCCCACTGAGCAGCCCGGCCGGTCAGATTGCGGCCGATTACATCGCCGCGCCGGTTTCGGCAGGTGGGCTGGGCCTGACGCGCCCGACGCTCGGGCCGGAGGAATCGGAAAACTTCACCCTCGGCGGCGCGTTCGATATTGGCTCGTCGACGCTGACGGTGGATCTCTTCCAGATCGACGTCGAGGACCGCATTTCTCGCTCTTCTGCGATCAACTTCCCGGCTGCGCTGCAGTTCCTCGCTGCGCAGAGGAACGTGCCTACCGGCGGGGCGACCCGCACGGGCGAGCTTCTCACCATCCTCGACAACGCCAACGTGCTTGACCGCGCGAACTTCACGGGCTTCGAGGACCTGATCTCGTTCTCGTTCTTCAACAACGACTTCGATACCGAGACTCGCGGGATCGACGTCGTGCTGTCAGGACCGGTGGACTTCATCCAGGTCGGCGACACCGACTACACGCTGGCGTTGAACTATACCGATACCAGCGTGGAAAACGCTGGCCAGACGATCTCGTCGACCCGCGTGCGGCAACTGGAGGAGTCCCTGCCGAACTGGAAGGGCAACTTCTCCGTCACGCACACGCAGGGGCCGTGGCGCCTGCTTGGCCGGGTGAACTATTATGGCGAGTATTTCGAAGCCCACCTCGAGGACGAGACCCTGCCGATCGATGGCGAAGCCGCGTTCCTGCTTGACGCTGAAGTCGGCTACAAGGTGACGGAGAATGTTGAACTGATCGCCGGCGCGCAGAACCTGTTCGACGAGTATCCGGTCGACAATCCGTGGGCGGGCATCGTCGGTTCACAGTATGGCGAACGCTCGCCATTCGGTTTCAATGGCGGCTTCTACTATCTGAAGGCGCGCATGACCTGGTAACGTAGCCTTGGTCTGTTCGGGAAAGGGCCGCGGCATGCTGCGGCCCTTTTTCGTTGGCCCTGTGCCGCAGAACCTTCGGAGGACGCAGGCCAGCCGGTTGCGAAACGTGTCGGCGTTGGAAGGCTTCGCAATGGGGGTGCTCACGCCGGCCTGGCCGGCGACCACAATTCTGTTGGTGTCCGATTCGGCGGTGATCATGAGCACAGGGACGGTTTTCAGCCGCTCGTCGGCCTGGGTGTGCTGGAGCAGCTAAGGCTTTTGATCGGCTCCATCTTCGCGTTGGAGATTATGGGGCTGAAATTGCCGGCCGTGAGCTCGCGATCGCCCTGCGCACATCCCGGGCCGATTGGGTGTTAAAAAAGCTTCATCGATTCAGTTGGTTACGCGTGATGCGGAGCATGGTGGGGTCGCCATCGGCCACCGGAACGCGCATGTAGTCGTTGCAGGCAACGGTGAGGCGTTCGAGACCAAGTGCTAGTGGCGATTATGGCCCCGGTCGCGCGAAAATGGCGTGAATGTACGGAATTCGGAGCAGGTGGGACTCGTCCGGCAAAGCGTATGCGTTGAAAACGGTTCCCACGCGCGGGCGGATTGCTCTATGGACCCGCCTTTGGACGACCGCCTGCGCGGCCGGGGACTTGAGGATTGCTGGGCATGAAGACGGGCAAGACTTTCGCCGACCTTGCGGTGGGCATGACTGTGTCGATCGAGAATACGGTGTCCGAGCAGGACGTGATCGACTTCGCCCGCGTCTCCGGCGACCACAACCCGTTGCACATGGACGAGGACTATGCGCGCAAGACGCAGTTCAAGGGACGCATCGCGCACGGAGCGCTGACCGCTTCCTACATCTCGGCGATTTTGGGAAATGACCTGCCCGGGCCGGGCGCGGTGTTCATGGAGCTGAACCTGAAGTTTGTCCGGCCAGTTCGGATCGGCGACACGGTGACATCCTCTGCGGAAGTGATCGAGATGATCGAGCGCGGATGTCGCGTGCGTTTGTCGGTCAAGGGTGAAGTCGACGGTAAGGTCTGCATGAAGGGCGATGCGCTCGTCATGGTGCCGTCCGGCAAGCCCGAATAGGCCAGGCATGTCGGGCGCCGCGATCGCGCTGGGAAACTTCGATGGGCTGCATGCGGGGCATCGCGCAGTGATCGCTTCGGCCGCCGCAGCGGCAAAGCGTCTTGGCATCCCGCTGGGCGTGGCGACCTTTGAACCGGCGCCGCGCAGGTTCTTCCAGCCAGCTGCGCTGCCCTTCCGGCTGATGACGCCGTTGCGCCGTGAGATCGCGCTGAACGCAATTGGCGTTCAGGACCTGCGCCTGCTGAAGTTTGACGCAGCAATGGCGGCAATGACGGATCGCGAATTCTGCCAGCGCGTGATCGTCGGCGAAGTAGGCGCGCGGAGCGTGAGCGTTGGGTTTGACTTCCGGTTCGGCAAGGGGCGCATGGGCGACGCAGACAGCCTGCGCCGGCATGGGGCGGACATGGGTTTCGAGGTGCATGTTGTCGCAGAGGTGCAGGACGCCGGGGAGAAGGTGTCGTCCTCCGCCATTCGCGCCGCCATCGAACGCGGCGACATGAAGGAGGCAGCGCGCGGGCTCGGCGGGTGGTGGACTGTCGATGCGATCGTCGAGCATGGCGAGAAGCGTGGCCGGACACTGGGCTATCCGACCGCCAACATGCGGCTCGGCGAGATCGTCCACCCCGCGCACGGGGTCTATGCGGTCTGGACGCAGGTCGATAGCGAGGCCGTGTGGCGGCCTGGCGTTGCGAGTTTCGGCCGCACGCCGACGACGGGACTGCGTGATCCGTTGCTGGAGGTGGTGATCTTCGACTGGAACGGCGATCTCTATGGCAAGCGGCTGCACACGGCGTTTGTCGCTTTTCTGAGACCGCAGGAGACGTTTTCCGGGCTCGATGATCTGGTCGTAGCGATGCGACAGGACGAGGCCAATGCGCGCAGCCTGCTTGTGTCTGCACAGCCGCCGTCGCCATGAGGCCGAACAACCGCCCTTGGCGAACCGGCGGCGACGCTGCTATCAGCCTGCCATGACCCGAGCGGCGATCATTCGAATTATGGGCCCGGCGGACGCGACCTGACGCGTCTGACGCCGGGAAAGTCGTATCCGCACCAGGCACCCACTCCAGCGACACCCAGATTCGAGCCATGACACGCCCAGACAAAGACGGCCCAAAAGACGACGCGGCAAACCCCTACAAGGACACGCTGTTCCTTCCGAAAACCGATTTCCCGATGCGTGGCGGCCTGCCGCAACAGGAGCCAGCGCGACTCGCGAAATGGGAGGCGGAAAACCTCTACGCTCAGCTGCGGGCCGATGCGAAACGGCGCAACGCGCCCGCCTTTATGCTGCACGATGGTCCGCCCTATGCGAACGGACATATCCACATCGGCACATCGATGAATAAGACGCTGAAGGACCTTGTGATCCGCACGCGGCAGATGATGGGCTTCGATGCGGACTACATTCCGGGTTGGGACTGCCATGGCCTGCCGATCGAGTGGAAGGTCGAAGAGGAGTATCGTGCTGCCGGAAAGCAGAAGCGCGACGTACCGACGGCGGAGTTTCGCAAAGCGTGCCGGGACTATGCGCAGAAGTGGATCGACATCCAGCGCAGCGAGTTCAAGCGGCTGGGCGGGATTGGCAACTGGAACGATCCCTATCTGACGATGGCCTATTCGTCTGAAGCGGCGACGGTGAAGGAGTTTCTGAAGGTCGCGATGAGCGGACAGCTCAAGCGCGGCGCCAAGCCCGTGATGTGGAGCCCGGTGGAGCAGACCGCACTCGCCGAGGCGGAGATCGAGTACGCCGACCGCAAGGCGCAGACGATCTGGGTCAAGTTTTCGGTGGACTCGCTGGTCATAACTGATCCCGTTACCGAGGCCGATGCCGATCGGCTCAAGAAGGCGTCGGTTGTGATCTGGACGACGACCCCCTGGACCATACCGGCAAACCGGGCCGTGTCGTTCAATCCAGAGATCCGTTACGGACTCTATCAATGTGATGCGTTGGAGCAGGGTCTTGCCTTCGATCCGTGGATCAAGCCGGGCGACCAGCTCATTCTCGCGGACAAGCTCGCTGAAAGCGTGATGAAGGCCGCCAAGGCGTCGTCGTGGACGCGACTGCTTGATGTGACGACCGACGAGCTTGCCCGAATGACGGTGGCACATCCTCTCCGTCACGCCGGACTGGGCGGTTATGACTTTGATGTTCCCCTGCTGAGCGGCGCCCATGTCACCGATGAAGCAGGCACAGGGTTCGTCCATACTGCGCCGAGCCACGGCGAAGACGACTATGAAGTATGGATGTCCAACCGCCGGATGCTCGATTTCCGGGGCGTCGATGAAACCATCCCCGATACTGTCGATGCATTTGGGCGTTACACCTCCGCATGTCCTGGCTTTGAAGGGCTCGCGATCATCGAACTCGAAGGCAAAAAGCGCGGGCAGGATGGGCCGGCGAACAAGGCCGTCATGGACAAGTTGATCGAGGCCGGAGCTCTGCTGGCTCGGGGCCAGACAACCCTGCGCGATGCGCATTCTTGGCGGTCCAAGGCGCCCGTGATCCGGCGCGCCACGTCGCAATGGTTCATCGCGATGGACCGACCGCTGGTGCAGTGGGGAGGTCGAACACTGCGTGAGCTGTGTCTGCAGGCGATCGATGCGACCGCGTTCACCCCGGAGCGCGGACGGCAGCGATTGCGCGCGATGGTGGAGGAGCGGCCGGATTGGTTGATCTCGCGCCAGCGCGCGTGGGGCGTGCCGCTGACGCTGTTCGTCGACAGGGAGACAGGCGAGATACTGAAGGATGAGGCGGTGAATGCGCGCATCGTTGCTTCGGTAGAGAAGGGCGGCGCGGACGCGTGGTTCGGCGGAGAGGCGGCAAACTTCCTTGGCGATGCTTATGACGCGAGCCGCTACGAGAAGATCAACGATATTCTCGACGTGTGGTTTGACTCGGGCACGACGCACGCGTTCACGCTGGAGGACCGCGGGTTGAAATGGCCGGCCGATGTCTATCTCGAAGGCTCGGACCAGCATCGCGGCTGGTTCCAGTCCTCGCTGCTGGAGAGCTGCGCCACGCGCGGGCGGGCGCCCTACGACGCCATCGTTACGCACGGATTCGTGCAAGCGGAGGACGGCGAGAAGATGTCGAAGTCGCTCGGCAACGTGATCTCGCCGATGGAGGTCTGCGAGAAGTACGGCGCCGACATCCTGCGTATCTGGGTGGCGTCGTCGGACTATTGGGACGACCCGAGCTTCGGCTGGAAACTGTTTGAGGCCAACAGCGACACATACCGCAAGCTGCGCAATACCTTGCGCTACCTGCTCGGCGCGTTGGATGGGTTCTCGGATAAGGAGCGCGTTGACGACGCGGATATGCCGGGGCTGGAGCGTTGGGTGCTACACCGCCTGGCCGAACTCGATACAGTCGTGCGCGATGCCTACACGGCCTACGATTTCAAGCGGGCGTTCCACGAGCTCGT
Organism: Pseudomonadota bacterium; assembly: GCA_041166025.1. Taxonomy (GTDB): domain Bacteria; phylum Pseudomonadota; class Alphaproteobacteria; order Caulobacterales; family Hyphomonadaceae; genus UBA7672. Next base: position 36,231 of record JBEAMJ010000026.1, on the reverse strand, counting down.
CAATTTCTGCGTCGTTGATCTGTCGGCAGTCTATTTCGATATCCGAAAGGACAGCCTCTATTGCGATGCGCCGTCGTCGCTGCGCAGGCGCGCGTGCCGGACTGTGATGGATGCAGTGTTTACGCGCCTTGTCGTCTGGTTTGCGCCGGTGATGGTGTTCACATGCGAGGAGGCATGGGAACAGCGCCATCCCGGCAGGGGCTCGGTGCACCTACAGGTGTTTCCGGAGACGCCGAAAGGGTGGCTCGATGCCAATACCGCCGAGACATGGAACGCCATCTTCAAGGTCCGCAAGGCCGTGACGGAGGCGCTCGAAGTGGAGCGGCGCGAGAAGCGGATCGGGTCTTCGCTAGAGGCCGCAGTGCGTGTCAAGCTTGGCGATCCCGGGCTCCTGAAGGCATTTGACGGTGAGGACGCGGCGGAGATCTTCATCACATCGCAGGCGCAGCTGATGGCAGGGGGCGAGGGTGTTTCGGTGACGAGCACTCGTGCTCCTGGCGTGAAGTGCGCTCGCTCCTGGAGGTATTTCGATCCGGCGACCGCCGACCCAGCTTTTCCCGACATCACACCGCGGGATGCGGCGGCGGTTCGCGAGTATCGTGGTGGGTGAGGCTGCTCTATGGCGGTGAGGATGGACTGGCTTTCGCGTGAAAAGATGACCACGGCCTGGCGCTGGGGCATCCCGCTGGTTATCGCGATCGTGGTCGTGGACCAGCTGACAAAGGCCTGGGTGCTGGCGACGCCGGAGTTCCGCGCGCTGGACTGCCTGACGGGGGTCGCGACTTGCGGGCGGATCGAGATTTCTCCCCTGTTCGATTTCTCGATGATCTGGAATCGGGGGGTCAGCTTCGGTGCGATGCAGGCCGAAGGACTCGCCCGCTGGGGACTATTTGTCGTCATCCTGGGCATCGCGATCGGTTTCACGCTGTGGCTGTTGCGCGCGGAGCGGAGCCTCACTGCGCTGGCTCTATCGCTGGTCATCGGCGGGGCCGCCGGCAACCTGATCGACCGCGCGATTTTCGGCGCAGTCGTTGATTTTATTGACTTTCAGGGCCCCTGGTTCGGCTGGACTGTCGGCGGCTGGCCCGTCGGCTTCCCGTGGATCTTCAATGTGGCCGATGCCGCGATTTCGGTCGGGGCGGTGGTCCTGCTGCTGGATCAGGTTCTGGCCGGGAGGAACCGTCCGCGATAGAAGGGGAGGAGTCGGCCACGGGCGACACGACAGGAGAGTTCAAGTGAAGCGCAAGACCACCTTCGGCCTCGTGGCCATAACCGCGGCAACATTGGCGGGATGCGCCTCCTCGGGCGGGCCGGACGAGTTCCGTGTTGTCCGTAAGGCCCCGCTGACGGTGCCACCGGAATACAATCTTCGCCCGCCAACTCTGGGTCAGGCGCGGCCGCAGGAGCTCTCTCCCGAGGCGCAGGCTCGGGTCGCGGTTTTCGGTGTGGATTTTGGCGCCAACGCCAGCGAGGGCGAGAAGGCTTTCGTGCGGGCGGCCGGCGGCGATGCCGTCGAGCGGACGGTCCGTCAGCAGGTTGATTTCGACAACAACCAGATGCTCCGCAAAAACCGCAACTTCGCTGACATGATTTTCAACTGGGGCGGAGCTCCCGGCGAAGCAGTTATCGATCCGGCGGCCGAGGCGGAGCGTCTCAAGACGGAGTCCGAGGCTGTAAAGGACCTCACGGGCGGCGGCCCGGTACTGATCCAGCCGAAGCAGACAAGCAAGCTGCCAGGGCTTTGACGGCAGGCCGGAGCGCGCCGATGCTCAGCCGGGCGCGAACAGCGCCAGCCCTGATTGCAGCCGTGATGCTGTTCTGCGGTACGGCGGCGGCGCAGGCGAGCGACACCTGGTCGCCGCAAGGCTTCACCCTGTCGAACGGGCTCCAGGCAGTCGTGCTGCCTGATCATCGGGCGCCGGTTGTAACACACATGCTGTGGTATCGGGTCGGCTCGGCGGACGAGGCGCCGGGCAAGTCGGGCATTGCGCACTTCCTTGAGCATCTGATGTTCAAGGCGACCGCCACGCGGAAGGCTGGCGAGTTTTCGCGTACAATCGCGCGCAATGGCGGACAGGACAATGCAGGCACGTCGTATGACTTCACGAACTACCACTTCCGGATCGCGAAGGGTCGTCTCCCGGAGATGATGCAGATGGAGGCGGACCGCATGGTCAACCTTCAGCTGACAGAGGACGAGGTCGCGACTGAGCGCAATGTCGTGCAGGAGGAGCGCCGGCAAAGGGTTGGCGGAGCTCCCTCGGCGACGCTCGACGAAATGATCTGGGAAAAGCTGTATCCCGGACATCCCTATGCGGTTCCGGTGATTGGATACGAGACCGAGATTGCCGCCCTTTCGCGCGAGGACGCGCTGGGCTGGTATCGGCAATGGTACGGCCCCGAGAACGCGATCCTCGTTGTTGCGGGAGACATCACAGCCGCAGAGCTGGAGCCCCTGGCGAAGGCCATCTATGGGTCAATTCCGCCGCGGGGCGATCTCCGTACGCGGTCCTGGCCGGACGTAGCGCCGTTGGCCGCGTCGGCAACAGTGACGCTGAGCGACGCCCGGGTCAGGCAGCCCGAATGGTGGCGGAGCTGGCTTGGCGTATCGCTTGGCCATCCCGATTCAGCCGCGCTCCAGGTGGGCATGGAAATCCTCGGCGGCCGCCGTACGGGGCGACTCTATCGGCAGCTGGTCGAGGGCGGAAAGGCGGTCGGCGCAGGTGGTTGGAACTATGAACTGGCGGCGACGGGACCGGTCGGCATCAACGTGCAACCGGCGCCGGGTGTGTCTCTAGAGCAGGTGCAGACGGCGGCCATGGCCATCGTTGACAAGCTGATCGCTGACGGGCCGACGCCGGAGGAACTGGCTCGGGCGAAGCGCATGCTTGCCGCGAGCAGCATCTTCAGGCGCGACAGCCAGGTCGAAACGGCTAACTGGTATGGGATCCGGCTGACGGCAGGCATGTCGCTGGATACCATCAATGCCCTGGACGTGCGGATTGCGGCAGTGACCGCGGCTGATGTGCAGTCTGTGCTGAGCAGGTATCTCGGCGGCGCGCACCATGTTGACGGCCTGTTGCTGCCGGTGGCGCAATGATCCGCGCGGCTGTGTTTCTTGTTGTCGCCCTGCTGGCGGCTGGCTGCCAGACGGCTGTGCCGCCGCGGGCGGCCTCACTTGCGGACGTGCAGGTCGTGACCTCTCCGGGCGGGATCACGGCTTGGCTGGTGAGAGAGACCCACGTGCCGATCATCGCAATGGAGATGGCCTGGCGCGGCGGGGCGACCAACGAGCCACGCGGCCGCGAAGGGGCGGGCTGGGTGCTGGCCTACATGATGAACGAAGGCGCAGGCGCGCTAGACACGACGCAGTACGGCGCGCGCATGCAGGACCTCAACATGGAGTTCGCCTGCGGCATCTGGGTCGACTGGACCACCTGCAGCATGTCGACGCTGAAGACGACAGCCGACGAAAGCTTCGAAATGGTGAGGCTCGCGTTCGCTGACCTGCGCTTCGATGCAGAGCCGTTCGAGCGCGCCAAGCGCGAGCTGGCGGTGTCACTGAAGCAGGGCGAGACCAATCCGCGGATGGTGGCGAGCCGCACGATGGATCAGACGCTGATCCCTGGACACCCTTACGCTCGGCACTCAACGCCCGAATCGGCCGGGCGTGTCTCACTTACTGACGCGAAGGTGATGAAGCAGGCGCTCATGACTAAGGACCGCCTGCTGGTCGTCGTCGTCGGCGACATCACGGCGGAGGAGTTGAAGCCGAAGCTGGACGCCGTGTTCGGCGCTTTGCCGGCCGGCGTACCCTTGCCGCCCCTGCTGGATGCGGTCGCGCGTCCGGCGCCTCCCAAGCCAGTGGTGAAGGTGTTACCGCAACCGCAGACGCTGATCATGTTCTCTGGGCCCGGCCTACGCCGCGAGGATCCGGATTTCTTCGCGGCCTACCTGCTGAACTACATTCTGGGCGGCGGCGGAGTATCCTCGCGCCTCAGCGACGACCTTCGCGAGCGGCGAGGCTTGACCTACGGCGTCGCAACCGGCTTCAGCGTACAAGTCGGCTTCCCGCGCTGGACCGGATCGACTTCGATCCCGAATGACAGGGCGGCCGAGGCGATGGCTCTGATCCGCGAGAACATCGGCCGCCTCGGACGCGAGGGGCCGACCCAGCAGGAACTCGACGACGCCAAGGCCTACGTCACGGGCGCATTCGCCCTGGCGTTCGACACCAACGCCAAGATTGCTCGCAATCTTCTCGGCTTCCGCCAGGACGATCTCGGCGTCGACTACATCAACCGGAGAAACGCAATTGTCGAAGCTGTGACGCTTGACGACGTAAAACGGGTGGCGGGGCGTTACATGAAGCCGGAGGAATTCACCTTCGTGATGGTCGGCCAGCCGGTTCTGGACTGACCATGTGGCGCAGAATCCTGTAAAGCGGCGGCCGCCGGCGGCCTGTCAGCGGGTCAAGCGGGGGCTATGGTAAGCGGATGGCCGAATCAGCCCTGAAGCCGCCTGGAGGGCGTATCCAACGGTTGCCGCTGGAGGCGGTGAATCGCATTGCCGCGGGCGAAGTCGTCGAACGCCCTGCTGCTGCCGCCAAGGAATTGATCGAGAATGCGCTCGACGCTGGCGCCCGGTCGATCCGCGTGCGTATCGAGGGCGGCGGCCTAACCCGGCTGATGGTCGAGGACGATGGCCATGGCATGAGCGCGGATGAGCTTCCAGTCGCCATTGAGCGGCATGCGACGTCCAAACTGGCGGCCGATGAGCAGGGTCATGTCGATCTCCTCGACATCCGCACCATGGGTTTTCGCGGCGAGGCGCTCCCCTCGATCGGATCGGTGTCGCGGCTTTCGATCTTGAGCCGCGCAGCCGGGTCCGCCGGCGCATTTGAAATCACGGTGGATGCTGGAAGCGTGGATGGGCCAAAACCTGCGCCGTGGAGCGGGTTTGCCGGGAACGGCACGCGCGTTGACGTACGCGATCTCTTCTTTGCGACGCCGGCGCGCCTCAAGTTCATGAAGACCGAACGCGCTGAAGCCCAGGCGATCGCGGATGTTGTCCGGCGCCTGGCACTGGCGCGGCCCGACGCCGCTTTCCATCTCGAAACCGAAGAACGCGCCGTCATCAAGCTTCAGGCCGAGCCGGGCGAGCCAGGCGCGGCGCGCCTCAGGCGCCTCGGCGCCGTGCTCGGGAAGGAGTTTCGTGACAATGCTGTCGAGATCGCTGCCGAGCGCGAAGGCGTGCGCGTCTCGGGCTTTGCGGGCCTGCCAACCTTCAATCGGGGCAGTGCGCAGCACCAGTATCTCTTCGTCAACGGCCGGCCTGTGAAGGACAGATTGCTGGTCGGGGTGCTGCGCGCGGCCTATCAGGATTTCCTGGCGCGCGACCGTCATCCCATGGCCTTGCTGCTTATCGACCTCGATCCGATGCAAGTCGACGTAAATGTGCATCCGGCCAAGGCGGAGGTTCGCTTTCGCGATGCAGGCAATGTCCGCGGCCTGATGATCGGCGCGTTGCGTCATGCGCTGGCCAGCGCGGGCCATCGGGCGAGCACGACGGTCGCGGGCGCGGCGCTGGGGGCTGCGACGAGCCATGCCGCGCCGCAGTCTGCGTCGATGTTGCCGTGGAATTCTGGGCAGGCGCGCTGGTCGCCTGCTAGAGCCGTTGTCGATCCTGAGGTTACCCATCCTTGGCCGGGTTTGTCGGACACGCCGCAGGTGGCGTTCGATGCTTACCTTGGCGCGCCGAGCGCACGGGTTGAGCCTCCGCCTCAAGCTGACGGCGAGACGCCGCCGTTGGGTGTCGCCCGCGCGCAGGTGCACGAGACCTACATCATCGCGCAGACAACCGACGGGATGGTGATCGTCGACCAGCACGCAGCGCACGAGCGGCTGGTCTACGAACGGATGAAGGCTCAAATGGCCGGCGATGGCGTCAAGCGGCAGGCGCTGCTGATACCCGAGGTCGTGGAGCTTTCGGAGGAAGAGGCCGCGCGCGTGCTGGAGCGGGCCGACGAGCTCCTGGCGATGGGGCTGGAGGTCGAGCCGTTCGGGCGCGGTGCAGTCGCGGTGCGGGCAACGCCGGCGCTGTTCGGGCAGATGGATGTGAAGGGCCTGATCAACGATCTCGCGGATGATTTTGCCGAGTACGAGGCCGGTCTCGCGCTGAAGGAGCGGATGGAAGAGGTCATGGGCAACATGGCGTGTCGCGGCTCGGTGCGCGCGGGACGCAGGCTCACTGCGGACGAAATGAACGCGCTGCTGAGGCAGATGGAAGCCACACCGCACTCCGGGCAGTGCAATCACGGTCGGCCAACTTACGTCGAGCTAAAGCTGTCGGACATCGAGAAGCTCTTTGGACGGCGTTAGCCGACCGGGACATCCGGCAGGGTGAGTTGTTTGGCGCGGATGAAGTCGTCCGCGATACCCATCGCCTCGCGGACGGGGCGGAAGCTCTTGCGGTGAACCGGGGTGGGGCCGAGGCGTTTGAGGGCTTCGACGTGCATCGCCACGCCATAGCCCTTGTGCTGCGAGAAGCCGTAGCCGGGATACTGGGCGCAAAGTTCGACCATCATCGCGTCGCGGGTTGTTTTCGCGAGAATGGAGGCCGCGGAGATGCAAGGTTCCAGCGCATCGCCGCCGATGATGCAGGTGACGCGGCAAGGAATGGGCGGCGGATCGTTGCCGTCGACCAGCACATGGGTGGGCGGAATCCCGAGCTGGTCGAAGGCGCGCCGCATGGCGAGAAAATTGGCCTGACGGATGTTGACCGTGTCGATCTCCTCGACTGTGGCGACACCGACGCCCCAGGCGATAGCGCGCTCCTTGATGCGGGCGGCGAGGATATCGCGGCGTTCCTCGGTCAGCTGCTTGGAGTCGTTGAGGCCGTTGATGCGGCGCCTCCTGTCGAGGATCACAGCGGCGGCGACGACGGGACCGGCGAGGGGACCTCGCCCGGCTTCGTCGATGCCGCAGATGATGTCGGCGATGTCCATGAGCTCCCGTGCGTTTCCAAGGGTTAGACACGGGTTCGGCTGCCGAAGGCAACCTCCCGCGACGGCTGGGGCGACGCGGTCCACAACAGCTGCGCCGGGCGTCCACAGGTGCGACCAAACTTCCAATCCGGCACGCCGGTGCTAGCGTGCCCGCATGAGACCGCTCCGATACTCCATCAATGTCACGCTGGACGGCTGCTGCGACCATCGCGCCGGCGTTCCGGATGAGGAGTTGCATCGCTACGCGGCCGAGACGCTGGCGAAAGCGGATGCTTTGATCTTCGGGCGGGTGGTCTATGAGATGATGGAGAGCGCGTGGCGGCCGGTGGTGCGGGGCGAGAATCCGCATGGTATGCTGGCCTGGACGGTCCCCTTCGCGAAGGCGATCGATGCAGCCAGAAAGTATGTCGTGTCGGATACTCTGCAAGGCGTCAATTGGAATGCGGAGCTGATACGTGGCGCGGAGCTTGAAGCCACCGTACGGAACCTGAAGCAGCAGGCGGGGGCCGGTCTCTATGTCGGCGGGGTGACACTGCCGCTAGCGCTCGCCGAAATGGGGCTGATCGATGAATACGAATTCTGGGTGCACCCGCGCATCGTTGGACATGGGCCGAGCCTGTTCGCGGGCCTGTCGAAGCCACTCGATCTGAAGCTCATAGGGCGATCGGAGTTTGCTTCCGGCGTCGTCATCCTGAAGTATGAACCGAAGCGGTAGTCCGGTCCGGCGGCCAGCCCTGGCTGCCCTGCAGAAGAGTTGAGAGAGCCCATGGCCACAGCTGACGTCATCCGCATCCACCGTCACGGCGGGCCGGAGGAGATGAAGTTCGAGAGCATGGACCTGCCGCCGCCGGGTCCGGGACAGGTGCAGCTGCGGCAGACGGCCGTGGGCCTCAATTTCATCGACGTGTACACGCGAACAGGCCTCTATCCGGGGCCGACGCCAGCCGTGCTGGGCGTTGAGGCCGCAGGTGTCGTGGAGGCGTTGGGCGAAGGCGTTACCGGCCTGAAGACCGGGGACCGTGTCGTCTACAATGGGCTGGGCGGAGCGTATGCCTCTCACCGCAACGCGGCGGCGGATCGCATGATCGTCATTCCGGACGGGGTGAGCGACGAGGACGCGGCTGCAGTGTTTCTCAAGGGGCTCACGGTCTGGATGCTGACCTTCGAGATCCGGCGTTTGCAGCCGGGCGAGACGATCCTGGTGTGGGCGGCGGCGGGTGGGGTGGGTTCGATCCTCGTGCCGTGGGCCAATGCGCAGGGCGCGCGGGTGATCGGCGTCGTGTCGACGCCGGAGAAGGCGCAGCTGGCGAAGGCATATGGCTGCTGGGAAACCGTGCTGGCGAGCGAGGATGTGGCGGCGCGTGTGAAGGAGCTCAATGGCGGGAAGGGCGTGCCGGTTGTCTATGACAGCGTGGGCAAGTCGTCGGCGGAGGCGAGCCTGAAATCGCTGGCGCCGCGGGGATGGTTCATCACCTATGGCAATGCGTCGGGGCCGGTCGATCCAATCCCGCCGGCGCGGCTCAACCAGGGCGGTTCGCTGATCATGACGCGGCCGGGGCTTTTTCATTTTACGCATCATCGTGCGGATCTCGAGCGCGGGTCTGCGGCATTGTGGGGCGCCATGCGGTCAGGCGCGGTGAGGGCGGACGTGCGCCAGCGCTTCGCGTTGAAGGACGCAGCGGAGGCGCACAGGGCGCTTGAGGGCCGCAAGACGATCGGCGCGACGATCCTGAAGCCCTGAGGCGAAGACGTGGAGAATCCCTTTCAGCGCTGGGTCGATCTTGCGCGTCCGCGTGCGCAAGCGTGGCGAACGCTCTTCGGCATTGTGATCGTGGTGGCGGCCTGGTTGGCCTGGACGATGGTCACGGGACTGATTGCGGTGAGCGCCGGGCTGGTGACGCCAGACGCCTTGCGCGCCGTGATGGGGCAGGGGGAGGCGCGGCTGACATTTCTGGATGCTGTCGTGGCGATGGGGGTGCTGCTCGCGACATTCTGGGGGTTGTGGATCGGAGTCTGGCTCGTAGTGCGGCTGCTGCATGGACGGCGTCTGGCATCCGTCGTGGGGCATGACGGAAGGCTGTGGTTCGGCAAGTTCGTGGTCGGCATGGGTCTTGCGGCGGGCTATCTTGCGCTCGGCCTTGCCGCGACCTGGTTTTCGGGCGCACCGCCGGTCCGCTCCGAACTGCAAGCGGAGCAGTGGCTCGTTGCGCTCGTCCCGCTTGTTGTCCTGATCTTCCTGCAGACATCGGGCGAGGAGTTGTTCTTCCGCGGGTACCTGACGCAGCAGATCGCCGCGCGGCTGCCGAACCCGATTGCCTGGGGCTTGCTGCCATCGCTGGCGTTCGGGTTCGCGCACACGGCGAATGGCGGCGGAGATCCGCAGTTTGCCCTCTACTACGTGGCGGTGGCGACCCTGCTCGGTCTCGTCATGACGGCGATGGTGTGGCGCACGGGCGGGCTCGCGGCGGCGATGGGCTTCCACCTCATGAACAATATCGGGGCGATGCTGATAATTGGCATCGCTGGCGTGACGCCGCCGATCTCGCTGTTTGTGATGGACTACGACACAATGATGAGGTCGGCCTCGACGGATGTGCTTGTGCTCGGGCTGCTGCTGGCGTTCGTTCTGTCGCCGCTTGCGCCGTTGCCGAAGGGTCAGCCCCTGCGCAGGAAGTAGACTTGCGCGGCGCCGTAGGTGCGTGCGTCAAGCGTAGTCCAGGCGGGGACCTGTAGCGGTGGTTCCTCCGAGCCGACTTCGGCGACGACAAGCGCGTCAGGCGCGAGCCACTGGCCGGCGACGAGTTGCGTGAGCGCGAGTGGGACGAGGCCCTGTGCGTAGGGCGGGTCCATGAATACGAGGTCGAAGGGCGCGCCGAGGCCTGCGGGCTTCAGGCCCAGATCGGTCGCCGAACGCCGATGAATGCGCGTCGAGCCGAAAAGCTGGAATGCTTCAACATTGTCGCGGATGCAGCCACGCGCGGCCGCGTCCGTTTCGACAAAGAGGCAGAAGGCAGCGCCGCGCGATATCGCCTCAAAGCCGAGAGCGCCGGAACCGGCAAAGGCGTCGATCACGCGGGCTCCTTCGAGGCCGGGCGCCCAATCAGCGTGGGCCAGCACGTTGAACAGGGATTCGCGCGCCCGGTCGGATGTCGGGCGCGTGTTGCGTCCGTCCGGCGTGCGGATGGCGCGACCCTTGAGCGTTCCGGCGATTATGCGCATCGGCGTGCGTCTAGCATTCCTCTTGTGAAATGCTATGGCGCGCGAAATCCCATGAGGCTGCATGGACGCGGCGTTCGACCTTGAGATGATGCGCCGCGCAATGGCGCAGGCGCAGGCCGCGGCCGGCGCCGGAGAGACGCCGGTCGGGGCCGTTCTGGTCGATCCTGCTACGGGAACGGTGATCGCTGAAACGCACAACCAGCCGATCGGCCTGCACGATCCGACGGCGCACGCCGAGGTGCTCGTCATGCGGGCGGCGGCGCAGACGCTGGGCAACTATCGGCTGACGGGCTTGACGCTTTACGTGACACTGGAGCCGTGCGCGATGTGCGCGGGGGCGATCAGCCATGCGCGGATCGGGCGGCTGGTCTATGGCGCGGCGGACGAGAAGGGTGGCGCTGTTGCGCACGGGCCGCGATTCTTTGAGCAGCCGACCTGCCATTCACGACCCTCTGTGACCGCCGGCGTGCTGGCAGAGGACTCTGCGGCGCTGCTCAGGGGTTTTTTCCGGTCGCGCCGTTAGGTTGGCTCACCGTCGATCTTGCCGCCGAAGAACTCCTTGAACTCGGGGCGCAGGTCGTGCGCGAAAACCTCGTTGGGAATGGCCAGCGCGTAACCGCCCTCGGCGTAGGGTCCCACAGCGTAGGGGTCATAGTACACGAACAGCCCCCCGAACCTGTTCGGCTCGCTCGATGGCGCGAGAGCGAATTTCGCTTCCTCGACCTTGATGTTGGCGCTCGTTCCGGCGCAGACGATTGGCTCATCGTAGATCGTGGCCGATCCGATGCTTTCGAGCTTCCTTGCCTTCAGGGCTTCACACACGCCGATCGTGAGGGCCGGCGAGATGGCCCCCGACTGGAGCATCGACTCGACGGATATCTGTTCTCCGGTTCCCGATCGGGCAATGTGGGTGTCAGTGTAGGTCATGCCATGCGCGCCGCCGGTGAACTCGTAGGCCGTGCCAACTAGGCTGACGATGTCGCCGGCCTTTGCCGTGTATTTCCATGCGATGCTGACTTCCCACGGCATGGCCGGGGCGTCCTGCGCCTTGCGCTCCTGCGCGTCGATGCGGGCGTTGGAGCGATAACCCTCGAAGAAGGAGAGCGCGTCGGTTCTCAGGTAGGTGAGGACGGGATCGTCGGCCGGCCCCGGCGGGATGGCGGCGATGAACGAGATGGTGTCGTCGGAAAAAGCAAGCGTTCCGTCCGCGCCGGCGACAGGCGCGCCAGGGTTGGGCGTGGCGGGCGGCGTCGTCTGGCCGTTCGCGCCGAACTGGATCTGTGCGGTCTGGTCGTCGGCCGGGTCGCTGGCAACGGCCGGAGCGGGTGGGTCAGCCGGCGGACTGGCCAGCTGTCCTGCCAGCACGAAACCCGCGGTTCCGGCCGCAGCGACGGACGCCACGCCCGCGCCGATCCAGGCAACAGGCAGCTTCTTGCCTTGCGGCTGTTGTTCTTCCGACAATCGCGACTCCCACGGCGCCCCTTGGCGTCACTATCGGCTAGAATGGCGCCGCAATGAAGGCCCAACCTGCAAGCAACAGCAGGCCGGCTTCGCGATTGGCGCGGAAGAGCATAAGCGCACGGCCGCCATTGCCGGGATCGAGACGCACAGCCTGCAGGGCAAGGTGCATGGCGAAGGGCGCCGTCAACGCGATGCCGGGCCATCCTGCGGCCAGATAGGCGGCAGAGGCGCAGAGTGCACTGCAGCAGACGTAAATGATGGCGACCGCCGGGCGTATCCGGCCGCCGAAGCGGCGCGCCGTTGAGCGGACGCCGATCAGCGCGTCGTCCTCGCGGTCCTGGATGGCGTAGATCGTGTCATAGCCAAGCGTCCACAGAACCAGGCTGGTGTAGAGGAGCCAGTCGGCCGGAGCGATCTCGCCGCGGATAGCTGCCGGAGCGACGAGGGCGCCCCAGTTGAACGTCAGCCCCAACCACACTTGCGGCCACCACGTAATGCGCTTCATCAGCGGGTAGAGCGCCACCATGGGAATGGCGCACAATGCGACGAGCTTTGCAAAGTCGGGCAGCGCGAGCAGCACGGCGAGGCCTGCTGCGCATTGCGCCAGGAGCCAGACCCAGGCCTGCTTCAGCGTCACGGCGCCAGAAGGCAGGGGTCGGAGCGCGGTGCGGGCGACCTTCGCATCGATATCGCGGTCGAGAATGTCGTTGTAGGTGCAGCCGGCCCCGCGCATGGCGACCGCGCCAATCACAAACAGCAGGGCGAGCCAGCCGTCTTCGGCGACAAGTCCGGCCGGGATTCGCGCCAGCACCAGGCCGATCAGGCAGGGCAGGGCCAGAAGCCAGAAGCCCACCGGCCGGTCATAGCGCGACAGCTGCAGGTAGGGCCGCGCAAACGCCGGCGCGCGCGCGACCCACGAGCCGCGGACAGCGTCGGCAGGAGAAGTTACGGCGGCCGGTTCGGTCATGTGGTCCTTGGCAGGGGCATCGGCCCGATATAGCGCAAGGGCATGAGTGCGACACCCCGGCTTTTTGTCGAGATCGACCTGGCGCCGGCAGCCACCGTGGGCCTGACCGGCGAACAAGCGCATTATCTGACGCGCGTGCTGCGGTTGGCTACCGGCGATCCGGTGCGGCTCTTTAACGGCCGGGACGGCGAGTTCCATGCGCAACTCGCGGCGAGCACGAAGTCGACCGCGACGCTGAGGGTCACGGAGCGCGTCCGCGAGCAGGCGGCGACGCCCGACCTGTGGCTGCTGTTTGCGCCGTTGAAGAAGTCTCGGACCGATTTCGTCGTCGAGAAGGCGGTGGAGCTGGGTGTTGCAGAAATCCGGCCCGTCATCACGGAGCGGACGGATGCCGAGACGGTCCGCGTCGACCGGTTGCAGCGGATCGCCACCGAAGCGGCGGAGCAGACCGAGCGTCTGGATGTCCCGCCCGTGCGTGATGCGGAGAAACTGGCGACGGTTTTGGGCCAGTGGGACATGGGGCGCGTGCTGATCTTCGCCGACGAGGCGGGCGACGAGCAGGAGCGGCCATGGGGCGGCGCGGAAGGCAGGGCAGGCCCCATTCTGGACGGGGTGCAGGCTCTGGGCGACGCTCCAGCCGCGATCCTGATCGGGCCGGAGGGCGGATTCTCGCCCGGCGAACGCAGCCGACTTCGCGCGTTAACGCATGTCCGGCCGGTGAGCCTTGGGCCGCGTATCCTGCGCGCCGAAACAGCGGCCGTCGCGGCTCTATCGATCTGGCAGGCCGTGCGTGGCGATTGGCGTCAGCGGAGCTGACGCTGGGAATAGATTTCCTTCACAATTCGAACATTTGACGGGCCCCGCTGGCGACCCTAAGCGGGCATACCTATCTGGCTGGTGAGGATCAGCCTCCGGACCCTTCCCGCATGACGACACCCACGCGCGACATCGATGAGTCCGCGCCGCGGATCGGGAACAAGCGCGAACTCGTGGAACGCCTGGCCGGAGGTTCAAAGCCGAAGTCGCAGTGGCGCATCGGCACGGAGCACGAGAAGTTCGGGTTCATTGAAGACTCGCTGCGGCCAGTCCCGTATGAGGGAGCCGCATCGATCCGGGGCCTGCTTGAAGGTCTGGCGCGCGAGTATGACTGGAAGCCGATTGTCGAAGCAGGTCACATCATCGGGTTGAAAAAGGGCCTCGCGAGCGTCAGCCTCGAGCCGGGCGGGCAGTTCGAGCTTTCGGGCGCCCCGCTGGAAAATATCCACCAGACCTGTGACGAGATCGCCGAGCACCTTCGCGAGACGCGCACGATCGCTGCGCCGATGAAGATCGATTTCCTCGGCCTCGGCTTCTCGCCGCTGTGGTCATTCGACGAGACGCCGATGATGCCGAAGGGCCGTTATGGCATCATGAAGGCCTACATGGAGAAGGTAGGCCGGCTCGGGCGGCAGATGATGTTCCGCTCGTGCACGGTGCAGACCAATCTCGATTTCGGTTCGGAAGCCGACATGGTGAAGAAGCTGCGCGTGAGCCTCGCGCTGCAGCCGATCGCAACAGCGCTGTTCGCCAACTCGCCGTTTGCCGAAGGACGCACCAGCGGCTTCCTCTCCTATCGCTCGCATGTGTGGACGGACACTGATCCGGATCGGTCAGGCATGCTGCCCTTTGCGTTCGAAGAAGGCTTCGGGTTCGAGCAGTATGTCGACTATGCGCTCGACGTGCCGATGTATTTCGTGCGTCGCGACGGGAAGTATATTGACGCGTCGGGTCTGTCGTTCCGGGATTTCATGGCGGGCAAGCTTCCGGTTCTGCCGGGTGAACTTCCTGCGATGGATGATTTCGACGACCATCTGTCGACCATTTTCCCGGAAGTGCGGCTGAAGACTTTCCTTGAGATGCGCGGGGCGGATGCGGGGCCGCACAGCATGCTTTGCGCCTTATCAGCCTTCTGGGTCGGCCTGCTTTACGACGACCGGGCGCTCGATGGGGCCTGGCAGCTGGTGAAGGGCTTCACGGCCGCGGAGCGTCAGGCCCTGCGATCGGCCGTACCCATGCTGGGGTTGGCGGCGCCAATCCGGAACACGACAGCACAGGCCCTGGCCCGTGAGGCGCTGAAGCTGGCAGCCGGGGGGCTTTCGCGCCGCCGGAATCTCGACGCCGGCGGCCGCGACGAGACAATCTTCCTGAGCGACATCGAGGAGATTGCGGAGACCGGCGTCACCCAGGCGCACCGCTTGCTGGACAAGTATCGCGGCGCCTGGGAAGGCGACATTACGCGCGCTTTCGCCGAAACGCGGGTCTAGGAATTCAGCCGGCGACGCGCCTGTTCATGCTCGGGGGCAGAAACTTGCTCGCGCCGGACGATTCCGGGGCTTGAGCATCTCACGGTCGCGTGTTGAACATCGCCTCAGACCCGGGACGGGCATTTGGGCGAGGACGTCATGGATATCGTAGTGGCGATCGGGATCGTGATCACCGTGGTCACGGGAATTCCCGTGATCATGCAGCTTCGCCGACAGCCCAAGGGCCTGCACATCATCTTCTTCACCGAGATGTGGGAGCGGTTCTCCTATTACGGCATGCGGACGATCCTTGTCGCCTACATGACGCAACACTTCCTGTTTTCGGATGAAGTCGCGTCGGGGCAATACGGCGCCTACACGTCTCTGGTCTATCTGCTGCCTTTGATCGGTGGGATGCTGGCGGACCGCTATCTCGGCACAACAAAGGCGGTGGCGTTTGGAGCGCTTCTCCTGGTGGCGGGACACCTGGCGATGGCGATCGAACAGGCGCCGGCGCGCAACGTCATGGTCTACAATGGCCAGCAGTTCCAAGTCGAAGCCGAAGGACGGCAGGACCAGCGCAAAGCTTGGATCGTGATCGAAGGCCAGCGCTACGAATTCGGGCCGGCCGAGAACGGGATGGAGATCAAAGGCTTCACGGGCAATGCGCAGCTGCCGAGCATTGTGCCTGTCGACAATCCGGAGACCGAGGCAGTCGAGGGTTATCAGATGCTTGTAGAGGGGCAGGAGCCCCTCTACATGAACATCTTCTTCCTGGCGCTCTCCCTGATCATCATGGGCGTGGGTTTCCTAAAGGCGAACCTCGCCACGCAAGTTGGCCAGCTCTATACGAAAGACGATCCACGCCGCGATGGTGGATTCTCACTCTACTATTATGGAATCAATCTTGGCGCCTTCTGGGCGCAGGTGACGTGTGCGCTCGTCGGCGCGAGCGTCGGCTGGTGGGCCGGCTTTGGGCTTGCGGGCATTGGCATGCTGCTCGGATGGCTCGTGTTCGTGCGTCGCCGGATTCTGTTTTTCGTGCCGGGCGAGCCGCAACTGCCAAAGGAACTTGGCGTTCCGCCGAACCCAGATCTGCTGAAGAAGCCCCTGCTCGGTCCAATCAATCGCGAGTGGTTGATCTATATCGGCGGCATCGCGGCTGTGTTCGTCGTCTGGCAACTCGTTCAGCGCGAGCCGATCGTCAACACAACGTTGTCCATCGCATCGGCTGCAATGCTGATTTTCTTCATCTACTACATGATAACGAAGTGCACGCTGGCCGAGAGTGGAAAGCTGATCCTGGCGCTCATACTTGTGCTGGGTTCAGTGGTGTTTTTCACGCTGTTCGAGCTGGCAGGCTCGGCGCTGGCGCAGTTCTCTGAACGATCTTCACAGCTCTGCATCGGAGAGTACTGTGTCACCTCTGGCCAGACACAGAGCTTCAATGGTGCGTTCATCTTAATCTTTGCTCCGCTCTTCGCAGTGATGTGGACCTGGCTAGGCCGGCACAAGAAGGACCCGGGTGACGCCTTCAAGTTCGCTCTTGGTATCATGCAAGTTGGCGCGGGCTTCCTTGTGCTTGTCTGGGGCGCTCAGTACGCCGATGCGAACTTCCAGGTGCCGCTGGTTTTCCTCGTGCTGCTCTACCTGCTGCATACGACCGGCGAGCTGTTCCTTTCTCCCGTCGGCCTGTCGGCGATGACCAAGCTGACGCCTGCGCCAATTGCAGCGACGATGATGGCGACATGGTATCTGGGTTCGTCGCTTGCCCAGGCGCTGTCGGCGCAAATCGCGAAGCAGACCGCGCAGCAGACGGTTGGCGGGCAAGTGCTAGATCCCGAACTCGCGCTGAAGACCTACGTCGAGGTATTCACCAACATCGGTGTCTGGGGTGTTGGCATCGGCCTCGCGCTGGCGATCGCGAGCCCGTTTCTCAACAAGCTGGCGCACCTGGGGGAGAAAAAGGGCGACGCAGGGTCTGCGCCACAGGCGGCTGAGTAGGGTGGCGGCTATTGAATTGGATAGGCTTGCGTTGCCAGGTTGGAGCCTAGCCAGCCTGGCCCAACGTCATCGCGCCCGAGCATGCCATCAGCAACGTTGGTGACGTTTGTAAAGCCGGCAGCGGCAAGCGCGTCGGCTGCACGGACAGACCGGTTGCCGGCACGACAGATGACGGCCACGGGTCGGGTCTTGTCGCTGCCCAGTTCCGCTTCGACCGCTGCGACGAAGTCTGGATTGCTGAGCGATATAGTCTTTGCGCCGGCGGGAACGCCTGTCGCAATCCATTCGGCCGGCTCGCGCACATCGATAAGTGTGCTGGAAGGGCCAGCCGCATACTCCGCACTCGTCACTGTGCGCACCACTGCTTGCTGCGCAATGACGGATGGCGAAAGGATCGCAGCGGTCACGAGAAATGCAAGAAACCTCATCAGCCGGCGCCGCCGACGGTGATCTTGTCGATCCGGAGCGACGGCTGGCCGACGCCGACGGGGACAGACTGACCGGCCTTGCCGCAGGTTCCGACGCCGTCGTCCATCGCGAAGTCGTTGCCGACCATCGAGATGTTGTTCATCACCGTGGGGCCGTGCCCGATCAGCGTGGCGTTCTTCACAGGGGCGCCGACCTTGCCGTTCTCCACCAGATAAGCCTCGGTGCACTGGAAGACGAACTGGCCGTTGGTGATGTCGACCTGGCCACCGCCAAAGTCGACCGCCCAGATGCCCTTCTTGATCGAGCGCACGATCTCGTCCGGATCATGAGTTCCGCCGGTCATGAAGGTGTTGGTCATCCGCGGCATCGGCGTTGAGGCGTAGTTTTCGCGGCGTCCATTGCCGGTGGCGGCGACGCCCATCAGGCGTGAGTTCTGCCGGTCCTGCATGTAACCTACGAGCCGTCCATCCTCGACCAGCACAGTGCGTTGCGTTTGCGTGCCTTCGTCGTCGAAGGAGAGCGATCCGCGGCGGTTGGCGATCGTGCCATCATCGACGATCGTGACGCCTTTCGCCATCACCTGTTCGCCAATGCGATTGGAATAGACAGACGAGCCCTTGCGGTTGAAGTCGCCTTCGAGGCCGTGGCCCACGGCCTCGTGCAACAGCACGCCCGTCCAGCCCGGCCCGAGCGCCACCTCCATCTCGCCAGCTGGAGCGGGCACGGCCTCGAGGTTTATCTCGGCCTTGCGCAGGGCGCGTTCGGCCAACGCCTTCCACCGGTTCGGCTGAATCCACTCGTCATAGGCGGCGCGACCGCCGGCTCCGGCCGAGCCGGTTTCGCGGCGGCCATACTTCTCCATCGTGACGGCGATGTTGATGCGCACCAGGGGGCGCGCCTCGGCCACGCTCGCTCCGCCTGCGCGGATGATCTCGACCGCCGTTCGCGAACCGGCGAGCGACACCGAGACCTGCACAACGCGCGGATCCTTCGCGCGGCACCACGCGTCGATCTCCGCCAACAGGCCTGTCTTGGTGACGAAATCGGGTGAGGCGGTTGGGTCGATGTCGGCGTAGAGGCGCCGGTTCACAGGCGTGGGTCCGAGGGCGAGGTGGCCCGCCCGGCCGCGCTTGGCGGCCGACGCTGATGTGGCTGCGCGCCTCAGCGAGGCCTCGGAAATTTCGCTGGCATGGGCATAGCCGGTGGTTTCCCCTGAAACGACGCGCAGACCGAACCCTTGGCCGCTGTCGTAGGAGGCTGACTTGAGCCGCCCGTCGTCGAACAGGAAGCTCTCCGAGCGCACGGACTCGACATAAATCTCGCCATCGTCCGCGCCGGCGAGCGCGCCATCGAGGATACCAGCGGCGGCGGCGATGCCAACACCGGCTTCCTCGATGAGACTACGGTCGGACATGGCGCACCTTTCGACAATTCCATCCACGCTTCGTAGATAGGGTGGCTGGGCCGCGGACGGCAATGCAGCGCCTGTCACTCAGCTGGCGGCCGGAACCACCGTGAAGCGGGCGATCTGATCCTGCGCCTGCTTGAAGTCCGGCTTCATCTTCAGCGCCTCGCGGAAATCCTCATAGGCCAGCTGCAGGTTGCCGAGCTTCTCGTGCGTGAGGCCCCGATTGTAGAAGCCGACGATGCGGGCAGTTTCCGATTCCGAGCCCACGCCCTCGTTGAGCGCCGCGAGCGCCTCGGGATAGCGTTTCAGGTTGTAGAGCGCGGCGCCGAGATTGACCTTGGCTTCCTTGAGATTGGGCATCATCGCCAGGGACTTTTCATAGTCCCACATCGCTTTGGTGTTATTGCCCATGCGCATGTGGAGAATGCCGCGATTGGTATAGGTCGCGGCCTTGTCCCTGCGCTTGAGGGTCTCGTTCGTGAGGGCGAGATTGCAGATTTCCATCGCCTTCATGGGCGCGATGCGCTGGCCTTCGGCGGCCTCGTAGCAGGCCTGTCCCAGTCCGCCGCCGATGACCGTCACAGCGCCTTGTGCGAGCGCAGCAGGGGACAACAACAGGCTCGCTGCGAGAGCCGAAATTCCGAGTGTAATCCGGGTGCTCATCTTCCCAACTCCTTGAGCGTCTGATAGCGACCACAAGCCAATTCACCGATTCGACGCGCCTGCGACACTATGCACGCCAACGGGCCGGACGGGAGTGGTGGCGGCGGGCAGCGTATCACGCTAAAGCCCGGAAATCACGCATCTGGCTGGAGGATGTGCGCAACATGCTGAGAGGGGCTTGGAAACTCTGGGCGCTCGGCGCTGCCAGCCTTGCGGCGGCTGCGCCGGCTTTTGCCGTGCCCCAGCCTGGCGGGGTCGATTTCCAGACGCCGGTGACAGAAACGGCGCAGCGGGTCCATGCCTTCCACGTGGAGGTTTTGGTCATAATCACCGCGATCACCGCCTTCGTGACGGCGCTGCTGATCTGGGTCATGATCCGCTATAACCGGAAGGCCAATCCGACAGCGAAGAAGTTCAGCCACAACACGGTTGTGGAGATTATCTGGACGGTGGTGCCGGTGCTGATCCTGGTCTGGATCGCGCGGGGCTCCTTCCCGTTGCTCTACGAGCAGGACGTGATGTTCAACGGCAAGAATCCGCCGGAAGAGCAGATCGTGGACATCAAAGTCTACGGCAACATGTGGTACTGGGACTACACTTACAATCAGAACACGGACCAGGAGTTCGTGATCGAGAGCCGCATGCTGCGGGCCGGAGACGCTGACCGTCCGCTCAATACGGCGCGCGGCGATATCGCCCAGCTCTCAACCGACTATCCCATGGTTGTTCCGACCAATCGCTATGTGCGCCTCAAGATTACTGCGCGTGACGTGATTCACGCCTGGGCGATGCCGCAGTTCGCGCTGAAGACGGATGCAGTGCCCGGTCGCCTGAACCAGCTGTGGTTCAACGTCCCGACGCCTGGCATCTATTACGGCCAGTGCTCGGAGCTCTGCGGCAAGGACCACTCGAACATGCCGATCGAGTTGTGGGCGCTGCCGCAGGACCAGTATGACCAATGGCTCGTCGCTGCGCAGGCCGACCCGCTCAATGGCGGTCGCGCCTATCTCGACAGTCTGCCGCGACCGGGCGTGACCCAGCTCGCCGCCGCCGAATAAGATCAGGGAGCCGTTCGATGTCGAGCGATGCAAATCACGCGGCGGACCACGCCCACGATCATGCGCACGATCACCAAGATCCGAAGTGGTATAGCCCTTCGCGCTGGCTGTTCTCGACCAACCACAAGGACATCGGCACGCTCTATCTTGTCTTCGCGTTGTGCGCCGGTGTCGTAGGTTTCGTGTTCTCCGGCTTCATGCGGGCTGAGCTTGCCGAGCCGGGCCTGCAGCTTTTCAATGGTACGGCGTTTGGCGGCTTCTTCGGGGATGAGCACAACTATAACGTGATCACCACGATGCATGGGTTGATCATGATCTTCTTCATGGTCATGCCTGCCCTGATCGGCGGCTTCGGCAACTGGTTCGTGCCGTTGATGATCGGCGCGCCGGACATGGCGATGCCGCGCATGAACAATATCTCGTTCTGGCTGGTGCCGGTCTCGTTCTTCCTGCTCATCCTGTCGATGTTCGTGCCGGGCCCGCCGGGCAATAACGGCTTTGGCGGCGGCTGGGTGCTCTATCCGCCGCTATCTGGCGCAACCGGCCATCCGGGCCTTGCGATGGACCTGGTGATCTTCTCCCTGCACCTCGCGGGCATGTCATCGATTCTTGGGGCCATCAACTTCATCGTGACGATCCTCAACATGCGCGCGCCAGGCATGACGCTGCACAAGATGCCGCTGTTCGCCTGGTCGATCCTGGTGACGGCGTTCCTGCTCGTGCTTGCCCTGCCGGTCCTTGCCGGCGCGCTGACCATGCTGCTGACCGACCGCAATTTCGGCTCGAAGTTCTTCGAAGTCGCCGGCGGCGGTGATCCGATCATGTTCCAGCACCTGTTCTGGTTCTTCGGTCACCCCGAAGTCTACATCATGATCCTGCCGGGCTTCGGCATCATCAGCCACGTCATCTCGACCTTCTCGCGCAAGCCGGTGTTCGGCTACCTCGCAATGGCCTACGCGATGGTCGCTATCGGGTTCATCGGTTTCATCGTCTGGGCGCACCACATGTACACGGTGGGTATGGACGTGAACCTGAAGGCCTACTTCGTCGCGGCAACGATGGTGATTGCGGTTCCGACCGGCGTGAAGATCTTCTCGTGGATTGCCACGATGTGGGGCGGCTCGATCGAGTTCAAGGTGCCGATGCTGTGGGCGATCGGCTTCATTTTCCTCTTCACCGTCGGCGGCGTTACGGGCGTTGTGCTTGCCAACGCCGGCGTCGACCACTCACTGCACGATACCTACTATGTCGTTGCGCACTTCCACTACGTGCTGTCGCTCGGCGCCGTGTTCACGCTGTTCTGCGGCTGGTACTACTGGTTCGAGAAGATGTGGGGCGTGAAGTACAATGGCATGATCGCAGGCCTGCACTTCTGGCTGATGTTCATTGGCTCCAACCTTATCTTCTTCCCGCAGCACTTCCTCGGAATGCAGGGCATGCCGCGCCGCTATGTCGACTACACGCCCGCCTTCGAGCAGTGGCACCAATGGTCGACATACGGCTACTGGATCGCGGCCGCCGCGACGGTGGTGTTCTTCATCGGCCTGTTCGAGGCCATGGTCCGCCGCCGCAAGGCTGAGGCCAATCCCTGGGGCGAGGGGGCGACGACGCTGGAGTGGACACTGTCTTCTCCGCCGCCATTCCACCAGTACAACGACCTTCCGCGGGTCAGGTAACAGGGCGCATGCAGCCTGGACCTCACGGTTCAGGCTGCAGCGCGAGACACGATGTCCGACGTGAGCCTCGCAAGTCCGTCAGTAACCGCTTCAGCGACGGCGATGGACTATGTGCAGCTGATGAAGCCGCGCGTGATGTCGCTCGTGATCTTCACGGCGCTCGCGGGTCTGGTTGCAGCGCCGGTCGGGATGCACCCCGTCGCGGCGGCAAGCGCGATCCTCGCGCTCGCGCTTGGCTCGGGCGCGGCAGGTGCGCTCAACATGTGGTATGACGCCGACATCGACGCGATGATGGCGCGGACGGTGTCGCGCCCGGTGCCCGCCGGACTCGTGCGTCCAGAAGATGCGCTGGCTTTCGGCCTCATCATGTCGGTCCTGTCGGTCACGCTGATGGCGCTGGCGGCCAACCCCCTTGCAGCCGGCCTGCTGGCGTTCTCTATCTTCTTCTATGCCGTGATCTATACGATGTGGCTCAAGCGCTCGACATCGCAGAACATCGTCATCGGTGGCGCCGCTGGGGCTTTCCCGCCAGTGATCGGTTGGGCGGCGGCGACTGGCGATGCCCCGCTGGATGCATGGATCCTGTTCGGCCTGATCTTCCTGTGGACGCCTCCGCACTTCTGGGCGCTGTCGCTTTGGACGTCAAAGGAATATGCGCGCGCCGGGGTGCCCATGCTGCCGGTCACGCGCGGCGCAAAAGAAACGCGGCTGCATATTCTGCTCTATACGCTCGTGGTCGCACCGTTCGGCGTCCTCCCGGTGTTCACGGGTCTTGGCGGCTGGCTCTATCTCGCCGTATCGGCAGCCGGCGGCGCCGCCTTCCTCTGGTGTGCCGCTCGCGTGTTCCTGAGCCGGGCGGGAGATGCCGATGCGCCGGCCGACATGATTCACGCCAAGAAGATGTTTGGCGTTTCGATCCTCTACCTGTTTGCGCTGTTCGGCGCGCTTCTCCTGGAGCGGGTGTTGCCGTTTGTCGTTCCGCTGGTCGGGGGGGCATGATGCTCGACAAGGGGCAGATCAAGGACTGGGATGGCGAGCCGGAAGGCGCAGTCACAGGCGCGAACCCAGCCGGCAACGCCGATGCCTTTCTCGGTGCACGTGAAGCGATCCCCACGGGTGAGCGCATCCAGCTGACGCCCGAAGAGGCAGCTGCCCGCAGGAAGCGCAGCCGGTGGATCGCGCTCGCCCTGGGCGGCTTCGTGGTGCTCGTATTCCTCCTGACCATGGCGAAAGTCGGTGGCGGGGCAGGCGTTCCTGAAGTCTACCGTATACCCACGAGCACTTCCCAATGAAGACACGGGCGCGCATCACGACCCTTGTGCTGTGTAGCGTGGCCGTCGGCATGCTCGGTCTCGCCTATGCCGCCGAGCCGCTGTACAAGGCGTTCTGCGCGGTCACGGGCTTTGGCGGCACCACGCAGGTGGCGACAGAGCGCCCGAAGGAAATCCTCGATCGCGTCGTCCGCGTCTATTTCGACGCCAATGTTGAGCAGGGAGCGCCGCTCAAGTTCCGTCCGTCCCAACCCTACGTCGACGTGCGCATTGGCGAAACCATGATGACGCACTTCGAGCTGACCAACACCGCCGATGAGCCGATCCGCGCTATGGCCAGCAAGAACGTCGTGCCCCACAAGGCCGGGGTCTATTTCGAGAAGCTGGAATGCTTCTGCTTTGAGGAGCAGACCTACGAACCGGGCAAGCCGGTGCAGTTGCCGGTCGTGTTTTTCGTCTCACCGGAGATGGCGAAAAACCCGAACACCGCCGACGTGCAGGGAATCACGCTTTCCTACACTTACTACCGGGTGGACGGCCCAAAGGCCTCCGCGCGGCTTGAGGACGCATCCGTGGTCAACTAGACCGGCGGTACAATTCTGGGACTGCAGCTGGTCCTTGTGGGCGGCTGCGCAAAGCAGGGACTGAAGCCATGGCGGGCGCCGTCAAGCACGACTATCACCTGGTCAAGCCGAGCCCGTGGCCGCTGCTGGGGTCGTTGTCCTTGCTCATGGTCGCGCTGGGCGCGGCCGGCTACATGAAGGGCCTTTGGTTCATCCCGCAGGGTGCGCTTTGGGCGTTCGTGCCGGGGTTCGTCTGCCTGATCTTCGTGCTCATCGGCTGGTGGGGCGATGTTATCAAGGAGAGCCGCGGCGGCGACCATACCGAGGTCGTGCAGATCTCCCTGCGCTACGGGATGGTGCTGTTCATCGCCTCCGAGGTGATGTTCTTCGTGGCTTGGTTCTGGTCATTCTTCGAGATGACCATCTTCCACACCTTCCGCGCCAACGCTGCGCACATGGACCTTGCGAACCCGGCGCTCGAACCGCTGCTGAAGTGGTCGGACTGGCCAGTGACGCAGGTCGACGGTCATCGTGTCGTGCCGTTCGATCCGTTTCACCTGCCGCTCATCAACACGCTGATCCTGCTTCTGTCGGGCACGACGGTCACCTGGGCGCACCATGCGCTGCAGGTGGGCGATCGCCGCAGCGCGATCACGGGTCTCTCACTTACGATCCTTCTGGGCATCTCGTTCACCGCTCTGCAGGTCGTTGAGTATGCGCAGGCCGGGTTCTCCTACGATGGCTCGCTCTATGGCTCGGCCTTCTTCATGGCCACGGGCTTCCATGGCGCCCACGTCGTTATCGGCACGCTGTTCCTGATGGTTTGCCTCGGCCGCCTGATGGCGGGCGGCATGAAGCCGGAGAAGCATCTCGGCTTCGAATTTGCGGCCTGGTATTGGCACTTCGTCGATGTGGTGTGGCTCTTCCTCTTCGCCTTCGTCTATGTAACGCCGCACCTTGTGTGGGGCGCGGGGCCGCCCGGCTCGGGCCACTAGCGGCCATCGACCATGGCAAGGAAGGCGGCGGTCTTCGGCTTCCTCGCGATCCAGGCGGTCACTATAGCTCTGTTCTTGTCGGCCTTGCTGCCCTTCCTCGCGAACGGCCGGCCCCTGGTCGATACGGCACAGCAGATTTGGAGTGGGGGAGGTTTCTCCACCCTCGATTCGTCCTTCAGGTCCGGGCGTGAGGTCGTTCTGGCGCCACGCTTCAATCCCTATGGCGTCCTGCTCACGGGCACCCTGCTGATGCTTGCAGCCGGCGCGGCGGCAGTCGCCGCAGTTGCGGTTTGGCGCAGGGCGAAGATATGGCTCGCCGTCGGTGCTGCGATCGCAGCCCTCCTGCTCGGCGCTACCGGCAACTGGTTTATCGCCACGCACTGGCAGGGCGATAGCGCCTTTCCACCTGGCTATCTTAACGCCGACCTGCTGTATGCGCTGTCAAAGACGTTCAACACCCTCTTCTTTGGTGGCTTTGCGCTATTCGCAGTTTCGACTGTGCTGGTCATTGCGGGCGTGGCCACCCGGGAGAAGCCGCTGGGCTTCCAGGTGGTTGCGATCAACTGGGCGGTGCTTGCGGCAATCTGGCTTGCAATCTTCGTTGTGCTGTTCGTGATCCCATATCCCGGTAGCGACTGAGGATCAGACATGGCCGTTTCGGCGCTCTCTGCCGGCCTGCGTTGCCGGTGCCCGAATTGCGGCAAGGGGCAGGTGTTCGACGGCTTCCTGAAATTCCGGAAGGCGTGCCCGTCCTGTGGAGCTGACTTTACCATCGCGGACGCTGGCGACGGGCCGGCATTCTTCGTGATGTTCGCTGCGCTGATCCTGATTGCTCCGACCGCGATGTTCCTCGAATTAGCCCTGCATCCGCCCGGCTGGATCTATGTGCTGATCTGGCCGCCGGTGACGGTGGGGTTCTGCCTATTGGTGCTGCGTCCTGTGAAGGCGCTTCTTTTTGCCCTTCAATGGAAGCACAAGGCAGGCGAAGCACGCCTTGCTGACGACATCACGGGGCCATAGCGCACCGGGCGCGGCTCGGGCTAAACACCGGCAATGTATTTCCGCCCATTCCCGCTGCTGACGGCGTTTTCCATTCCGGCCCTGGTCGCCCTGCTGTGGCTCGGGGTCTGGCAGGGGCAACGCGCACAGTGGAAGGCCGATGAGATTGCTGGCTTTGCCCAGAAGCTCGCTGCGCCGGCAACGCCCCTGGCCGATATCTGCGCGCGAGGCCTCGCCGAACAACAGATCCTCGGGACGCCGTCCGCCGCCGGGCCGGCGGTTCGGGTGTTCGGAACGCGGGCGTCGGGCAAGGCGGGCTGGAAGCTGTATCAGGTGTCGGACATCTGCGGCGTCCCCGTTCTTGTCCAAACCGGCTTCGAGGAACTGGCCATTGGCGGTCCGGGTGGCGTTTCGCCAGCGCCGCCGCCGGCCTGGCCGGATCGCTACGTCGTGGCGCCCTGGCCGGGCAAGCCGGCGATGGCGAGCACGAATTCGCCCGAGCGCAACGAGTGGCACTGGATGGATGGCCCCGCCCTTGCCGCCTTTCTGGAACAGCCGCAGCTGGACACACGGTTTATCATCCTCGCGCTGGAAGGGATGCCCGACTTCCTGGTGCGTACGCCGCCCGAGACGCATATCGGCTATTCTGTCACCTGGTTCGGGATAGCGATCGCCTTCGCAGTGATATACGGGCTGTTCCACATGCGGGCCGGGCGCTTGCGTTTCGGCAGGACCTCGGGCCAGGACAAGGTCCAAGACAAGGCAGGGCGATGAAGTACGTCTCCACGCGCGGGCATTCCGAAGCGGTGGATTTCCTTGCCGCCAGCCTGGCAGGCCTTGCGCCCGACGGCGGCCTCTACACCCCCGCCGCCTGGCCTCAGATCCGGCCTCCGAGCCCGGGCGACAGCTATGTCGAAACCGCAACGCGCGTGATGTCCGCGTTCGCCGGCGACGCACTGCCGGTTGATGTCATTCGCGGCCTTGCCGAACGCGCCTACGCGCCGTTTGCGCATCAGTCTGTTGCGCCGCTCGTCGAGGTTGGTCCGAATCACTGGATGCTGGAGCTGCATCACGGGCCCACGTTGGCGTTCAAGGATGTGGCGATGCGCCTGATCGCGCAGCTTTACGATCATGTTCTCGAGCAACGCAGCGAGCGGATGACCATCCTCTGCGCCACCTCCGGCGACACGGGCGGCGCCGCGGCCTCGGCCTTCGCGGGGTCGAGGCGCGTCGATATCGTGATCCTTCATCCGCTCAACCGCGTGTCACCAACCCAGCGCCTGTTCATGACGGCGACAGGCGCCGCCAACGTTCACAACCTTGCGCTGGAAGGCGACTTCGACGGCACGCAGGCGATCCTCAAAGAACTCATCGGCGACGAACAATTCAGGCGGCGCACTGGGCTTGCCGCGGTAAACTCCATCAACTGGACTCGTGTGGCGGCCCAATCGGTCTATTTTGCCCAGGTGCAGTCCCAGCTGGGTGCAGGCCGTGCGATTCACTTCGTGGTGCCGACCGGAAACTTCGGAGATGCGCTCGCGGGCCATGTCGCCAGCCGCTGCGGGCTGCTTGCCGACCTGAGGATCACGGCGGCAGTCAACGCCAACGATGCGATGGCGCGCCTGTTGTCGGGCCAGCCACTCCGAAGAGGCGCGACGACGCCGACGATCAGCCCGGCGATGGACATCCAGCTGCCGAGCAATTTTGAGCGGTTGTTCTTCGAGGCCACCAGTTTCACAGGCGCGCCCGAAGCGCGCGAGGGCGCAGCTGTCGCCCGGGCCTATGCCGAACTTGCTGCGAAAGGAGAGGGCGCGATTCCGCGCGATGTCTCGACCCGCCTTGTGGCCATGGGTATCGATGGCTGCCGTGTGTCGGACGCCGAGACGCGCGAGGAGCTGAAGCGAACGCTTGCCGAAACGGGTCTGGTCGTATGTCCGCACACCGCGGTAGGCCTTGCAGCGGCGCGACGTATCGCCTCGCAGGACAAGCCGATCGTCACGCTCTCGACTGCGCACGCCGCAAAGTTTCCCGAGACGATCCGCGAAACACTTGGCCTTGACGCGCCGTTGCCCTCCCGCGCCGCCCCGTTTGTCTCGCGTCCGGAAAAGTTCGATACTGGCCCGATGAGCGCAGACTTTGTGCGCGAGCGCATTTTCTCAATTGCGGCGCGCGCCTGAGATGGAGCAGCGCGAGGTCATCACACTGGGAAACGGCGCGCGCATCGTGTTCGATGCTATGGCCGGCCTGCGCACGGCGTCGGTCGGCGTCTATCTCGGCGCCGGGGCGCGACACGAACCGGCTGCGCTCAACGGTCTTGCGCACTTCCTCGAGCACATGGCCTTCAAGGGCGCCAACGGGCTCAACGCCCGGGACATCGCCGAAGTTGTCGAGGCTCGAGGAGCGTCGATGAACGCCGCCACGGACTATGAACGCACGAGCTATTTCGTCCGCTGCCTTTCCGCTGATGCGCCGCAGATGCTGGACATCGCCCTGTCGCTTGTCTTCGCGCCGGAACTGCCGCTCGATGAGATCGAGCGGGAGAAATTCGTTGTGTTGCAGGAGATCGGTGAGGCAGCCGACCAACCGGACGATCTTGTCATGGAGCTTTCCCAGGCGGCGAGCTTTCCCGGTCACCCCCTGGGCCGTCCCATCCTTGGCGTTGAGGCAAGTCTGAAGCCGATCAGCAGGGATGATCTCATCGCATTTGCCGAAACGACCTACGTGCCGAGCCGCACAGTCGTGTCCGTCGCCGGCGCGTTCGATCGGACGGCGGTGGAGACCGTCGCCCGTCGCTGGCTGGAGGAGCGCACCGTTCTGGCCGCTCATCACTCCCTGCCGCCTGCGCCGCCGCGCGCGTACGCGGCGACTGTTGCGCGCAAGCTTGAGCAGACGCATCTGGTGCTGGCCCATCCAGGCCCGCATGCGCTTTCGGACGAACGTTTCGCCGCGCGGATCTTTGCAGAGATTTTCGGTGGCGGCATGGCGTCGCGACTGTTCCAGGAAGTGCGCGAGAGCAGGGGTCTTGCCTACACCATCGACGCCTCTGCCGAGCAGTACAGTGATGCCGGCCGCATCTCCGTCTTTGCGGGCTGCGCGCCTGGAGATGCGGCGAAAGTTGTGGACCTCACCCGGACGATCTGGGCTGACCTTGCCGTTACGGGACCCACCGAAGCGGAATTGTCGCGCGCGCGGGCGATCGCTGCGGCGAGCTATGCTATGGCCGCGGAAGGGCCTGCAGCGCGCGCCGGCAGCGCCGCCTACGAACTTCTCGCCTTCGACCGGCTGATCACGGTTGAGGAAACCATGCGGCGGATTGACTCAGTGACCGCAGAGGATGTCCGGCGGATCGCCGCGGCCGCGCTGAACGGCCCCCCAGTTGCGGCCGCAGTCGGTCCCAAGGCTGGACTTGCGGCTGCGGAGGCGTTTGTCTCCTCCCGCGCCTGATCTGATCGGCTCCAAATAAGGAACAATGGCACAGCTTTCCGCGAGCACTGCAGGCGCGCCTTCGCGCGCGGCCCTCTGGTCCTGGAATGCGGGCGAGGGGATGCTTGCCATTCGCGCAGAACCCGGAAGCTCGCTCGCCAGGCTGGATGGCAGCTGGACGTTGCAGGCGTTGCTGGAACAGTTCGATGGACTGGCGCGGGTGCGAATTGCGAGTCCGCTCAAGTCCGGTCGCCCGGGTGATCCAGTCGATGTGCGGGTGACGCTTCTCGATGGCGCGCCGGCACATTTTTTTGGAGCGTTCCATGATCATGGTGTTGCGCGTGGACTTATCGTGTCCGCGGACGCAAGCGAGCGGCTTGTCCATGGCGACAGCAATGTGGAGCCGGTGTTTCAGCCCATTCGCCAGCTGGGTTCACTAGACGTGGCTGGATTCGAGGCGTTGGCCCGCTTCCGGGCGCCGGACGGTCAGCTGGTCGGCGCGGACACGCTTGTGGGGCTCGGGGGTGATACCGACTGGACGGCTATCGGCCCAGTCATGCTTGCGCAATCTGCCGCTGCTCTGGCCGCCTTGCGCGCCGAAGGTCGCGACGTGTTCATGCAGGTGAATCTCTCCGCCGCCGAGATTGCGCGGCCCGAGCTGGTGGAAGAAGTCGCTGCGATTATCCGCGATGCCGGGCTGCCTCGCGGCGCGCTGCGCGTCGAACTCACGGAGCAGGCGGCGTTACGCGATTTCGAAGGCGCGCTCGGCGCGCTGGCCGCCTTTCGGGCGGCGGGCGCGGGCATCGTGCTGGACGATTTCGGCGCCGGCCATTCGTCCTTCGCCTGGCTTGCGGAAATTCCCGCCGATGGCGTGAAGCTCGACCCCAGACTGTGTCGCATGATCCGCCAGCCGCGCGCGTGCCGGATCGTCACGGCGCTCACAGGCCTCATCCGCGGCCTCGGCATGACCGTGACCGCTGAAGGGATCGAGGACAAGGTGATCGCTGGTGAGCTTCACGCCATCGGTTGCGACTTCGTGCAAGGCTATGCCTACGACATGCCGCTCCGGCTGCAGGATATCGCGGTTGCGTTTGATCAATCGGTTTCGCCCTGACTCAGTCTGAAATCTCAGGCGTCACAAGTTTCGCGAGGCATTCAAGCGATTGCTGCCAGCCGAGATAGCAGGCCTCCAGCGGGATAGCTTCTGGAACGTTCGCCTGCTCGATGCGCATGTCCGTGCCAACCGTCACTTGCTTCAGCCTGACCGTCACGATCACCTCGCCCGGCAGGTTGGGGTCTTCAAACGTATCCGTATATTTCACAAGCTCGCCTGGCCTTAGCTCCAGGAACCTGCCAGTCCACGTATTGATCTTGCCGGTCGTGAAATTCGTGAATGACATCCTGTAGGCGCCGCCCACCTTTGGGTCCCAACGGTGAACCTTGCATGTGAAGCCGTTTGGCGGAAGCCAGCGCGCCTTTGCGTCGGCGTCGATGAAAGCCTTGTAGACCTTCTCCGGTTTCGTGGGCAGCACGCGGTGCAGACGTATTGTGCGGTCAGCGGGCATGGCGAACCTCCGGATTCTACGTGTCCTTGCCTGGAAGACGGATACTGGATGCCTGTTCCTACCGCGCGTCCAGACTTTTGGCCCCTCGGGGTGACGCCTCTCGAAAACCTCGCTAGAAGCCGCTCATCACCCCTCCCGAGGACGCGATGGTAGACCGCAAACCCTATCTGATTTCAGGCCGCACAGGCGACTGGGAAGTCGTCATGGGGCTCGAGGTTCATGCGCAGGTGGCATCCAATTCCAAGCTCTTCTCTGGCGCGCCGACCGCCTTTGGCAATGATCCGAACACTAACGTGTCGCTCGTCGATGCGGCCATGCCGGGCATGCTGCCCGTGATCAACGCGTTCTGCGTTGAGCAGGCGGTTAAGACCGGCCTCGGCCTCAACGCGAAGATCAACCATTGGTCGCGCTTCGACCGGAAGAACTATTTCTATCCCGACCTGCCGCAGGGCTATCAGATCAGCCAGTACCAGTATCCGGTCGTGGGCGAAGGGCAGATCGAGGTCGAAACTGATGATGGCTACACCTTCACCGTCGGCATTGAGCGGCTGCACCTTGAACAGGATGCCGGCAAGTCAATCCACGATCTCGACCCCAACGCGACCTACGTTGACCTGAATCGTTCAGGCGTCGCGCTGATGGAGATCGTCTCCAAACCCGACATCCGCTCGCCTGCCGAAGCGGCTGCCTACGTCAAGAAGCTGCGTTCCATTCTCATCGCGCTCGGCACCTGCGATGGCGACATGGAGAAGGGCAATTTGCGCGCAGACGTGAACGTCTCGGTCTGTCGCCCGGGTGGTTATGAGCACTACAAGGCGACCGGAAGGTTCGACAAGCTTGGCACGCGCTGCGAGATCAAGAACGTCAACTCGTTCCGCTTCATCCAATTGGCGGCGGAATACGAAGCCCGCCGCCAGATCGAGATCCTCGAGGACGGCGGCAAGATCGACCAGGAAACTCGCCTCTACAACGCGGACAAAGACGAGACGCGCTCCATGCGCTCCAAGGAAGACGCGCACGACTACCGCTACTTCCCTGATCCCGACCTGCTGCCGCTCGAACTTACCGGCGAGTATGTGGAACATATCCGCGCAAAACTGCCGGAGTTGCCGGACCAGAAGCGCGCGCGGTTCGTGAAGGAATACGGTCTCAAGGACTACGATGCCGGCGTGCTTGCGGGTGATGCCGACAAGGCCGCCTACTTTGAGTCCGTCGCCAGGGGGCGGGATGCACGCCTTGCAGCCAACTGGGTCACGCAGGATCTGTTCGGTTACCTCAACAAGGAAGGCCTCGAGCTGTCGCAGTCGCCTGTGAGCGCCGACCAGCTCGGCGGGCTGATCGCGCTCATCGCCGACAACACGATCAGCGGCAAGATCGCCAAGGATGTGTTCCAGAAGATGATCGCCACTGGCGACACAGCCGCCGCGATCGTTGAGCGCGAGGGCTTGAAGCAGGTCACCGACACCGGCGCGATCGAAAAGGTCGTCGATGACGTGCTGGCGGCGAACCCGTCGCAGGTCGAGGAGATCAAGGCTCAGCGCGCCGCGGGACACGAGAAGCCGAAGACTCTTGGCTGGATGGTCGGCCAGATCATGAAGGCGAGTGGCGGCAAGGCGAATCCCGCCGCGGTCAACGCAATCCTGATGAAGAAGCTGGGGCTCTAGGTCGGCGGGGCAGGCAGCGTTGCTGGCGCCAGTTGGTCGTCGATCGCCGACCTCTTCGGCTCGGGCCAATCGCGGTCGATGCCGACGCAGTCGCGTCTGAACATACCGTCTACCTCGTCAACCATACCTTTGTCCGCGGTCGATGCGATCTCCCAATCCATCTGGCAGGCGCGCGTCGCAAAGCTACGCGTGCAGACGGCCATGGGATCGGGATACGCCTCATGCGCTTCGCCATACTGACACTCGAAGCCGGCGTCCGTGATGGCGGCAATGACGTCCGGCCGATTCATCTTGCCGAGCAGAGTCTCCACGCCCGCACTCCAAGCCGCGTTCAGTTCGGCGCCGTCGCCATACTGCCAGTCGCGCGAGGCTTCGAGCGACTTGAGGTCGGCAGGCACGGCTGGCGTTTCGGCAGCCGCCGCGGGCAGGCTGATGGGCGATTCCTGAGCCGGGGCAGGTGAGCACGCGACCAGCATGGCAAGCAGATAGCACGCGGCAGGAGCAGAAGCGGCACGGATCATGGTAAGTCCTCCCATGACTAGCTTAGCACAAATCCTGGCTAATCCGGGGCGGGCTGGCGCCGGAAGCTGTTCCCCGCTATGGGCCGCCGGCATGAAACTGTCGGACTTCGATTTTGACTTGCCCGACGAGCTGATCGCGTTGCGCCCGGCCAGCCCGCGCGATTCCGCGAGGCTTCTCGTTGTCCGTGGACGTGAAGGGAAGCTTGAAGATCGGCTGGTCCGCGACCTCCCGGATCTGTTGGATGCGGGCGACGTACTGGTCGCGAACGACACCCGCGTGATCCGTGCCGCTCTGGCCGGACAGCGCGCTCCGCGTGACCAGGGTCCGCCCGTCGACATCGAAGTCAATTTGAACAGCCGCTTGTCAGAAAATCGATGGTCGGCCTTTGCCCGCCCCGGAAAGCGCCTGAAACTGGGCGACGTCATTTCTTTCCGGCGCGGGCTAAGCGCGCATGTGACGAGCAAGTCCGATGCAGAGATCCATCTGACCTTCAACCGCTCTGGCGCCGAGCTGGATGCCGCATTCGAAGCGGCGGGTGAGATGCCCATTCCGCCCTATATTGCCTCGAAGCGGGCTGCTGACGAGGCTGATGCCGGCGACTACCAGACGATGTTCGCCGACAAGTCCGGGTCTGTCGCGGCGCCAACGGCGGGCTTGCATTTCACACCGGACCTCCTCACCAGGCTTGGCGCCAAGGGCGTAAAGCGCGCGAACGTTACCCTTCACGTCAATGCCGGGACCTTCCTGCCGGTTAAGTGTGAGGAGATCAGCGAACACCAGATGCATGCCGAGCATGCCGAGATTCTGTCCGAGGCCGCCGCTGCGATCCGCACTGCGCGGGCTGCGGGCGGACGCTGCATCCCAATCGGCACCACGGCCTTGCGTACGCTGGAGAGCGCAGCCGCCTCGGGTGTCTTGGTCCCCTTCAACGCGCCGACAGACATCTTCATTACACCGGGTTATCGATTCCGGGTCGCGGATGGACTGATCACGAATTTCCACCTGCCGAAATCGACACTGTTCATGCTGGTCAGCGCGATGATGGGCATCGATGTCATGAAGCGCGCATATGCACATGCGGTAAGGGAGCGATACCGGTTTTTCTCCTATGGCGACGCATGCCTGCTTCTGCCGGGAGAGGCCTGATGGCGGAGTTCCCTTTTCACATCAATGCGATCGATGGCGACGCACGCACGGGTCGCCTGGCAACTCCGCGCGGCGACATCGCTACACCCGCCTTCATGCCTGTGGGCACAGCGGGAACCGTCAAGGCGATGTTCCTGGACGATGTGCGTGGGGCTGGCGCCGATATCATCCTCGGCAACACCTACCATCTGATGCTCCGACCCAGCGCCGAGCGCGTAGCGAAGCTCGGCGGCCTGCACAAGTTCATGGGGTGGACGCACCCTATCCTGACCGACAGCGGTGGATTCCAGGTCTTCTCACTGTCCGAGCTCCGCAAGATGAAGGAGGAGGGTGTCGAGTTTCGTTCCCATGTCGATGGTTCGTCGCATTTCCTGTCGCCAGAACGTTCGATCGCGATTCAGTCGGACCTCTTGGGCTCGGACATAGCCATGCAGCTCGATGAATGCGTCGCCAACCCGTGCGAGCATTCGCCCGCGCGCGCCGCCATGCTCCTTTCGGCCCGGTGGGGCGAGCGGTCGAAGGCCTTTTTTGGCCAGCGCGACGGCCAAGCGCTGTTCGGCATTGTGCAAGGCTCGACCTATGCGGACTTGCGCATAGAAAGCGCGAAGCGCGTCGTCGAAACGGGGTTCGACGGCTATGCCATTGGCGGTCTTGCGGTCGGCGAGGGCCACGCCGCCATGTGCGACACGATCGGCCTCACGGCCCCGCTGCTTCCTGCGCATCGCCCGCGCTACCTAATGGGCGTCGGCAAGCCGGCAGACATTCTTGAGGCCGTCGCGCGCGGGATCGACATGTTCGACTGCGTCCTGCCCACGCGCTCGGGTCGCCATGGCCAGGCGTGGACGTGGGACGGACCGATCAATCTCAAGAATGCGAAGTACGCCGAGGACGACGACCCGCTTGATGTCGCATCAAGCTGCCCGGCTAGCTGCGACTATTCGCGGGCCTACCTCAATCACCTTTTCAAGGCCGGCGAGTATCTCGGCCCGATGCTGCTGTCCTGGCACAACATCGCTTTCTTCCAGGCGTTCATGGCTGCGTTGCGCAGCGCGATTGTGGAGGGGCGCTTCGCCGCATTCCGGACCGAGATGCACGCACGATGGTCCGACGCCGGTCAGCGCGGCTGAACCTCGCTGCGGTACTCAATGACCGGTCCCTTCGGAATGCCGGCATTGGGCTCCGGCGCCGCCGGTGGCGCGCAGCCAAGCTGCGCACCCACGCCCTTCAGGTAGGCCCGCCGCGTTACGCCGCGTTCATAGGCGGCCCGCAACCGACGCTCGTGCGCGGATGCGCCTGTGGCTTCCCGTACCAACGACCTGAACGGGATGAAATCGGTCATTGTCGACGAGACCGCGCCCAGCGTCACGTCCGCCGCGCCTTCGCCCGCCTTCTCGCCCAACGATCGCTCGGGCAGAGCGGGCGCGTCGCTGTCCCGGCCGAGGATGACGGTAAGGTCGTCGACCATCTTCGCGATCGCCGCGCAGCTCACGTCAGGAATGGGCTCGTAGGCCGAACGTAGAGCCTCGAGCAGCGGTGGTACCTCGTCCCGGCGCAGGTTGAGGTCGTTCAGCGGCGCCATCGCCGCGTCCCCGAAGCCTTCGGAGGTGCGGCTGGCCGCCGTCTCGCAACCTGCCGCCGCCACGGCCAGCAGGGCCGCTAGCGACTTGTTCAACGATTTCATGGCTTTTGCCCCCGAAACAGCTCCGCCCCCGGTTATCTTTGCGCCGGGATTCCGGGCGATACAAGCCAAACGGTCACAGGCTGTTTCAGGCCGGAATCCGGCGTTGACCGGAGCGGAATCGAACACTAGGTTCCGCCGCTCTTGAGAGAGCCCGTAGCTCAGTCGGTAGAGCAGCTGACTTTTAATCAGCGGGTCGCAAGTTCGATTCTTGCCGGGCTCACCAAGGATT
>JBEAMJ010000025.1:0-8722 GCA_041166025.1 Pseudomonadota bacterium | reverse complement strand
TCGACGCAGCTGGCGGAGATGACAACGCTCGAACTCGCCGCCGCGCTGGCCCTGCAGCCGAACCATGTGGCGGATGCGGAGAGCGCAACAGCGGTGTGGCTCAGCCTGCGGCATGCATGGTGAGGCTGAGGCCTGAAATTGCCAGGCTGCGAGCGGTCGCAAGTCGCCCAAGATCCTGAACGCCAGGCCAACGCCTGCTTTCCTGTTGGGATCGCATTCTGGGATTCTCGTTCAGTCCGTCTGCATGATCGCCAGCTCGAGCCCATTGGGATCAAGGAAGTGGAAGCGTCGGCCACCCGGAAAGGCGAAGACCGGCTTGCTGATGGTCCCGCCTGCGCCCATGACAGCAGCTTGCGCCGCTTCGATGTCATCCACCAGAACCACTGGCAATGGCATCTTTGGTGCTTCGCCCAAATCCCCCTGCAGCCCGAGATCGACATTGCCGGTCATCGTGCAGGAATAGCTGGGGCCGAAGTCGGCAAGTTCCCAGCCGAACACGGCCGAGTAGAATGTCCGTGCCGCGCCGAGATTACGCGCGGGAAGCTCGATGAAATTGATGCGTGCCACGCAAAATCTCCTATGCTCGCTTACGACCGCTCTTGGCGGTGAGACCAGGAACGTTCCTGATCATCCATGATCTGCGTTCGTCTGGCTCCGAGGGCATGGGCTAAGGCATGACGACACAGGATTTGCTGGTGGGCTGAACCGGTTCGTGGCCAGGCGGTTCGGCGCCCGGCCGCGCAAGGATTGCGTCCCGCTCGCTGCCAACGAAATTCAGGGCCACCCCCGACATCGCAGAGGGACACGAACCGCTTATCATGGGTATCTGCGAAGGGCTCGCCAGGCATGGGTCGAAACGCAGCATCCAGGTCAGGCGGCGACGCGCTGGCCAAACTCGGCGGCAATAGCTCGGGGTCCTGCGCCATGCGGGCTTCTCTCGCGTCGCACTCCCATAGCACACCCTCCTGACACCGCGTGTCAGTATCGTGCCGGCCTGCGCTGCCCCGGAATCCTCAGGGCTCCGCACGGCTCGATGAATGACGATGGCGGGCCGCGCACGGTCCACAATCCTCTCTGAAACGATGAGTTGCAAATTCGCGGGTGAAACGATGGGGTCGCGGCGCCCGGCTTCACCCCGCGAATGGACGACGGCCCTACTCCGCTTCGTGGCGGGAGAGGTCGGCCCGGCGGACGCGGCGCATGGCGCGGCGGACCGCGAGGCTCATGCGTTGCTGCATCGAGCGCGGGCGGCGGGGCGGGGCGAAGCGGCGGACCTCCGTCGTGCCGCGGGCGGCGAGGAGCTCGGCGCGACGGACGATATCGGGCTGGGCGAGGTCTTCGGGCGTGGCGAAGAGGCGCCAGGAAAGCGAGCCGCGGCGGGCGACGCCTGAGACCTGGCGCGCGATGAGCGGGGAGAAGAGGAGAACTGTCGCCATCGGCAGGTTCTGCAGGAGGAAGCCGGGCGAGATGGCGAAGGAGGCCGTGAGCAGAGCCAGGCCGAAGATCATGTGCTGCCGGTAGTGGCGCAGGAGGTCGCTCCAGGCGAAGCCGTTGCGGTCGCGCACCTGCGGGCGCCAGCCGCCATCGACGCCCATCAGCGTCGAGAGGATGGAGCCGGCATGGTTGAGCATGATGATCGGCGCCATCAGCGTGGTGAGCGCGAGGTCGCAGACGACGGCGACGAGGAAGCGCGGCGAGCGACTCCAGCCAGGCAGCTTGCCGGCGGCCCACAGGATGATGGCAAGCCACTTTGGCGAGGTGAGAAGAATGGCCGAGATGAGAAGCAGGCGAAGCCCGGCGCCGGGATCGGTCGGCGGCACGGCGGCGATGGTTTCGGTGTCGAAGAACTTGGCGTTGAGGGCGATGAGGACGCCGACGACGACAAGGCTCAGCCAGAGGAGGCCGGAGACATAGCCCATGAGGCCGGCGCCGATATGGACTTTCGAAAGCCAGTCGAAGCCCTTCGACAGCAGGATCTGGATCTGCTGGATGTTGCCCTGGGCCCAGCGGCGGTCGCGCGCGGCCAAGTCGACGATGGTGGGCGGGGCTTCCTCATAAGAGCCGATGATGTCGCCGGCGATTTCTACGCGCCAGCCGGCGCGGCGCAGGAGGGCGGCCTCGACGAAATCATGGCTCAGGATCTTGCCGCCGAGCGGCTCCTTGCCCGGAAGGTCCGGCAGGGCGGCGTGGGCGGCAAAGGGGGCAAGGCGGATGATCGCGTTGTGACCCCAGAAATTTCCGGCGCCGCCTGACCACCAGGTGAGGCCTGCGCCGAAGAGGCCGCCATGGACGCGCAGGGCGAGCTGCTGGGTGCGGGCGGAGTAGGTGCGGGCGCCGACGATGATGGGAAGCGACTGGATGAGCGCGGTGCGCGGGCGGGCATCCATGCGGCGCACAAGTTCGAGCATGGCTTCAGGCGACACGAAGGAGTCCGCATCCAGTTCGATCATGTAGTCGTAGCGGGCGCCCCAGCGCTGGACGAAATCGTTGATGTTGCCCTGCTTCTTCTGGCTGTTCTCGCGGCGGCGGCGATACCAGAACGGCTCGCCGGAGCGGCGCCGCATCAGGTCCTGCATCGCCGCTTCCTCGATCTCGACGAGGGCGGGATCCATGGTGTCCGACAGGAAAAAGACCTCGAAGCCTTTTTCAGCGTCGAGGTCTTTCAGCGAGTCCCACATCGCCTCGGCGGCGCCGATCACTTTCGAGGGCTTTTCCTGATAGAGCGCGATGATGATGGCGGTCTTCGAATTCTTGGTCGGCAGGTCAGCCGTCGGGGGCGGGATGCGCGGCGAACCAAGCAGGACCAGCGTGCCGGCCGCGCCGGTGAAGGCTGCAATGCCGAGATAGGCGAAGTTGATCGCGAAGATGGCCACGGCGAGCCATTCGAGCCAGTTGAGGCCCCCGGCGGAAAAACCGGCGAGCATGGCCTGGGCGGCGAAGAAGGTCGTCACAAGCGAGCAGGCGAGGATGACGAGGAAGCGCCACTTGCCGTCGCGCTCCGGCGCGGGGCGGCTGCGGCGCGCGACCAGCGGCTGGGCCGGCATGTCGAGACGCTGTTCGGGCGGACGGCGCGCGAAGCCGGCGTCAGAAGCCTGGTAGGCGGTGCGGATGGCGGAGGCGGAATGGCTCCCGCCCGGCGAGTGGGCGACGCTCTCCGACGAACGCCCGTCGATCTTCAATGACTGCACGCGCAGCACCCTTTGAGACAGTCGCATCGAGCCCGGCGTGCCGTACCCGGCTCTTCGCTCCCCAGTGGCTGGAGGCATGGCTTCCTTACTGGAAGTCCGTGCGCCCGGACGGCGCTATAGCACGAGACTGATGCATTTAGGCCATACCCAGATGCCGTAATCGAGAAAACGCCGTACAATTAATCACTTGACTCTTGCCGCACCCGCGATCCGGCCGGGTCAGGCTAACCAAGCCATTGATTTTATTGTGGAGCCTTCGGAGCCGCCGCCTCATTTCGGGGCGCAGGCGCGTCCTGCCGGTCAGTGACCAATCGCTCGATGAAGAACTCCATCATGCGGAGCTGGTCGAGCGAGGTGTGACCACGGTCGGGACCGATCTGCACCTCGAAGCTCTTCCCGGCCGCCTGCAATGCCCGGATGAGCTGCATGGAATTCTTCGGATGCACATTATCGTCGGAGGTGCCGAAGAAGAGCATCAGATCGCCGCTCAGCCGCTCGACATGGGTCATTATCGAGGTGCGGTCGTAGGCCGCCGGCGACTGTTCGGGCAGGCCGAGATGACGTTCGGAATAGGCGGTGTCGTAGAGCCGATAGTCCGTGACCGGAGAATTCGCGACGGCGGCGTGAACGAGATCGGGATAGCGCATCAGCAGGAGCGCGGCGACCGTCCCACCATAGGATGTACCGTAGACGCCGACGCGCGTCGCATCGACGTAGGAGCGCTCGGCAGCTGTGCGTATCCCAGCGGCGAAATCGTCGATCTCCACAATCCCGAGCTGCTGGTAGGCCTGGTCAAGAACCTTGCGTCCGCGTCCGGCATTGGTGCGCGCATCGAGGCGCAGGACGATGAAGCCGAACTCCGCAAGGGGATGGGGCGAGGCGAATGTCTCGTTGAGACCAGCCGATGAAGGCCCGCCATAGACGCTGACCAGCAGCGGGTACTTCTTCGACGGATCGAAATCGGAGGGGAACTGGAGCATGCCGTGCAGCCGCGTCTGGCCATCCGCTGCGGTGAAGGCGAACTGCGCCGCCTTCTCGAGGCCGAGCTGGTCGAACTGCGTGAGATCGCTCGACGCCACGAGGGCGAGCGCATTGCCGTCTGCATCGCGCAGGCGCGTCACGGGCGGGCGATCATGGGCCTGCTCGACATCGACGAAGAACTTCCCGTCCGGTGAAATCTCCACGCGATGCGTCAGCGCGGCATCGGTGAGCCGACGGTCCTCCCGCCCGTTGAGCTTCACGCGGTGCAGCTGAACCTTCATCGGGTTGTCGCCCGAGCGCGCCGTATACCAGACCCACTCGCCGACCTCGTCGACCTTGACGACATCGATCACATCGAAAGCGTGGCGCGTGAGCGTGGCCAGCTGCTTGCCGCTGAGGTCGTAGAGGTAGAGGTTGCGGAAATCACTGCGCTCCGAGGTCCAGATGAAGCGCTGGCCGTCCTCAAGAAAGCGCGGGGCGCTGGCCTGCGCCCATGCCGCGGGCCGGCTTTCACGCACCACGGAGCGGCAGGCGCCGGTCGTCGCGCTGCAAGCCGCAAGGTCCTGGTGTTTCTGCAGGCGGTCGGCGCGGCGCACCAGGATTTCGGCGCCATCACGCGTCCACTGCGCATTCCACACATAGTGGCCGATGATGTTGTTGGAGAAGGGCAGTCCCTCGCGCACATCCATCCGGCGCGTCTCGCCGGTCAGGAAGTCGAACACCATGAGATCGGCGACCGGATTGTTCGAACCCGCGTGCGGATAGGCCTGCGTGAGGATGGTGGAGAAGGTCTTCGTCTGGTCGAGCTGGAGGAAGTAGTCTTCCACCTTCGTCTCGTCATAGCGCATCCAAGCGAGCTTCCATCCGTCCGGCGACCACCAGACCGGCTGCGAGACGCTGAACTCCTCAAGGTAGACATAGCTGCCAACGCCGTGGCGGATGCGCTCCTTCACACCGCCATCGAAGGTGATCTGCCGCTCCGGCCCGCCATCGCCCGGTGCGTACCAGATGTTGTGATTGCGGCTGAAGGCG
The DNA here is from genome assembly GCA_041166025.1 of Pseudomonadota bacterium. Lineage (GTDB taxonomy): Bacteria > Pseudomonadota > Alphaproteobacteria > Caulobacterales > Hyphomonadaceae > UBA7672. Next base: position 3,521 of record JBEAMJ010000025.1, on the reverse strand, counting down.
CGCGACTTGCCATCCGGGGCAAGGACATCCGCCTCCCGCCCCCGGCCGCGCGCAAGGACGACCCCGCCTGACCCCGGGGTGGCAGGCTGGGCGGCCGGGCCGGCCGGGGCGAGCTCGGCCGGCTCCTCCTCGACGAGGCGCCGCGCCTTCAGCGTTGCAATGTCGAAGCGCCAGCGTTCCTCGCCGACTGCGTAGTCGAAGGCGAGCGAGTCAGCCGACCAGAGCGGTGTGATGGCGCCAGATTTTACCGCGTTTGCAATCTTCGGGGCGACCTCGGCCCATTGCGCGTAGCCGGGCATGGCGCGGAGGCGGGATTGGGCGGACCCTGGCAGCGCCAGGGCGAGCGCAAGCGCTGCGAGCGCCAGCGTGCGCGTGATCCGGGCCGCCATGACCACCTCCACCGGTTGCGCCGCGATCCTAATTCGGACGCCCCCGGATCGTCCATGCGTCGAGGCGGCCCCCCGGGGGAGGGTGTTGCAAGCGTCCCGCTTGAGGAGAATCGCGCCGGGCCCTATCCCGGGCCGTGATGGATTCCGGCCCGGCCTATGACACCTCGCGCCCCGATCGGCGGGGCGCCTTTCTGCTGCTGTTCTTCTGCCTGCTGGCAGTCGGGGCGGGCAACACCATGCTGACGTCCGCAGTGCTCCCGCCGCTGACGCGTGAGCTGGGCCTGCCAGACTGGACCGCAGGCGCGATCTTCTCGCTGTCTGCGGCAGTTTGGGTGGTGACGGCGCCCTACTGGGGAACCAAGTCGAACGAATGGGGCCGGCGGCGCGTAACCGCCATCGGCATGCTGGGCTTTGCCGCCTCGATGTTCTTCTTCGCGCTGGTGTCGTTCCTTGCGCTCATGAACTGGATTTCCGGCTGGGTGCTGATCTTCGTGCTGCTGCTGACGGCGCGCACGCTGTTCGGCGTGTTCGGCTCGGCGACCAATCCGGCCGCCCAGGCCTATGTCGCCGACCGCACCAGCCGCGATGAGCGCATGACGGAGCTGGCGACGCTGACCTCCGGCTTCACGCTGGGCCAGATGGCGGGGCCTGCAGCGGCGGCCGTGCTCATCACGGCCGGGGCGATGCTCTCCCCAGCCGTCGGGCTGCTCGCCCCGGTCGTTGTCATTACCGTGATCGCAACGGCGATCGCCGTGCTGGTCCTGCTGCGCCTGCCCGAGAACCGGCCGCCGCTGGCCGAGGGCGGGCTCGGCGCGAAGGGCGCCAAAGGGCTCTGGCGTCATCCGGCGATCTTCCCGTTCCTGCTCTACGCGGTGGGGCTGTCGCTGATCACCGGCGTGCTGAGCCAGACCTTTCCCTACGCGATCATGGACAGGATGAACGCGCCCGGGGCAGCCTCTGCGCAATACACCGGTCCGGCGATGACGATGGGCGCGATGGCGACGCTGATCTCTCAACTGGTGCTCATTCCGCGCATGCAGCTGTCGGTGCGCGCATTACTTGTCTACGGCGCCATAATGCTGGCGCTCGCCTCGATGTTCATGGTGTGGGCGCAGGACTTCGCGCTGTTCGCGTTTGCGCAGATCCTGTTCGGGCTGGGGCAGGGGTTTTCGCGGCCTGGTTTCTCGGTGGGCGTCTCGCTGGCGGCAACGCCCGAGCAGCAGGGCGATGTCGCCGGGCTGATCACAGCCGCGAACGGCATGGGCTTCGTGATCTCGCCGCTGTTCGGGCTCTGGATGTACGAGAATGTCTCACGCGAAAGCCCCTTCATCTTCTGCGCCGTGCTGGTCGTGGTGATGGCGATCTACGCCTACGTCACGGCGAAGGCCGGCGACGGCGTGGGGCCGAGGACGCTTGAGGAAGCCGTGGCGAAGGACAAGCCGCCATCGTGAGCGCGCGCTCTCGCGCGCAGGCTCAGCCCGGCGGCGGCGTCGCAGGGGCGGCGGCGGCGAGCCTGACCTGCTCCAGCATCTGAAGCGTCGGGAAGCCGTCGGCGACCAGCCCCTTTCCGGCCTGGAACTTCTGCAGCGCGCCGCGCGTGCCGCGACCGATAATGCCGTCGACCGGGCCGGCGCTGAAGCCGAGCGCGTTGAGGCCCGCCTGCAGCTCCTTCGCCTGGTCCTGCGTCAGCATCTGGATTTCGGTGGGCCAGGGCCGTGTCATGTCCGGCCGGCCAGCAAGACGATCCGCCAGAAGGCCGATGGCGAGGGCGTAGCTGTCGGCGTTGTTGTAGCGCTTGATGACGAAGAAATTGTCGAACAGGAGGAAGGCGGGGCCGTAGGAGCCGGCCGGCAGGAAAAGCTCCGCCGTCAGCGTGTCTGCGGAGCCGAATGAGCCGAAGATCACGGGCGTGAGGCCAAGCGCTTTCCACGCAGCGACGGTGAGCTTGCGGCCATCGCCGGTGGAGTAGTCGAAGCCTTCCGGCACGATCGCCTCGACGGCCCAGGGCTGGTCTTCCTTCCAGCCGAAGGCAGTGAGGTAGTTGGCCGCAGAGGCGAGCGCATCGCCCGCATTGCCCCAGAGATCCTTGCGGCCGTCGCGGTCGAAATCGCGGCCATAGGCAAGGATGCTCGAGGGCATGAACTGGGTCTGGCCGAGCGCTCCGGCAAAGGAGGCCTTGCGGAACTGATCGCGCGTGGCCGAGCCGTCCTCGATCAGGCGCATGATGGCAAGGAGCTCGGTCTCGTTGAAATCCTTGCGCCGACCGACAGCGGCCTGGCTGGCCAGCACGCGCGGGGCGTCGTCATTGCCGATGAAGCCGCCATAGGAGGTTTCCATGCCCCAGATCGCGGCGACGATCTCGCGTGGCGGGGCATAGGAGGCTTCGATGGCGTCGAAGGTTGCCGCGTTCGCCGCCAGCTTGCTCTGGCCATTGGTGATGCGGGTGGGGGAGACGGCGGTGCGGGCATAGTCCCAGATCGGTTTCACGAACTCGGCCTGGTTGTCGAAGGACTGGCTCTGGATCTCGGCCTCGACCGGAACCAGCCCGTCGAGCACGGCCTGGATATCCTGCGTGCGGCGGCCGGCGGCGGACGCCCGCGCGGCAAATTGCGCGCGCCAGGCGTCGAACTGTGCGTTGCCGGAGCTGGCGAAGTCGAATGCGCCGCCGGGTTCGGAGGTCAGCGGCGGGGCGGGCGAGGCGGGGGGCGCCTGCGGGGCGGGTCCGGGGGCGCCGCTTGCGCTGCGGGTTCCGCCGCAGGCGGCGAGCATCACGCCCAGCACCACTGAGGCGAGCGCCCACCGACAGGTCCGTATCGCCATCGCCAGATCGCCCAAGACAGACACCATGCGTTTACCACGAACACCGCGCCGCTCTGGCGCAATCTTCATGAATGGCGGGCGAATGTTAAGACCAATTTACATTCTCCCGCGGGCGACTACGGACCTGGCGGCGCGCGGTTGACACCGGAACGGCGCTCCGTTACAGGCCGCGCTCCCAATTCTGGTCGCAGATACCGGCAGCCGCCCATGAAAGTCCGTTCCTCTCTGAAATCGCTCAAGGGCCGCCATCGCGATTGCAAGGTCGTGCGCCGCAAGGGTCGCGTCTATGTGATCAACAAGACCGACCCGCGC
>JBEAMJ010000024.1:0-4653 GCA_041166025.1 Pseudomonadota bacterium | reverse complement strand
CTCGGGCTCGACATGCACCTCCGGTTGGGGGGGTCATGGCTGCAAGCTTCGCGAGTTGCGCAGCCACTTCGTCGCGAGAAACCGGTGCGTCTTTTATCATAATGGTCCCATCGCCCAGTATGCGAACACCGACCGGAGCAAGCGCCTCGACTGGCGCAACGGAGTGCTGAGAAGTTTGAAGCTGACAAGCCGCTGAAGTCGCCGCGATGAAGAGTGCAGCCAATTTCTTGGCAGCGACACGTGATTTTTTGCACATTCTTCCTTCTATCGCATCGCTCCGACCACACCCATCCGCGTGATGCCTTCGCGCTGGGCGGAGGCCATGACGTGGGCGATGGCGCCGTAGGGGGCCTGGCCGTCGGGGCGGATTTGGATTTCGGGCGGCATCGGCTTGCGGGCTTCGGCGGCGAAGCGGTGGCGCAACTCGGCGCGCTGCACAGGGGCGCCATTCCAGCTGATGGCGCCGTCGAAGGCGACGGCAACCGTTACCGGCATGGGCGCGTTGTCGGGCTCCGGACAGGCCGGGCACGGGACGGGCGTATCCAGCTTCACCGCGTGGCGTTGCGGCGGCAGTGTGACGATCAGCATGATCAGCAGAACCAGCATCACATCGATCAGCGGGGTGGTGTTGATTTCTGACACGGGTTCGCCGTCGCGGCTTTCGCCAACGTTCATGGCCATTGAGGCCTCCCTTGCCGGATACGCCGCAATCCACTCCATGCGGCTTGTGGATTACACTTGTAATTCGTCTCGCGGCCAAATGCAAGTCTTCCGTTTCCGGCCAGCGGGTCTATCAAGGACACAACGAGTCTGGAGAGTTCCGATTGCGCACGCCCCTTGCCCTCCTTGCTGCGCTCCTCGCGAGCGGATGCCTAAGTGTGGTCGAGCATGAACCTGCACCCGCAACGCAAGCGAAGCGGGACTGGATAGCGTCGGATACGATCCTGTGGCCCGCCTGGGCGGCGCGGGGCCCTTCGGCTGCTGACTTCCACCGCGTCTATCCGGTTGGCGCGAAAGCGGACAATGTCGAAGGCATCGCCTACCTGCGATGCACGATCGAGCAGGAGCTAACGCTCGGTTGCGAGATCGATCAGGAGGCGCCTGCAGGCTACGGGTTCGGCGCGGCGGCAATCCAGCTGTCGCGTGAATTCGCGATCAGAACCGACCATGACGTTGCACGACCCGGCGCGAAGGTGCGCCTACCGATCCGCTTCGCTCTAGAGAATTGAGCCATGAAGTTAGCGACCTGGAACGTCAACTCGGTCAATGCGCGGCTGCAGACCGTGCTGGAGGTACTGTCCACCTGCCCGGCCGATGTCTGGTGCCTGCAGGAGATCAAGTGTATCGACGAGAAATTCCCGCGCGCCGAGATCGAGGCGTTGGGTTTCAATTGCGCGGTGTTCGGACAGAAGACCTATAATGGCGTCGCCGTGCTATCGAAGCATCCCCTTTCCGATGCGGTTCGCGGCTTGCCGGGGGAAGCCGAGGACGAGCAGAGCCGGTATCTTGAAGTGCTGGTTGAAGCGCCGCGGCCGATGCGCGTTGCGAGCATTTACCTGCCCAACGGCAATCCGCGGCCGGGGCCGAAGTATGACTACAAGCTTCGTTGGATGGACCGATTGAATGCGCGCGCCAGGGAGCTTCTGGCCAATGAGGAGCCGGTGATCCTTGCGGGCGATTTCAACTGCATCCCGCGCGACGAGGACTGTTGGGATCCTAAGGCGTGGGCCGACGATGCGCTGGCCTGGCCCGAGACGCGCGATCGTTTCCGCGAGATGCAGTGGATGGGTTACACAGACGCTTTCATGGCGTGCGATGCGCGCATCCAGAAGTACACGTTCTGGGACTATCAGGCCGGCGCCTGGCAGAAGGACTGGGGCATACGCATCGACCACCTGATGTGTTCGCCGCAGGCCGCTGACCGGCTGAAATCCGTCGCTATACACAGGGCGGCGCGAGCGATGGAAAAGCCGTCCGACCATGTGCCTGTGCTGGCTACGTTTGCGGACTGAGGGACACCGATGGCTGACGTCTTTCTCTCGTATTCGAGCAAGGATCGCGCGGCAGCGCAACGCGTGCAGGAGACGTTGAGCGCGCGCGGCATCGACGTTTTCTGGGACCAGGCGACGCCGCCGGGACAGGACTGGGACACCTGGATCCGCTCGAAGCTGGCCAACAGCAAGGTGGCGATCGTGCTGTGGTCACGCGAGAGCGTGAAGAGCGATAATGTTCGCCATGAGGCGCTGGTGGCGCGCAAGGCGAAGAAGCTGCTACCGGCGATGATCGACCCGATCGCGGCGGAAGACCTGCCGATGGGCCTCTATGTCGTGCAGGCGACCAACCTGACCGACTGGCGCAATGCGGAAAGTGCGAGCCTGGCGCGGCTCGTGGCCGAAGTCGAAAGCCGCGTCGGCAAGCGCTCGCCGCAACCGATCCAACCCACCACAAGCCAGCCGGCGCGGAAGATCAACTGGCTGGGCGTTGCTATCGGAGTGGTCCTGGTGGCGGGGGCGACCGGGCTGACACAGTGGATCTACTCTCCCAAGCCCGCTCCGGCGTCGCCAGGGCTCACCAGTCTCGGATGCGCAAACGGCCTGCCCCGGATGTCGACCGGCGAGTGCCCCGCGATCGACCCCTCGCGGGTGCTGACCGCGCCGTCGGCCACATGTCTGGACGGGTCTTCGCCCCTTGATGGCGTTTGCGCGAACGGAAACCGGCCAATTCCACCCGCGCCGGTTTTGGGCGCCGGGGGGGGCGGGCGAGCGCAAGCGGGCGAAGGCTTAGCCACGAAAATCCTTGGGCGCTGGAACTGGGACGGCATCGCCTGCGAGCAGGGTACGATCGTGACACTGGACGAGGGCTATCTCGTCTTTACCGCGCCCGGCAGCCAGTATGTGCACGCTGTCGAAAACGATACCGGACAGCAACTCACCACGCGTGTGGAGGAGCCCCGGCCCGCGGCAGGCCAGCGCTATCTGCTGAGCCCCGAATATGTCGCAACGTCCGGGCAGCGGAACTTCAACCTGGTGGTGGAGAACAAAACGACCGGTACACGCGACATCTGGTCGCCCTGCTAGCGAACGCGCCGCAATCCCGCCTCAAACTATCGTCCGATCGCCGCTTTCCGAACGATCCAGCGCCGCGTGGCGTGCGTATCAAAGAGCATTCTCTCCCCCGAGAATCACCCTTGTTCCCCGTCGGCTCAGTCGACGGGGAACTTTCTTTCCGGCTGCGGAATGTCAGTGCGGCTTCTGGTGGCCGGTCAGCCAATCCATGAATGCCAGCAATACGCCGGAGACTACGAACGTCAGGTGGACAATCACCTTCCACATCAGCTGTTTTTCGTCGTTCGGCGTCATGTCCTTGTCCGCGCCGAGATCAAGGAAGGATTTCAGGAGGGCGATACCGGAGATGGCCACGATGGAGGCCACCAGCTTCAGCTTGAGACCGGAGAAGTCGACCGTGCCCATCCATTCGGGCCGGTCCTTGTGGTCGCCCATGTCAAACTTGGAGACGAAATTCTCATAGCCTGAGAAGATCACGATCAGCACGAGATTGGCTGCGAGCGACATGTCGATCAGCGACAGCGCCAGCATGATCGCATCGTCCGGCGTCATGGCGTATGCGCCGGTGACAGGATCGAACGCCCACAGCATCGGGATTTCGTGCGCGAGCTCCTGGAAGAACACCACCATCAGTGCGACCAGCGCGGCCACGAGGCCGACATAGAACGGGGCCATCAGCCAGCGCGAGGCGAACAGCCCGCCCTCGAGCGTGCTTTCGAGAAATGGTTTCTTGGCCATGCGCGTCCCTGCAATCCCCGATCTCGTTATCCCGATTCCTGCCCAAACAAGCGGCGGGAATCAATCGGCGCTCGGTTCAGGCGCCGGGCTGCCTCAGCGCGTCGGGCGTGAGGCGCTGGCTCATCGCATCGATCAGCAGGAAGATGGCGGCGAAGTCCTGAAGGATTTCTCGCACCCGTCCGAGATCGTCCATCTTGCGATACATCGAGCCGGGCTCGAGCAGGTTTTTGCCTTCGCAGCACAGATACATGCAGCCGCCTGAAAAAGCGCAGCGCACCTGCCGACCCTTGAAAGTGCGCTCGAGACCGATGAGCCGTTCCATGAAATCCGGGGTCAGGATGAAGCGGGCCTCGACCTGGTCGGTCGAATAGACCTCAAAGGCCTTCTCGAAGACAGGGTCTTCAAGCTTCACGCGCTGGCCCTTGCCCATCTGCGATAGCTTCTTGAAGAAGTTGAGCGCGCCGGCGTCGCGATAGACTTTGGTAACGCCGTTGAACTGCTTGTGGAAGTTGGCGACGAGACACTGGCCTCGAAAGACGGTGACCCAGGTCGTGCGCGTTCGGCCCTTGCCATCCGTCGTCGTGCGCTTTTCCTCCAGATGCGCCTCGAAGAATTCGAATTCCGTATCGTTGCGCGAGCCCGCCAGCCTGTCCTCGAACTTCTCGCGGTCCCAGCCAGGCACGAGATCAAGCGAGCGGAAGGTCGCGATGTCGGCGGGGCGGGCGGGCTGCATCTGGTAGTCGATGCCGAATTGCTCGGCGACCGGCTCGACCAGCATCAGCTTGGTTTCCTTGCCGAGCGCGCTGAGCGCCATCGAGCCCCAGGCGCCCATGCCGATGGCGGCGAACAC
>JBEAMJ010000023.1:0-3678 GCA_041166025.1 Pseudomonadota bacterium | reverse complement strand
TTGACGGCGTCCCACACCGGCTGATCCTTGTTCTCTTTTGCGCAGGAACCGAAAGCTATCCGGCTCAGCATTTTGCCCGATGCCGCATGAGCGTCAGCGCTGGGCCGCTGTTCCGGCAAGGTGACACAGGCGCCTGCGCCCAGCGCAGCGGCGCCGACAAGCGTTTCGCGTCGTGTGAGATGCATGGTGGTCCATCGCCGTTAAATGCGCGCCGCCGGAATGTCTGGTTCCGGCGGCGCAGTCTCAGTCCTTCTCCCGGGGCAGGCTAGAAGGACTTTCGGAGGGTTGCAAAGACCTGCCGTGGCGAGCCGACCATCAGGGTCTGGTTGTCCGCACCCGCGTTGAAGCCGTTGGTGCCGACCGTCGAAACATACTCTTCGTCCATCAGGTTTGTGACGTTGAGCTGAATCTCGGCGCCTTCCAGCCATTCGCCGCTGAAGCGGTAGCCTGCGGCGAGGTCGATCAATGTGTAGGCGTCGACTTCGGCTGTGTTGACATAGGAGAAGTAGCGCGAGCCCGTGTAGGCGACCGAAAGTTTTCCGTAGAAATCGCCATTGTCGTAGCCCAGGTCCGCCTTGAAGAGGTGCTCGGGCGCGTTGACGACGGTCTTGCCGCCGGTTGCCTGGATCACCGCGTTCGTCGTTGGATTGCGGACATCGTCCTCGTAGGTTGAGTCGTTGTAGGCGTACGAGCCGTAGAGCGTCCATTCATCCGTGAAATCATAGCTGCCCGCCAGTTCGAGACCCTTGGTCTCGACCCCGCCAACGTTCTGGATCACCGACGGGTTGCCGATGATGCCGGCTCCGGTCGAGAAGCCGAGCAAGCGATCCTCGAACTTGACATAGTAGAGCGCCGCCAGGCCCTGGAAGGGTCCGCTGCGGTAGCGGTAGCCAAGCTCGACCGTCTTTGCGCTTTCCGGATCGGTGTTCGCCTTGATGAAATCAAAGCCGGACTGTGTCTGGCTCGCGGCGGGCGCCAGCGTGAAGGCGCGCATGTTCTCCGTGTAGCCGCCGAAGATTTCGCTGTCAGGCGTCAGAAGGTAGGTGAAGCCGACCTGCGGCAGGAAGTTGTCTTCCGAGGTGATGGTCCCGTCGAGGTCGTTGTTGGCGCCCGGTGTCGGGACCGCAAAGCCGTTGACATTGGTGTCAACCGTCATGTCAACGGTCACGGACTTGAAGCCCGCCGAGACCGTCAACGCATCCGTCACCTGCCAGACGTCCTGCAGGTAGAACATCTGGGTCTCGAAGTCGTAGGCGTAGGACCACTGGGTCGCGAACGGGTTGCGCATGAACTCCAGGGTCGGGCGCGGCGCCTGTCGCGTGTTGGCGTAGAAGCGCCGGTCCTGGTTGAAATCGTTGTATTCGTACCAGAAGCCGCCCGTGATCTCATGCTGGCCAAGCGTCCAGCTTGCTGAGCCGAGGACGCCGGTGCGGTTCATGTCATACTCGGTCGTGCGCACAGAGATCGGAGAGACGTTGGGGCCGCCCTGACCAAACGAGAACGGGCTGACATAGGGCGTGAACCAGATGCCCTGGCCCTCATTTTCGTGCAGGTAGGCGCTAGCCGAGACGCTGAAGTCGCTGCTCACATCCCAGTCATAGGTCAGGCGGCCAAGGCTGTCGTCGCGCAGGCCCGAGGCGTCGTAATAGGCATCATCGACAGTCGCGATCGGCGCCGGATAAACCGTCCCGGCGCCGGCATTCGTCACGGGCGCGCCGGTATCGCCGCGATTGTTTGCGATGTCCGCGACGCGCTGGGCGAGATCCCAGTCCGGTGCGAAATTGTCCCATCCATAGCCAAGCCGCGAGATCATCTCCAGCGAGAGGTCCTGATAGTCCGTCTCGCGACGCTGCGACCAGTTGTAGTAGCCCGACAGGACGCCCGGTCCGATCGGCTGCTCGAACAGGAAGTTGATCTGCTCGTTCTTCTGCGGGCCATCGCCCTTCCACTTGTCCTGCTCGTGGTTGACGTAGGACAGGGCGGCCTTGCCGCCTGTGGCGGCGATCACGCCGGTCTCGAGGCGGGCATAGCCGCGCAGCATGTTCTCGGAGCCAGCCGTCAGCGCGATCTCGCCGCCGAACTCATCGGACGGCGCGCGGCTGAAAAAGGTGAGGGCGCCGCCGAGATTCGAGGTGGATGCGGTCGACAGCGAGGCCGCGCCCTGCGCGAGCTCCACGCGACCAAGATTTTCCGAGATGATCGCACGGCTGATGTGCAGGCCATTGTAGTTGCCATAGCTCATGTCGCCCAGCGGCACGCCATCGAGGGTGTAGCCAAGCTGGTCCTTCTGGAAGCCCCGGATGTTGATGTTGACCGCCCACTCATAGGCGCCGAACGGGTCTGCTGCCGTGTAGTTCACGCCCGGCAGGCTCTCGATCAGTTTGATGGGTGAGGAGCCTGCGGCCTCAAGATCGAGGTCCGCCTCGGTCAGCGCCTGAACCTGCCGGGTCTCGCCCTGACCAATGATCACGACGGTATCGACTGCCGGCGTGTCCGCCTCTGAAGCCGGGCCCGTCTGGGCGAAGGCCGGCGCTGCGCCGAATGCAGCGATCGCCGCTCCCATCAGCAGTCTGAGTTTCATGATCTACCCCTTCGGTTCTTGCGCGTCCCACCCGGAAGCGCGCGTTGGGGTTAGTGCCGATCCGTGACGCTCCGGATTCACCAATGCGAAGGATCGATGGCGGAAGGACGAAGATTGGATGACGAAGATCATGCGCCTTTGGGGCGCCCTGGCCTGCTGCTTCTTGCCCAGACAAGACTGACAACGCCGGTCCGCGTGGGGTTCCCCGCCAAATTTACTTGTTCGAAACCCCTCCCGGGACTACCTTCCCGATTGGCGGTTAGCTGCAGCGTTCGAACGGCAACACATTCCGTCGACCGTACATTTCTGTTCGGGAGCTGGCTCTGGCGGGGACCGTGGTCCCCATCATCTGGCGCCCACCTGGCTTGCTGGGTCGAACGGGAATGACAAGCTCGTACGGCGCATGGTGGCCCCGCCAACCTTTTCCCTTCGCATCGCCGGATCTGCCGGTCGCTCCGGTCGCCGCCCTCAAGGCCAGAGGCTGGATGCTGGCGCGCTCACAAATCAGGTTGCGCCGCATCTCAAACTGCGGCTGGTAGCTGCATGAACATCGATGCCGCCGAGATCGCCGAGCAGAAAGCCATCCTGCGCGGCCACATGATGGAGATCCGCGCCGAGGCCGCCGCGCGTGATCCCGATGCGGCCGACAAGCTCGCGGCGCGCTTTCCGATCAAGCTTTTCGAGCGCTATGGGCCGATTGTCGCCGGAACGCTGGCGATCAATGACGAACTCGATGCAGCACCCCTGCTGGCCCGACTGGCCGGGCAGGGCGCGCGCATCGTCCTGCCGCGCGTGGAAACCGATGGCGGCATGACGTTCCGCGATCCTGGAACAATGACCCTGGAGAAGGGACCGTTCGGTCTCATGCAACCCGCTGCGGCGGCGGAAATCGTGCGGCCCAATCTCGTGCTCGCTCCGCTCCTGGCCTTCGATGCGCGCGGCCGGCGGCTCGGCTATGGCAAGGGCTATTATGACCGCGCCGTAACGCAACTCCGCGCGACCGGCAGGGTCTTCTATCTTGGCCTTGCCTATGCCCAGCAGCAGGTCGATGCAGTTCCTGTGGCCACGCACGATCTGCTGCTCGACTGGGTCGAGAC
>JBEAMJ010000022.1:0-12936 GCA_041166025.1 Pseudomonadota bacterium | reverse complement strand
GCGTGATCTTCACATCGGCGTTGTTGACCGCATCCTGCAGCTGCTTGCGGATCTCTTCCTGCGTGTGGCCCGGAAATATGCGGCAGTTGACGTTGGCAGTGGCGCGCTGGGGCAGGGCGTTGGGCGCGTGGCCGGCCGACACCTGCGTCGCGATGCAGGTGGTGCGCAGCATGGCGTTGTAGCTGGGATTGGTCATCAGGCGGCGGATGGCGGCCATGCTTTCGCCGTCAGCGGCGTCGCGCATGTCCTGTCCTTTCTGACCCGGCGTGATCTGGCCCATGCGGCGGAAAAACGTGCGGGTCGCGTCATTGAACTCGACCGGGAATTCGTAGGCCTGCACTTTCATCAGCGCCTGGCCGAGTTCGTAGATCGCATTGTCGGGCGTCGGCCGGGATGAATGGCCGCCCGGATTCGTTACTTCGACGGTGAAGTCCTGGTAGAGTTTCTCGCCGGCCTGCACGCCGTTGAAGAGATAGCGGCCGGTTGCGGGGTCGATGCGGCCGCCGGCGCCTTCGTTGAGGGCGAACTCGGCGGAGATCAGGTCGAGATGGGTCTCGACCATGTATTTCGCGCCTTCGCCGCTGCTTTCCTCGCCGCAGTTGAGCATCATCTTGATGGTGCGCGCCGGCTTGTAGCCCTCCTGCCTGAAGCGGATCAGCGAGTCAGTGAAGATCGCGGCCATGGCTTTGTCGTCGCTGGCTCCGCGGGCGTAGAAATAGCCGTCCTCTTCGGTGAGCACGAAGGGATCACGCTCCCAGTCCTCGCGTTTGGCCTCGACAACGTCGATGTGCGCCATCAGGAGGATAGGTTTTTTGGTCGGATCGGTTCCGGGCAGGACCGCGACGAGGTTGCCGTCCTGCGGTCGGTTGGGCTTGGGATCGACGAGGATATGAAGGTCGCTCTCGGGATAGCCGGCAGCCAGGAGCCGCGCCTTCATGCGTTCGGAAGCAAGCGTGCAGGAGCCGACCGAGTAGGTTGTGTTGGTCTCGACCAACTCCTTGTAGAGCGCGCGGAACGCGGCCTCGCCCGCGCCGGGATCGCCGGCCGGAAAGGCGGGAGCCGCCGGACCCTCGGCCACAGGCGATTCTGGCGTGATGGGCAGCAGCGTGCACCCTGTCAGCGCGAGCACTGAAACGGCAATGAGCATGCGCATGGGCCAGTCCCCTGAATCGGTTGGCCGGACCAGACCATGCTCCGGGCTTTGCGCCAAGCCGCTCGATTCAGGCGGTCAGGGCCACGCCGAAATGATCGCGCCGGCGGCTAGCGTGCCCAGCAGCAGGTGAATCGCGTCCATCACGAGGAGGCCGGGGCGTTCGGGGCTGTAGACGTAGGAATAGAGCCGCGTCGACAGGACAATGAAGAGCCAGACCTCGAAGGAGACGATGAGCCCGCTCGCCAGATTGTCGACACGGGCCATCTTCAGGATCAGGGCAAGGCCGATGGCGGTGAGGACCGGCATGATCCAAGAGATCGCCATCTTCCACATGTGCGGCTTGAGCTGTTCCTGCGTATAGCCCGCAAGGCTCATCCAGAGCTTCGAGAACAGCGCCCCATAGATGAGAAATCCGATCGCGTAGATGCCGATGGCCGCAACGCCGATGGCGAGCCAGTTGTCGCCGACAATGATTCCCGTGGGCGGCATGTTTCACTCCCCTGCGTCCCATGGGGAGATTATTCCTGAGTGTTCAGGGAGTCTACTTGCCAAGTGGCGCCGCGAGGCTTGCAGAGGTAAATGGAGCGACCCATTGCTCACAGAATCGCCATAACGCTTTGAACATCGTCGAAGGCATTCTTTCGATACTCAGCGAAGATGGCCGTGAAAATGTCAGCCTGCAAGGTGAAGGGCCGGCTGCTGGCACAGCAAAGCAAAAGGCCCGCCGGTGACGGCGGGCCTTTTGTCGTTCCATTCTTGAAGCCTAGAGCTTCTCGGTGAGCTCCGGGACGACTTTGAAGAGGTCGCCGACGAGGGCGTAGTCGGCGATCTGGAATATCGGCGCTTCTTCGTCTTTGTTGATGGCCACGATGATCTTCGAGTCCTTCATACCCGCGAGGTGCTGAATGGCGCCCGAGATGCCGACGGCGACGTAGAGCTCCGGGGCGACGACCTTGCCGGTCTGGCCGACCTGGTAGTCGTTGGGCGCGTAGCCGGCGTCGACGGCGGCGCGCGATGCGCCGACGCCGGCGCCCAGCTTGTCGGCGAGCGGCAGGATGAGGGCGTTGAACTGATCGGCCGAGGCGAGCGCGCGGCCGCCGGAGACGACGCGCTTGGCCGAGGCGAGTTCCGGACGATCCGACTTCGCGATCTCTTCCGAGACGAAGGCGGACTTGAACGGACCGGCGGGGGCCGCGGCGGTTTCAACCGAAGCCGAGCCGGAGGATTCGACGGCTTTGAAGGCAGTGCCGCGAACGGTGACGACCTTCTTCGCGTCGGACGATTTCACCGTCATGATCGCGTTGCCGGCGTAGATCGGGCGTTCGAAGGTCGATGCGTCGATCACTCTCGTGATTTCGGAGACCTGCATCACGTCGAGCTTGGCGGCGATGCGGGGGGCGACGTTCTTGCCGGTGGTTGTGGCCGGGGCGAAGAAGGCGTCGTAGCCGCCCATCATCGGAACAACGAGCGCCTCAACCGCTTCGGCGAGCGCGTGGCTGAAGGCTTCGCCTTCGACGTGGATCACCTTGCGGACGCCGGAGAGCTTCGCGGCGGCCTGGGCCGCCGCGCTGGCATTGTGGCCGGCGACCAGAACGTCGATGTCGCCGCCGAAAGCCTGGGCGGCGGCAACCGTCTTGGCGGTGGCGTCGTTGAGGGCGGCGTTGCTGTGTTCAGCGAAAACGAGAACGGCCATGATCAGATGGCTCCAGCGGATTTGAGTTTGGCGATCAGCGAGTCGACGTCGGCGACTTTCTCACCGGCTTCGCGCTTCTTTGGCTCGGCGACCTTGACGACGGCGAGGCGGGGCGCGGTGTCGACGCCGTAGTCGGCGGGCGTCTTCATGTCGATCGGCTTCTTCTTAGCCTTCATGATGTTGGGCAGCGAAGCAAAGCGCGGCTCGTTGAGGCGGAGGTCAGTGGTGACCACGGCGGGCAGGTTGAGCGACACGGTCTGCAGGCCGCCATCGACTTCACGCGTGACAGAGAGCTTGTCGCCATCCTTGGCGACGGCCGAGGCGAAGGCGCCCTGAGGCCAGCCCAGCAGGGCGGCGAGCATCTGGCCCGTCTGGTTGCAGTCATCGTCGATCGACTGCTTGCCAGTGATGACGATGTCGGGCTTTTCCGAATCGACGATCTTGGCGAGGATCTTGGCGACAGCCAGCGGCTCAACCGCAGCGTCGGTCTGAACAAGGATGCCGCGGTCGGCGCCCATCGCGAGGCCGACGCGGATGGTTTCCTGGGCCTGCGCCGGGCCGATGGAGACCAAGACGATCTCGCCGGTAGCGACGCCCTTTTCCTTCATGCGCACCGCCTCTTCGACAGCGATCTCGCAGAACGGGTTCATCGCCATCTTGATGTTGGCGAGATCCACGCCCGAACCATCGGCTTTCACCCGCGGGCGGACGTTGGGGTCGATCACCCGCTTGACGGGCACAAGCACCTTCATCGGTGGATTCTCCGGTCGAAAAAGCCAGAAACGGACGCCCTGTTCGCAGCTAACCAACCTGCGAACCGGCGGGCTTTCCGGTAGCCGCGTGGGGCGGCGGAATCAAGTTTGAAGCGACTGCGGGGGGTAAAAAGCGGCGATTTGGCGCGAATGGCCGGGCGGACTGGGAGAGGACCATGCTTTTGGGCGTGGCTTTTCCGGTGGTGGCGCTAGCCTGACAGGCAAACCGGATGATGCGGGAGATACGCATGAGGGGTGGCGGACTGAGGGCGATAATGCAGGGAGCAGTGCTGGCGGTGGCGTCTTGTGCAAGCGCTGCTGACATCGCGCCGGTAGCGATTTCTGCAGGGGAGACCGCGCGCGGGCTGGACTGCTCCTTCCTCTCTGAGGCAGAGGCGGCCGCCAGTGCAGGCGTGCCCAACGTAACGCATGAGGGGGTGCGCCTTGTTCCGCAGCCGCCGCCTTCGACCGACCCCAATGATGCGATCGCGCAGCGCGCCAACATCCCGCGCTCGGCCCAGCCGCCGCTGACCGCGAGCCAGAAGCGCATCCTGATGTGCGGCTATGAGCTGGATGCGGCGAATGCCCGGATGCCGTTTTCGCTGTTCGTGCCGGACAATTATGATCACGCGAAATTCTGGCCGTTGATCGTCGACTTGCACGGGGCGGGCGTGACGCCGTTGCAGCAGATGCTGTTCGATGGCACGACCGATTTCGCCCAGCGTGACGGCTATATCGTGCTGGCGCCGATGGGGTATTCGACCTTCGGCGGCTGGGGGCCGGCGCGGGGAACGCCGCAGCCGGTTGAGACGGCGAACATCAATCCGGAAACAGGCGCGAAATGGACCGCGAATGCGCTGTCGGAGCATGACGCGCTGACCGTGCTGGGTTTGGTGCGGCAGACGTTCAATGTCGATCCGGACCGCATCTACCTGATGGGCCATTCGATGGGCGGTTTCGGCACGTTCTTCCTCGGGGCCAAGCACAATGCTTTGTGGGCCGGGATCGCGCCGATTGCGGGTGGCGGCGTGGGGCCGAATGCGCCGGCAGAACGGCTGAAGGGCGTGCCCGTGCTGGTGATGCACGGGGCGGAGGACACTGTCGTTCGCAAGGAAAGCTCGCGGGTTTCCGTGCGCGAGCTGCAGAAGGTCGGCGCGCAGCATGTCTACCTGGAGTTTCCGGGGCTGGAGCACGAGTTCTTCATCCGGCGCGGGCGCGAGAACCTCGAGAAGGTGTTCCACTTCTTCAATCTGGTCTCGAAGCGGACGAATGTCGGGCCGATACCGGACCCTGCGGCACAGTAGACACGTTCGGCGGCGGCAGGCATTGGTCTGACTTGGCGTCAACGACCTTCAGGAGCATTCATGGCCGACCAGTTTGACGAAGGTTTCTACAAGCGCGCCGACGCGCACATCAACCTGTCCAACGACCAGAAGGAGCACGCGCCGCCGCATCTGGTGAATGCGTCCATGCTGTTCGCATCGGCGCGCTTCTGCGCCTTCATCTCTGCGGGCGGGTTCGAGTCGACCACGGCTATGGCGGCGGGCAAGCAGGAGATCTCAGACTACTTCGTCGAGGGCTTCCGCCAGATGCTGAATGTGCATCTCGACGACTATATTGCCAATTTCGACAGCTACATGAAGCCGAAGGCCTAGCGGAGGCGCGCATGTCGGGACGGCTTGAAGGAAAGGTTGCGGTGATCACCGGAGCGGCGAGCGGAATCGGCCGCGCGACGGTGGACCTGTTCGTCGCGGAGGGTGCGCGGGTGATCGCGGCGGACCTGCAGGAGGACAAGGGGGCCCAGATCGAGCATGAGCACGCGGGCAAGGCGCGCTTCGTGCGTTGCGATGTGATGCAGGAGAGCGACATCGCTGCCGCGGTGAATGCCGCGAAAGCCGACTTCGGCCGACTTGACATCCTGTTCAACAATGCGGGCACGGGCGGCGTGCGCGAGATGGCCGACGGGGTGACGGCCGAAGGGTTCGACAGCGTCATGCACCTGCATGTCCGCGCGGCGCTGTTCGGGATGAAATACGCGGTTCCACACATGCGGGCGCAGGGTAACGGATCGATCATCTCGACCGCGTCTATCGCCGGGCTTCGCACGGGCTATGGGCCGCTGCTTTACTCCATCGCCAAGGCGGCGGTGGTCCACATGACGCATGCAGCGGCGGCGCAGCTGAGCCCGGAGAACATCCGCGTGAATTGCATCTGCCCCGGCATGATAGCGACCAACATCTTCGCGAATTCTTTCGGCATTCCGCGTCAACTTGCCGAGACGCGCATCGATGCGTTGGCGGAGGCGAACAAGCATACGCAGCCTATTCCGCGCGGCGGGCGTGGGGCGGATATCGCGGAGGCGGCGCTCTACCTGGGCTCGGATGGGTCTGGCTTTGTCACCGGGCATGCGCTGGTCGTCGATGGCGGCATCACGCTGGGGCTCAACGATGCCGGGCGGATGGCGACATTTGCGCCTGTGTTCGAGGCGCTGGGTGTCGATGCGGAGGCCGTGGCGGCGCTCTTCAATCCGACAAGGCCGGGCTGAGCGTCGCGACCGGGTTGTCCCGCGCGCACAAAGGCGCCATCTCAAAGCGCATGGCTTTCGATTTTCTCAAACGGATGATGCGTGCGACCGCGCCTGCGGACCTGCCTTCGGACGATGCGCGATCTGCGACCGCCGCTGTCCTGGTGATGGCGGCGCGGGCCGATGGCGATTATGGCGCCGACGAGCGGCACGTGGTCGACGAGGTGCTGATGACGCGCTTCGGGCTCGATGCAGCTGCTGCGGCGAGGCTGCGTGGCGAGGGCGAGGTGGCGGAGCTGGAATCGATCGACATCTACCAGTTCACGAAGGCGATCCGCACGGCCATCGCAATCGAAGATCGTATCGCGATCATAGAGGCGCTGTGGAAAGTGGTTCTGGCCGACGGTTCGCGCGACCCGCACGAGGATGCGCTGATGCGCCAGCTGGTGGATCGGCTCGGCCTTTCGCCGATGGACAGCGCGTTGGCCCGCCAGAAGGTACAGGGCGGCGGAAGTATCCAGGCCTGAATGGCTTCCTCCCCCGGAAGGGGGAGGAAAGTTTCTGTTCCTATTCCGAGGGCGCAGCAGGCGCTGTCGGAGCGGCGGGCGCTGCCGGCGACGCATACGCGCCTTCCGGCGGCGTGATGCCCTTCAGGTGCTGGTTGAGGAAGGCGAGGTAGGCATTCGACGCGGTGATGCGGTTCTCCTTCCGCAGGAAGCCGTGTCCCTCATCGGGGAATATGATGTACTCGACGGGGACATTGTTCTTCTTCACCGCTGCAACCAGTTCGTCGCTTTCGATCTGCAGGACGCGCGGATCGTTGGCGCCCTGGATGACCAGCATTGGTCGCTTGATGTTGGCTGCGTGGAAAAGCGGCGAGATGCGTGTGAGCCGCTCCTTCTCCTTCGCAGGATCGCCGAGTTCGTCGTAGAGCGAGTCGCGGTTGGCGCCCCACCAGGGCGGAATCGATTCCAGTGTCCGCACCCAGTTGGTGACGCCGAAGATGTTAACGCCGGCGGTGAACTCTTCAGGGCGGAAGGCGAGGGCTGCGGCGACCATGTAGCCGCCATATGAGCCGCCCATGATAGCGATCTTGTCGCCATCGACCCAGTCGAGCGTCTGCAGGTATGTCTTGCCGTAGACGACATCGTCGAGATCGACCTCTCCGTGCTTGCGGTCGTCCATGTGGAAGAAGGTCTTGCCGTAGCCCGACGAACCACGGTTGTTCACGCGCAGGACAGCATAGCCGTGATTGACCAGATGCTGGTACATGGCGGCATAGCCCTTGCGGTTCTGACCTCCCGGGCCGCCATGTACGTCAACGACGGCCGGGACTTTCGCGTCTGAGCTGGCGCCTTTGGGCTTGAAGAGGATCGCCGGAATTTCGAGGCCGTCAAAGCTCTTGTAGCGCACGACCTCGCCATCAACGAGCATCGTCTCGTCGATCGCGGGATTCAGATTGTTGGTAAGGCGCGTGGCGGCGCCTGTGGCGAGATCGGCGACAAACACGTCGGCTGGAGAAGTGTCGGAGGCGACCGTAAAGGCAATCTTCGATTCGTCGCGATTGAAGCGGACGTTGTTGACGTCGCCCGCCGGCGCGCCAGTGATGGCTACGGGTCTGCCCGACGTCTGATCGAGAATGGTGAGTATCGTCGAGGCATCCTGGTTGACGCCCGAGACGCGGTAGCGACCGCTCGGCGAATAGGAGACGAACATCACGTCCCAGTCGGCCGTGATCAGTACTTTCTTTTCGCCAGTGGCAAGATCGTGCGTCCAGGCTTGCGTGAATTCGCCATGTTCGTCGGTGCTGTAGACGAGCTGCTTCGAGTCGGGCGTGAAATCGTAGACGCCGTGGGCGATGGTCGCCGCATTGGGTGTGATAAGCACCGGTGTCTGTTTCGCCGGTTTGGAAAGATCGGCGAGATAGACGTCGCTGTCGGCCGAGCTGATCTGCTTGTCGAGCGCGAGCCAGCGGCCGTCAGGTGAGACCGCGGAGGGAAAGAAACCGGAATTTTCGAAAACGAGCTTCCGCGCGAACGACGCCGCGTCGTAGGCGTACACGTCAAACATCTGCGGATCGCGTTCGTTGGTGGCGAGCCAGAAGGTCTTGCCGTCGCCGCTCCAGCCGACGAACTGCGCGATTAGCTTGTCGCCCGGCGTAAGGTCCTTGAGCGTGCCATCGCTTTCGCGAACGTAGATGTGTGCGAGTTCATCGCCGCCGCCATCAGACGAGACGAGGATGCGGTCGTCAGAGGGGAAGTAGCTGATGGCGAAGACGGCGTTGGTGGTGGACTGGGTCAATGGCGCCGGTCCGCCGCCTGCGACGGGCAATGCTGCGGCGTTGTAGACGCCGGACGTGTCGGTCGCCAGCAGCACGTTTGCGCCGTCGGGCGAGAAGGCGTAGGGGGTCGCTGCGCTCATCGAGACCGCGGTGGTGTCGAAAAATGCTTTGGCGTCGTAGGCCTGATGCGACGGTGCGCCAGCCTCTTCCGCCGCTGGTTGGCAGGCGGCGAGCACGAGCGCAGTCAATGATCCGAGTATCGCAATCCTGACCATTCGATCCTCCCTCGATCGGGCGGATCATGGCGGGCGTCCGCCTTGCGCGCAAGTCGTCTGGCGCTCAGTCGCCGCCGGCAGTTGCGGGGGCGCCTGCGGCCTGGGGGATCTCGGTGAGGCGGAACCAGTCGGTCTTTTCAAGACCGAGCTGGTAGTCGAGCCAGGTGGGCAGGATCTTGGCCGCGCGGGAGCCGCGCGTGTTCGACAGGATGACGATGCCGGCATCCTGGGTGGGTAGCCAGGCAATCTGCGCGATATAACCTTCGACGCTGCCAGAATGAGTGAGCAGCTGTTCGCCCGCATAGGTGTAGCGGCGCCAGCCGAGGCCATAGGAGGTGTCGGTGACAGGCGTCTTCAGCGAGCGCTGGCGAGCCGTTTCCGGCGGTGTTGCGATGCGCCTGCGGTGTGCTTCGTCAAGAACTGACCGGGGCAGCACGTCGGGTCGATGGCCCATCTGTGCGATCAGCCATTTCGATAAGTCGGAGATCGAGGCGTTGACGCCGCCGGCCGCCGGGACCTTGTAGTAGTAATCCGTCACAGGGACCGGCATCCAGGTATTCTCAACCCGCCGGTGCGGACGCGCCCAGTTCCCGGTCGCCGAAAGGTCCTGCAGGGTGGTCGAAGCTGTCGTCATTCCGAGCGGGAGAAAGATACGGTCGCGCAGTTCGGTTGCAAAGGATTTGCCGGTCGCCTTCTCGATTTGGGCGGCAATCATGTTGAAGGCGACGTTCTGGTAGGTGAAGCACTCGCCCGGCGCGCAGGTCTGCTTCACCGAACCATACTTCGACAGGATCTGCTTCGGCGATGTGCCGGCCTCGAGGAGGTTGTCATAGGCGTAGGGCGGAAGTCCGGTGCGATGGGCAAGCACGTCCTCGAACGTCACGCGCGCCGCGTCCCCGGGTCGCCTGAGGCGGAATTCGGGAACAAGCGAGACAACCGGCGTCTTGAGATCGAGCTTGCCTTCGCTCTGTTCCAGTACGGCCAGCGTTGAGGCAAAGCCTTTCGATAGCGAGGCCAGCCTGAAGACAGTGTCTGGCGTCACCTTCTGACTGCCGCCCGCCTCACGCACGCCGTAGGTCCGCATCAGGGCAACCTCGCCCTTCTTCACCACCGCAACGGCAAGGCCGACGAAGTCGGGGGCCTTGGCCGCCTCATCGAGTTCTTCGGCAAAATTTCGGAGCGCCTGGGCGTCCTTCTTGAGCTGCGCCGAGGCGGATGCTGGAGAGAGAGCGATCACAAGCGCCGAAATCAGGAGAGTTAGAAGTCTCAACGTCCAATCCTTCAGTCCCCGCCCCCGAGGCATGACGAGTTGAATCATGCGACTGAGCATTGTCCAGAGACGTTAATGCCGAAATAGGCGGGATTTTGTCAGCTGAGGATCGAGGAATAGAAGGCCTTAGGCGTGAACCATCAGCGATTGGCGCCAGGAACCCAGAGGACATCCGCGGCCCCATTGTCGTTGGCGCGGCGGGCGGCGACGAAGAGGAAATCCGACAGGCGGTTGGTGTAGGCGAGGGCGGGGGGCGAGACCCTCTCGTCCGCCGCCGCCGCCAGTTCTGCGATCAGGCGCTCGGCCCGGCGGCATACCGTGCGGGCGACGTGGAGATGTGCGGACAGGGCCGATCCGCCCGGCAGTACAAAGCTGTTGAGGGGCGGAATGGCCGCGTTCATCTGGTCGATCTCGGTTTCGAGGCGGGTCACCTGAGCCTCGACGATGCGCAGCGGCATCCAGGCGAGCGGCGTGTCGCGTTCGGGTGTGGCGAGATCGGCGCCGAGATCGAAGAGGTCGTTCTGGATGCGGCTTAGCATTGCATCGAGATCGGGGTCATCTCCGGCGTGCAGGCGGGCGACGCCGATGACGGAATTGGTCTCGTCAACCGCGCCATAGCATTCGACGCGCAGGTTCCATTTCTCGACACGCTCGCCGGTGGCCAGCCCGGTCGTCCCGTCATCGCCGGTACGGGTGTAGATCTTGTTGATGACAACCATACGCACAGGGATCGCACCTGCGGCATGACGCGGTCAATGGAGCCGGATCAGGCGTAGGCTTCGTGCCGGGCGGTGAGCGGCGTTCCCATGAGGTCCAGCGACGGGCGCGGAGCCAGACGGAAAGGGATACGGCGCGGGTCAGCCAGCACGGCGTGCGGCGTGAAACGCCAGCCGGCGAGGCGCGGGGCGAGGGCGAGGAGGCGTGTCACCGCCGCTTCCGGGCCGGTGATGGTCATGTGGCACTGGCCGTCCAGCGTACGGACGATGTCGGCCTCCAGCGTGGGGTCGATGCGGCGGATTCGAAGATTGAGCCTTTCGAGCGCGCCTTCTGCGTCGGCTTCGCCCCGGGCCAGGGCCTCGAAGGCGTTGGCGATGCCGTGGGCTTCCGCGCCGAACCAGGCCCAGAACCGCCTCGATCCGCTGTCCAAGTCGCGCCTCCCGAACATCGCAACCACTCCCGCCTTCCGCCACCACAAACCAGTGTCGCACCGGCGACTTCAGGTTTGGCTAAGCCGATCGGGAAAATTTGCATGATCCCGCCCAACGCAGGCTGAACGCGCGCTGCAATCAGCGTTCCGCCGGACGGCCGGCCATTTCCGGGGGCGTTACCGGAAGGCGCCTGCTGCGGCGCCGAGGGCGACGAGCAGCAGGATGGCGATGAACTGGATGAGGACGCGCAGGCGCATCAGCTTGTTCGAGCGAGAGGCGGCGTTGGCGTCGGTGCGCAAGAGGTTTACCACGCCAAACGCGAGGACGATGAAAACCGCGCCGATCGCAATGTAGACGCCATAGGCCAGAAAGACTTCCATGGCGGGCCTTCTAGCGCCTATCGCTAGCCGGCGCCATGTGGCGTCTGTGATCAGCGGCTGCCGTCGGGGGCGAAGCGGTCTTCGGTCCAGACCAGGCTGTTGAACTGCATCGCCTGGCGCAGGGCCGGGATGAGGGCGCGGCCTTCGGGGCCGCCGCAGCCGGCGCGATAGTTGAGCGTCTTCTGCTTGCCTTCCGCGGTGCGCCAGGTAACCGCCACGGTGGGCGTTCCCGGCAAGCAGTCGGTCTGCGTACTGGAGGTCTGGTTCGGATCGAGCGTCCAGAAGTTGGCGTCTGCCAGCGCCTTCTCGGCGGCTGCCCAGGCATCCGTGCCAAGACCTCCATCGCTGACGCCGGCCGTCTTCACGAAACGCACGCCATTCAGGAGGTAGGACCCGTCCGGTTTCAGCGTCATGTCATAGACCGGGCAGGTCTGGTCGCATTCGCCTTCGGAAATCACAATGACGGGATCGCCGGAATGTACGGTTTCCACGCCCTGCTCGGACGGGGAGCAAGCCGCAAGGGCAAGGCCCAGCATCAAGGCGGTTCGGCGCGCTATCATCGCCGCAGTTTAGGGCGCGGTGGGATTCGGGGGAAGCCTGAAGCCTCCGCGCCTACCCCGCCTTGCGGAAGCGGAACAGGAACTGGTCGGTGTGACGACGAAGGTCGGGCGCGAAGGGGGATTTGGTCCGGTCGTCGTCCGGATTGGCCAGGATGTCGCTCTTTTCGACGTAGACCAAGCCGGCCGTCCTGGCCGCGTCCAGCACATGCTGCGGATCGATACGGTGCAGCGTCTGCGCGGAGGTCTTTGCTGGCGTTCCGGCGACGGCCGCATGGTCCATGGCGATGAACTCGCCGCCCGGCTTCAGCACGCGGGCGATGTCGGCGAAGGTCTTCGCCGGCTCGCCCAGACCCTGCGTGTTGTTGGGTACAAACCACACCTCATGCGGCCCAAGGATCCACAGCACCTTGTCCACCGAGCCGTCGGCCGCTGCGAGCTGGTCGAAATGGGATTTCGTGATCGTGGCGTTCGGAAGCTGGCCGAGATCAACACGCGTCTTGTAGGCCGCGTCGCCATAGGCGAATTCGGCAGGGTACTGCACGATCAGCTTGCCCGACGGGCCGATGGCCTTCGAGAGGATGTAGGAGAACCAGCCGCGGCCGCCCTCCATTTCCAGGATGGTGTCGCCTGGACGTATGCCGGCGAAGGCGAGAACCTCTGCCGGCTTACGGGCAGCATCGTCGGCCTGGTCGGCGGCTGTGAAGCCCTCGAGTTTCGTCTGGCGGGCGGGATCAGCCAGGATGGTCGCATAGTCGGAGACCCCCCACGGTGGCGGCCCGGCAGGCATAGTTGCGCAGGCGGCGACAATCAGCGCAAGCGCGCTGGCGGCGATCAGGCTGGTCCTGAAACTCATGTACGTCCTCCCCGACGCGAAAAAGCGCGGACCGTCGGACGGTCCGC
>JBEAMJ010000021.1:0-17749 GCA_041166025.1 Pseudomonadota bacterium | reverse complement strand
GTTGGGCGCAAGTGACGCCTCCTCAAGAACATCGACGAAAGCCTTCGGATCAAGTCCGTGGGCCTCCGCAATCTTCCAGGCTTCTGCGAATACCTTTCTGTCGACTTCCTCAGGATCCAAGAAAAAGGGATTGACACCGGAGCCCATCGCCAGAAGCGTGGCTGGCCAGACTTTCATGTAGACTTCTGCATAAGCAACCATGCTCAGCAATTCGTGGCGCTCAGCATCGGAGTACGACGTGTTCGCGTTGATCGCGTTATAATAATCGTTCCACGTAATCGCCTGCGCGGCAGTTGCCAAATTTGTGTTGGCTGTACCCTTGTACTGCGCCGTATAGTTCTCGTTCCAGAGTGAGGCCTGTGGCTCGTTGTTCAGGAAGGCCGCGTGTTGCTCAGTCGCGTACTGGTGCTCGAAATCGTGCTTAACCGCTAGTGTGTCGCCCGGCAGCAACAGCGAGTAATGTAGAATGTGCTGACCGACAACGAGGTCCACTTTGGCGACACCCGCCTGCTTGATCTTCCCTTTGTTTGGTCCATCAACATAGTATTCGTCGTATATGACGGTGACCGTCTGGCCAACGGCCTTCGGCGCTGAGCCACCGCCATTTGGCCCTGCGTAGTCGACATAGGCTTGGCTGTTTATCCGGAACTGGCTGTTTTCAATGAGTCCGAAAGCCCAGCCGCCCCCGGAAAAATATCCGAAGGTCGGTTGAGCATTGTCGATGAGTCCGGTTCGAGCAATGGTAGTCGGAAGCTGATAGCCTGGTATCAATAGCTCCACTTTGAATGCCGTAGCGCCAGGATACACCATGCGCATGTCGGGGAGCGCGCGATATATGTTGGATCCGAGCGGGCCGCCAATCCGCGTACGCCTTAGCGGACGGCGAATGGTCTTGTAGAAAAGCGAGTTTCTGATCGCCTCAATCTGACTGCTTGCAGACATCGCCAAAACCCCAGGGAGCTGTGATCTTTCTTGCGCCGCGAGCCAGATCATCTACCGCAAATGTCCGATACTCGCGCTCGCCACCGGAACAGACATTGGTGACGGTGATGAGTTCCTGCGAGCCGTCCGTTCCCCACCAAGCCATCGTGCAAAGGTCGCCAGAAACGCTCAACGTCGCGCTGGAGACGGAGGGCGAAAAGTTCGGAATGCTCGTTGTGTCGAGCAATAACTCCGTACCTCTGTCGCGAACCAGAAAGTAGCGGTACTCAAATGGCCGAAACGGCGTGGTTGCTGCTCGAAGGGGGTCGATAGGGGTCATTACAATCGGCCGTCCGTGGGGGGCAAGGTCAACCTCAGCCATCCGAGGCACGCCGATAGATTCGGGGGAGGCGATGACTGGCTCCGGGGCCCTGATATCAAGAAGCAGGACAGCACGACGTGTCTGCTCCCAGAGCTGCTTGCTGTTTGGGAGAGCATCCAGCGCACTTTTGACATTCGGGCTGCCGTCTTCAGGCATCCAGGATCTTTCTCCACCCGGCTGGTTTGGGCGCCCCAGCAGCCCGCCAGCGCTCACAAACAGAGAGTCGTCGGTCATGAACTCGATGAACTCTACGACGTAGTACGCCAAGCTGGTGATCTGCCGCTCGACCTGCGTGTCCAGATCGTAGATGAAGATGCCGAACGGGTGGAACAGAAGCCTGCTGCGCTGCTCGGGCCACATCACCTTCAGCCACGCCTCACTGCTGGCTCTGTCAGCATCCCGGAAATAGGCGACCTGCCGACCATCAGGCGAGAACGCCGGTGCGCGATGTCTGCCATGGCAATCCGGCAGGCGGCGCTCGAAGACACCCTCGCTGCTGGCAATCCATATCTCCGTCCAGCCAAATCGCGGAACGGGCGTGGCCAGGAACACGACCTGCTTGCCATCGCGGGAAAAGCTGGGCTCCACCAGTTCAAGCGTCGGAACCGGATAGGTCAGGAGCGTGCCGCGTTCCGAGTCGAGATCGAACAGGATCAGACCGGGGCTTGGTCTCCCCGGCACGGCAACAGCCATGCGCTTGCCGGTGTGGTCGAGCGCAATCCGGAACTGCGATAGCTCGTTCGGATCCATAATCGTGCGAGTAGAGTAATCGGGCGCATCCCAGCGCGGCCAATCAAGCTCGGGGTAAGCCTGCGGCCGCTCTTCGAGAAAGCGGGTACAGGCGCTGAAAGCGCCAACCACCATCAATAGAGAAAGAACGCGAATGGGCGATAGTTTCGGACCAGTTGGATAGCGCCGCTCCCTCCCAATCCTGCGTCGTGAGGCAGCGGCGTATTGCATCAACTCACCTTGGAGCCAAACGGCTTGATGCAGCCTTGGCGCTAGCAGGAGTTCCCATTGCTAGACGCTGTGATTGATGGGGTATCACTTCACGACTGGAGCCGGATGATCGAGTGACCAGGCTAGGTGCGAATGACCTGCTAGTCAGCATCGATAGTCCCCTATCCCCCAAGAGCCATCTAACCGCAGGACCATCGCAGAAGTCGACATTTGAGGCAAGGCTCGCGCTAGCGTTCCCTCGCTGCTTCCTGAGTTGCCTTTGCGATTGGAGACAGGAGATAATCCAGAACTGTTCGGCGCCCGGTGATAAGTTCTACCTTTGCTGACATTCCGGGAGACAATGCGATCGCCATCGTCCCTTCAGGCCCAATCGCGCCTGCGTGCTGCAATCCGCGCAGCTTGCTGGACAAGGGCCTTACGCGGATCGGATACACCAGCCCGCGCGCCTCATCGACAATGGCGTCAGGAGAAACGTGCTCCAATCTTCCGATCAGGTAGCCATGGCGTGTGAAGGGATACGCATCGAGCTTGATAATCGCTTCCTGACCCTCGCTCACGAATCCGACGTCGCGGTTCAAGACCAGCGCTTCAAGTATCAGTTCCTCGCCTTCGGGCACAATCGTGATCAGGGGGGCGCCGCCTTCGGCCACTTCACCAAGCGTGGTTACAGAAATTTCGTTCACCATGCCGGAGACCGGAGCGACCAGTGTCTGGTACCCTTCGCGCGTCGTAGCCTTCCTGACGCCCTCCGATCGCGTCGCGACGATAGCTTCGGCCTCTGCCTTTTCTGATGCCGCTTGCGCCCGGAAATCTTCGATGGCTTGTGCGCGTTCACGGCGCAGCGTTTCGATTTCCGCCCTGGTTTGCTGTATTTCGGCCTCGCGCGCCGACATATCATGCTCGTTCTCGATGAGCCGGCGCGACATGTCGAGAAGCTGTGGTCGCGTTGTTGCGCCCTCGGCGCTGAGCCGCTTCAAGATCTGATCTTGTTCCTCGAGCAGCGGTCGCGTTTCTTTCAGTTTTCGAAGTTGTGCGCTGGCTCCCGCGATTGAGGCCTCAGCGCCCACGATACGCTGCTCGATCCCAGACAGCCGAGCGTCAAGACTTGCGACACGCGCTCGAACTGCGGATGCTTCGGCGCTGGCGGCGGCGGCACTGACATTTGCTGGCGCGCGAAACCGTACAGGCGCGCCTGCGGCGCGCTGAAGCAGCGCCTCGGAGCGTGAGCGAGCCAATTCTGCCGTTTCCAACTCGATCCTTGCGGATGCTGCATCGGCGTCGGCAAATGTGGGGTCAAGCTCAAGCAGCAGCTGGCCCTTATCGACGCGCTGACCCTCGGTGACGTGGATTGCGCGGATGATACCGGCTTCTGGCGCCTCGACGCTTTGCAGCCGCGAACGGGGGATGACGCGACCTTCTGCGATTGCAACCATGTCAAGCTGCGCAAACGTCGCCCAGAGCAAGGCCGCTACGGCAGCTGCGATGACGATCCAGACAATCAGCCGCCCAACAGGTGAGGGCGGCGTTTCAAGTATTTCCAGTGCAGCGGGCAGGAAATCAGTATCGACAGCTCTGGATCTGCGCTGACTGGTCTCATCGCCACCTACCGCGCCATCATGCATGCGCGCCACCCATCTGCATCCGCCACAGGCTTGCGTACCTGCCATTGCGCGCCAGTAGGGCGGCATGGTCGCCCTCTTCAACGATCTGGCCGGCTTCGATCGTGATGATGCGCGAGCACTGCCGAATCGCAGAAAGTCGATGTGCGATAATCAGGACCGTGCGTCCATGGGCGATCTCGAACAAGTTCTTCTGGATTATCGCCTCGCTTTCGGCATCCAGCGCGCTCGTGGCTTCGTCAAGTATGAGGACACGTGGGTTCGTCACCAGCGCTCTTGCGATCGCTAACCTTTGCCGCTGCCCGCCAGACAGATTGGCGCCGCGTTCCTCGATTTCGGTGTCGTAGCCCTCCTGCAACTGAAGGATGAAGTCGTGCGCGCCAGCGAGCTTGGCGGCTGCAACGATATCCTCCATCGGCATGCTTGGGTCAGCCAAGGCGATGTTGTCCCGCACCGATCTGTTGAACAACAAATTCTCCTGCAGAACGACGCCGATCTGACGGCGCAGCCACGCAGGGTCGACCATCGCCAGGTCCACGCCATCGACCAGAACGCGCCCTCGCTCGGGCGTATAGAGCCGCTGCACGAGTTTTGTTAGAGTCGACTTTCCAGAGCCAGAGGGGCCGACGATGCCCAGCATCTCGCCTGGCTTCACACGGAGTGAAACACTGCGAAGCACCTCCGGGCCATCCGGGCGATATCTGAAGCCGACGCTGTCGAAATCGATCTGGCCCTCGATGGGTGGAAGCGCTGACCGGGAGGGTGCGTGCGCCTTCTCCGTTGGTGCGTTGAGCAGATCTCCCAGGCGGGCAACTCCAACACGCGCTTCTTGAAACTGCTGCCAGAGCTGAGCCAGGCGCAACACCGGCTCAGAGACGCGTCCCGCGAGCATGTTGAACGCAACCAGTTCGCCAACTGTCATCTGTCCGTCGATAACCAGCTTGGCGCCAAAGAAGAGGATGAGAAGCATCGACAGCTTGTTCACCAGTTGAATCGCCTGGCCACCCCAGATCCCGACGAACGCAGCCTGAAATCCGCTGCGCACATATCCCGCCAGCAAAGTCTCCCAACGGCGTTGCATCTGAGGCTCAACAGCCGACGACTTCAACGTGCCAACGCCAGCCACGCTCTCGACGAGAAAGGCTTGGCTTTCAGCCCCCCGGCGAAAGCGTTCTTCGATCCTGCGATGAAGCACAGGGGTCACCGCGACGCTTACAAGTATGTACCCCGCCAGGGACACCAGGACTACGAGCAGCAACCAGCCCGAATACAACGCGAGAACTGCGATGAAGATAATCGTGAAGAAAAGGTCGATCACGAGTGTAGCGGCTGAAGACGTCAGGAACTCGCGTACAGTTTCCAACTCTCTAACGCGCGCGACAGTATCGCCAACCCGCCTGTTTTCGAAGTACGCTAACGGCAGAGACAAAAGGTGCCGATACAGTTTCGAGCCGAGCTCAACATCGACACGGCTGGTCGTGTGCGTGAACAGCCAGGCGCGCATGCCTCCCAACGTCGTTTCGAACAGCAACATCGCAGCCATGCCCACAGCCAGGACGTCCAGCGTCGTCATGCCGTTGTGGACAAGCACCTTGTCGATGACCACCTGGAAGAACAAGGGCGTGGCCAGCGCGAACAATTGCAGGACCAGGGAAGCCAGGAGCACGTCACGCAGCAGATGTCGGTAGCGCCATAGAGCCGGCACAAACCACGACACATCGAATTTTCCCGCCGCTGCTCCGCTGCCCGCCCTAGTCGTCACATACACGACATTGCCCGACCATGATTTGTCGAGTTCATCCAACGTCACGATTCGCGGGGGACCGAGCGCGCCCTGCACCAGCACCTTTTCACCCTGAACAGCAGCGACAATCTGATACTCGCCCTCAAGAGATTTCGTCAGGAAGGGGGCTGGCGCGTCCGCGATCTTGCTGAAGGTCAGGGTCCCAAGTCTTGACTTGGCCCCGAACTGTCGGGCGAGGCGAACAAGATCCTCAGGGGTCGCCGCAGCGCCACCTCCAAGGGTGTGTTTCATTTGAACCGGATCAGCAGCGATCTGATGGTGACCTAGGAGCAGGCTGAGGCAGATCAGGCCAGCGTCTGGGTCGATCGCGGAAACGCGGTCCGAGGCTGGCACGTTCACTGAACTTCCCCAACATTCTCGCAGCGACGCTAGCGCCGCCACCGATCATTGGCAACTCGACCGCGTGTTGGAGTCGAACAAAACGCGTCACGTTTGAATTCAGCTGGATCCGGATCTCATCGTGCGTACACTGAGCTTTTCGAGGCCGCGAAACGGCGGCAACGGCCTCCAACACGGCGAGCCATAGGGATCAGCAAGCTCAAGGTCAGGGAGTTCCTGGAAAAAGGCCAGCACAGCGATCTGGGTTTCGAGCCTGGCTAAGGGGGCGCCAAGACAAAAATGAGCGCCTCCCCCGAAGGCAACATGACCAGCACTAGTTCGATCGATATCAAACTCGTGTGGGCGATCAAATACGTCCGGGTCTCGATTTGCTGCACGCAGAGAAAGCGTAATCGCGTTGCCAGCCGCAATCGGGCATCCTGCCAAGGTCGTGGGGCCGGGCGCTACACGGTCAGTCGCGTCGATCGGCGATTCCATGCGAAGGCATTCTTCGATGACCCGGCCAATACGGCCCGGTTCGGACTTGAGGCGTGACAGTTGATCACGGTGATTTAGCAACAGCCAGATGCTGCTTCCAATAAGATCCCCGGTTGTGAGATTACCGGCAATCAGCAGGAGACGGAGATTTGCCTGAAGCTCATGATCGGAAACCGCCCACCCGTCCAGCTGAAGACGAACAACATCGCCAATCAGGTCGTCCGTCGGCCTTGCGCGCCTTTGCGCAAATGATCCGAGAAAATACTCATGAAGCGCATTCTGGGCGTCTTCCATTCTGACTGTGGCGGCGCGCGAGCGCATTGGATGCAGGGCGAGCGCTGCCGCCTCCGACCAATTTCGAAATGTTGGTTCAAATTCCCTTGGAATGCCAAGGATCCGACACATCACGTGAATGGGAATTCGGTGAGCGTAGTCGATGACAACATCGAACTCATCCTTCTCAGCGAGAGGGGACAGAATACCGTCGACGACGCCCTCTATCAGCAACCGGCTGCGGGCGACTCGCTCGTAAAGAGCCTGAGCCAGGGGCGCGCGAATCCGCGTGTGAGCGGGATCGTCCAACAGCAAGATCGAGCCGGGCGGCTTGCCATAGTCCAATGAGCGCAACGACGGATTCGAGCGCTGGAGTCGGATTGCTCTTGCTGAAGGCGCCGCCCGATCCGGACTTCGAAGCATGTCGCGGTCTGCAAGGACGGTTTTGGCATCAGCGTAACGGGTTATGAAATAGCCACCCATCTGTGCATCAAACTTGATGGGGCATTCGCGCCGAAGTCGGTCTAGCCGAGGGTGTGGATCACGCCGGCCGAGTGGATCGAGCGCTGTCGTCTGGAAAACAGTGGGAAGCGGGTGGTCGCTCATTTTTTGAGGTCCGAGAATTGTCTCGTCGCTTCATTTCGTGCTGACATAAGGTTGGCGTCCTCTAGAATGAGCTGTCCGCACTTTCTGCAATGACGCAGCACTGAACAAGGCGACGTCGATGGACGAGGTTGAGCGCAAGGTGACCGCAATACTGGCCTCTTTGCTGGTTGTTGAGGGGGTCAGCTTGGAGGATGACTTTTTCATGCTTGGCGGCGACTCCCTGGCCGCGACCGTCTTGATGTCCGCAATCGAAGCCAACTATGGCATTCTGGTCGACCCTGTCGAGATTTTTGAGTGTCCTAACGTCGGCAAGTTCTGCGCGCGTGTGCGACAGCTTCGTGAAGAGGCCGCTGCCTGATGAAGCTAAGGTTCTCAAATCACTCAGTCTGCGAGGAGTTGATGCCTGATGGCCGCTGACCCATCTCCCGACCTGCAAGCAGTCGTTGGCGGGCTGACCCGGTCCGGGTCCGCCTTTGAAATGATCGAGCATGCCTCCGGGGATCAGACGTTGCGTCTCTGGCGCAACGGACCCCAAACCCTGATCGACGTTTTCATTGCGACGCAACCATTTGAAGAACGAGAGTTCTTGGTTTTGGGTGATGAGCGGTGCAGCTACGGCCGGTTTCGCAATGAAGCGCAGGGGTTTGCAGACTGGCTGGCGCTGCGGGGCTGTGCTGCGGGCGATACAGTTGCTGTTGCACTTCCAAATTCGCCCGATTGGATCGTCGCCTACTTTGGGATTGCGCTAGCCGGCTGTGTCAGTGCGCTGATCAATCCCGCCGGGACACCAACAGACTTGTCGGCATCATTGTCCGCGGCTCAGCCGCGGGTGCTCATTTGCACGTCCGACGTGCTCAGGAAGTGTGATCGTGAGGGAGCGAACGCCAAGTCGGCCAAGTTCATTGTCGTCGTCGACAAGGTCTCAGAAAGCATGTCAGCGGCGCTCGAAGCGCCCATCATTGCCTGGCAGGACGCGCGCGGTCACTCCGGATCGACAACCGTCTCGAGCCCGACAGGCGGGATCGCTTCAGCAACACTTCCGGATTCCGCCGCAACAATCTTCTTTACGGCGGGCACTACCGGTCAATCCAAGGGAGTTGTTCTCAGCCATAGAGCATGCGCCTACAGCATCTTCCATGCAGGCTTCAGGAATGCCAGATCCAGCGCACTGGCCGGACAAACGCCTCCCGTGGCCGCTGCCCAACAACAGGTCCTTCTCATGGTCCTGCCGCTCTTCCATACGAGTGGCATTTGCAATGCAGTTTTGCCACTGATGATGCGGGGCGGTCGGATCGTGATGACGCCTTTCTGGTCGGCAAAGTCCGCAGCGCGACTGATCCGTGCGGAATCGGTCAATCTCGTCGGCAGTGTTCCGGTGGTGCTCGAGCAACTCTTGTCTGAGTTTCAAGGTGCGCCGCCCGCAGTGTCGCTGCAGCAGATGATTTGCGGCGGCGCGCCTCCTGATCGAGGGCTAGCCGCTCGCGTCGCCGGCGCTGGCCTGATCCCTGGTCAGAACTGGGGCATGACTGAAACTGCTGGAGCTCTTCTCGGCCTCATCGGGCCTGAGTTCGCAGGCCGACCTGAGAGCTGCGGCCTACCTTCGCCGGTGCACGATGTCAGAATCGTTGCGCGAGACGGTGGTCCTGCAGCGCCGGGTGAAGTCGGAGAATTACAGGTTCGAGGACCTCAGGTGATGCTTGGCTATCTCGACGATGCAGTCGCAACCGAAATGGCTTTTGACGGGGAGTGGCTCCGCACGGGAGACTTGGCCTATCGCGATACGGAAGGTTATTGCTTCATCGTGGATCGCGCCAAGGACATGGTAATCTGCGCAGGCGAGAACGTCTATTGCCTGGAAGTCGAGAATGCGATCGCAAGCCATCCGGCTGTCGCTGAGGTCGCCGTCTTTGGGCTTCCCCACGATGTCCTCGGCGAACAGCCTGTCGCTGTCGTGAAGTCGGCGGACAACGTCGACCTCGACGCGGAGGATATCCGACGACACGCGGCTCTGTCTCTTGCGCTGTTCAAGGTTCCGCAGCTCGTGATCGTCACGAAGGACCCGTTGCCCAGGAACAGCATGGGGAAGGTCTTGAAGCGGGAACTTCGTGCCGCTCTCACGGAGTGAGGTCATGCACGGACTGGCTGCGCCGATTGCCGACCTGCTTCGAGATTTCGAACTTGGAGGCGGTCGCGTCACCCTCGTCGGTGTAGAATTGAGGATCGACCACGAAGCCTACCGCGGCGATAGAGGCACGTTAGACGCCGTTTTGGGACGGCAGTCCGAATTGATCGGCCAGCTGGCGTCGCGCCGCTCGAAGCGCGCCTTGCCAAAATTCCAAAGGGTATTGGACCGGGGCAGCGAAGCGCCCCTGTCGTGTGCTCAGAAACAGTGGGCAAGCATCAAGAAGATTCCCGTTCAGGAGCAATGGCTTCCGCTGCTGTGGCGGTTGGACGGTGTTCTCAACCTAGACGCGTTTCGTGCGAGCTATGCGCGCCTGTCCGAAAGACATTCCATCCTCAGAACCCGATACCGAATTGAAAATGATGTTCTGCTGGAGCAAGCCGTTTGCGAACGCTCGCTAGCTCTGGATGTTGTGGATCTATCGGACCAGCCATCATCGGAGCGTGGCCTGACAATATGGCGACGCCTGAAGGATCGCCACCGCACGCCGGCGTCCCTCGCGCATGGGGCTCTGGACTTGTGCATCTTCCGCCTCGACGAGCGGGAGCACGTCCTTGGCGGCTTCATTCACCATGTCGCGATGGATGCCACATCACTTCGCGTGATGCTGGGTGAACTGATGGCTGGATACTATGGCCGGATGCTCGGCAAGGAAACCGGCGCGGAGCCCGCCGTCCAGTATCTGGACTATGCGCTATGGGAGCAGACCTGGCTGTCAGAGGATGAAAAACGTCTTTCAGACTACTCCTGGATCTGTGACTTTGGAGCTGCCGGGCTTGAACCAGTCGGCATAGACGCTGCTGGCTATGACCCAACATCATTCGACATCGAGCCCGTAGAGATATCTGCTTCTGCGTGGGGACGCGTTCTGGAGGCGTGCAAGGCGCTCGGGATAACCGCAAACGCTGCCGTTCTGACCGCCACAACAATCGTACTAGCAAGGAGTAGGGGAGCAACGCGTGCTGCCTTGGCGCACCTCTACCACGGACGCCCGCCCGGTTTCGAATCGACAGTGGGCTCGTTCGCTCAGATGCGCCCATTTTTCGCTACGTTTGATTACTCGGAGTCGGTCGCTGACATTTTCCAGCGAGGGCGTTCAACACTTGCAAGATCCTATGACCTGAGACGGCCCGTGTCTGACAGCATTATGCGCTCCTATGGCGTTGATCGGGTCGTGGTCAACTTTTCAAACCGTGACCAACCTGCGAGAGGCGCAAGCGTCCCGACCAAGCCTGCCCCACCTTCCTCGGATGGGCTTCCGTCAGCTGGCGTTCGGGGCGTCTTTACAACAACGACAGTGCGAGACCCTTTTGATCGAGCGCCGGTCAATGCGCCACACTATCGATCGCCCTTTTCGTCATCACGACTTACTGATGCCGGCGGGAGTTTTTCAGATCCCCAAGCTGGACGGCTCACAGTGCGGCGAAGTGTTTCGGACGCCACAAGAAGGCCGGGCTCCGGCAAACTCTTGGGCGTGGCAGGCCACATGACGATCCTGCCCAAGAGACTTCAAAGCGAATTTCATCGCGACCTGCACATGGGTGTGACGCAAGCCCATGGAGTTCTGAAGGGCGCGCTTACCTACAATTCTCAAGCCTATAGTCGAACAGCCGTTCTGGCATTCATTCGTGACATCGAGAGATTGCTCGACACCTTCGGGCACAACTCGAGAGCAAGCCTCGAATCTGTCGTGAGTCTGTTCTGATCTTTGGGCCAGCGATGCGTGCTTGGTTTAGGCCTGACTGGGGCAGAAGTTGATAGCAGCCTTGGTTTGCCGGCAAGCTGGGTGGGCCTTCTCCGTATGGCCATTATGTTGTTTCCAGAGGTGAGGGCCTGGCGGCGCAAAAAGACATTGGCGTCCTAACGCTGATCGGCGCGGCATTGCGCCCCGGGTGAAACCTCGCGGTGATTTACAAGGCCTCGAAAGCCGGTGTGAGTCGATCTGACAACTCTCGAGCGCCTGCTGTTGACCTGGCGCGTCGGCGCAGACGTCCGCTGTCGAGCTCGGAAGCTGCGCGCGGGCCGCAGCTATGGCCCGACGCCACTCTCAGTGGTCAGCCAATCAGCTCATTCTTGAACAACGACGTGAATTCAAGACCGGATCCCGGGCTGTCGCTCATCCTCCCCGCGCGAACGCGGCCGGAACGGCCGAAGCCGATGCTTGGCGTGACAACATCTTGTGAGAGCAGTAGCGGCGCGTAGGCGCACTCAAAGCCCCTAAGGCGTGCGCCCGCGGCACGCGCGAGTGTAAGTCCGGCACGGGCAAGAATGCTGGTCTCGCCAACCTGTGCGCCAACGATCACGGGGCTAGAAACCTGGGAGAGGATATCGAGCGAGCGCAGCAGGCCGCCATGTTTCGAGACACGGAGATTTGGAACGATGCTGATCTCTTTGGGAGCTGCTTCAAGATCCGCGAGCGTCAGCAGACTTTCATCCAGGATGATCGCCAAGCCGGTTGCGCGCGCAATCTCAGCGAGACCAGCCCAGTCGCGAGGCGTTATCGGTTCTTCGACCGCCCATGCATGTGGCGCTAGCCTAGCAAGCGTCGGCATCGCAGACTGAGCGTCAAGCCAGAAATTGTTGGCATCCAGGCGCAGGGGTCCGCGGTGCGCGAGCATCTTTGCGCGATAAAGATCGCGTGCGAAATGCCCTCCTATCTTGAGCTTGGCATCTCGCATGTCGTTGAGGCCAAAAAGCGTTGCCTGGAGATGGAAAGCTGCGGCCTTCCCGGCGCCGTAAACGGCGCTGACGCGAATCGCCGCCGGGCGCTGAGCGATGCCCAAGAAGCTCTCGAGGTCTTGCCCCGCCTGCCGCGCGAAAAGGTCGATGAGAGCAAGCTCGACAGCGCAGAAAGCGCTAGGGTTCGCGTCAATCGCTGGCGCGTTGGCGGCGATCCATGCCCTGAGGGTCGCAATATCCGTGATCGCCAAAAGCGATTCTCGATGCACTGCGAGAAAGGTTAGCGCGCCAGGGACGGTTTCGCCCGTGACATAGCTACGCGGACAACCTTCGCCGACACCTTTGTGGCCTTCGGCGTCCTCGACCTCCACTAACACATTCTCCGCACGGTCGCGCGTTGCTGCGGCGTGGCCAAACGCCATGCGGAAGGCAACCGGCGCGCTACCGACCCGTAGATGTGAGGCGCGCATGCGTCAGCTCAAATGGCCTGAAGTCAAAGTCGCATTCTTCAGTGGTCTGGAGCGCCAAAACCTTCGCCTGTGCTTCGCGCTGGTTCTTTTTTTCAACGATGTGCCGGTGATAGGCGTTCGCCGCGCCTGCGCGGAGCAGGGACACCTCGATCGGGGCAAGGCGCTCGCTCATGCGCTTGGCGTCGTATTCGAGATTGCTTCGGCAAAGAGACGCGTCAAGAGCTACGGCGATGTCACCTGCATCACCCTCAAGCTCGATGTAGGCGCGATAGACAGACCGGCTGGCGTCCGCGAGGACGATGTAGAAAAGCGGCGGCGTTGGCAGCAAGGCCATGGCAGCGTGAATCTGATCTTCCGAGAGCTTCTCGCCGGTGATGTTGGTAACGCCTCGGCCCTTGCGCACGAATTGCAGGGTCGGCGCACGGCCGATGCGGCCGGAAACGCGGACGACATCATTCATGTGGTAGCGCAACAGCCCGGCAATAGTTGTAATGATGATATGATAGTCGGCGCCAACTTCGAGTTCGTGGAGTAACACTGTCCCGCGTTCGCCAACCTCCCACTTTGCGGCCGGAACGAACTCGAAGAAGACGTCACCCAGCATCGGGAGGGCGAGGTTGTTTTTGATATCGACCACGACTGTGCCGCGAACCTCGCTGGCGACATATCCTGCATCGACCATGACCGCGCCATCGGGTAGCTGCTCACGCACAGCTGCCGCGGCTATGGCGCATCCGCCCCCCAGCCAGGTGATGACGGTGCGCAAGCGTGGCCAGATATCGGCCAGCGTGACTTGACTGCTTTTGGCGGAGAGACGTCGGAGTATGCGGCCGCGGGCGGGCGCTGCATGCGCGGCGATGTCTGCTAGATTCAAACGGATCACGTCCATTAGGCGAAGGACGGTGGAAGGGTTGGCTGTGCCGATCGCGCTCACATTAGCCTCGCTCGCAGCGAGTCGTGCAATCGCGAGATACTTTTCACCATAATTCCCGATGGCGAAAACCTCTGGCGGCACGACATATTTAGCGCGCATGAAGCGCGGCATGGTCTGGTAGATCAGACCCGTCGTGGCTCCTGCCGGCATGCCGCCAGCCAGAATCTCTTCGCTGATTGCGCCGCCGAGGCCGACCACCTTTCCGCTAAAGGCCTGCAGCGACTTGTGTTGTACATAGGCCATGGCGCGCTGCGACTGTCGCATCTGAACGAGTGTGGCCGGGGTTACTGGAATGTACTTGGCAGCGCCCGTGGTCCCGCTGGAGCGCGCATACATGATTGGCGTTTCAGGCGCGAGGATCGCGTCGCCGGTATTGATCTGTCGAGCGACCTGATCGCGTAGGTCTTCGTAGTCGTGAATCGGAACAGCCTTTCGGTAGGCGTTAGCGTTGGAGATCGTACCAACGCTGAGACGTTTGCCCTGTTCTGTAGCGGCGTTGGCTGCGAGAATGGAACGTAGTGCTATGGTCTGCGCGGCTTCCGGATTTTGCGCTAGCGCGAGCAAGCGATCGTAGGCGCGGCGGCCGAGAGTACTCATCGCGATTGCGAAGGCAGCGTTGGCCAACAGGTCGTTAGGGCGCATGCGGCTTCGCCCGAAACGGCGCGCCCATCTGGCGCAGGAAACCTTTCGGATACTGCGCGTCCAGCAGGCCGAGCGTTTCGACTTTGCGGCCGGTCGGCCTATAGTAGGTTCCGAAGACAAGATCCCAGACGACGAAACTGTGCGCGTAGTTGTTGTTCGACTCGGCGATCTTCTGCGAGTGATGCCAGCGGTGAACCTCAGGGCCGCTGAAGATGTAGTTCAGCGCGCCGAGCCGGATATCGATGTTGGAATGCTGGAATAGTCCGCTGACAGCATAGAACACAAAATACCAGGCCAGAGCCTCCGGTCCGATGCCGATCAGCAGGAAGGGTAGGGTGTCAGCACAGAACTGGAGGGCTTTCTCCAGCGGATGAAAGCGAAAGACATTGGTCGTATAGAGCTTGTCCGGATGGTGGTGCACTTCATGCAGGCGCCAGAGTACCGGCCATGTGTGCGCGCCGCGGTGCAGCCAGTAGCGCAGGAAATCGCCAGCGACAACCTTCAGGGCCAACTGCGCCAAGATCGGCCACGAACTTGGCCAGATGTTGATGCTCAGCCCATTGCTGGCGATCGCACTCTGGAGACCAAGCACGGAGAGCCAGGCAAGCGCCAAGGGCACCACAACCTGCGTGACCGCCATGAAGACGCCGTCAAGCGCAAAGTCTCTGATTTGTGGGCGCCAGTCGTCACGATAGGGGATGAGGCACTCGGCAAGGAGGATGATCGGACCAATGATCGCGACGGCGGCATATGGCGCCCAGAGCAACGCTGCGCCCTGATCAAGCAATAGCCACAAGACGAGCAATGAGCCGGCCATCGCCACGGGATAGATGACGAAGCGCAGGATGCTTTTCATGACGCTAAGCTGCCGCCGTAGGTGCAGGCCCACGATGATAAGCATCGACGCCAGCACGAGGTGGAAGAACGCTGGAAGGATAACGCCGAAGAACGGCGAGTCTCTGAGAAACGTCAGGCCTGCCACCAGGCGGAATGCCATGAAGCCGAAGTAAAGGAAGCCAAGCATGAGCAAGATAGCGCCAACGCGGCGATGGGCGCCTAGCTTCCCGTGAAGGATTGAAACAATCGTCCAAATGCTCGCGACGACGATTGCAAGTTGGCTAGTGACAAGAACGGGATAGGGCAGTGTACCTGACTGCCAGGCCGAAAACGGCGGCAGCGCGTCGGTCGGCCAGAAGTACTGCCACATCTGCGCCGCGACTCGACCAACAAACAAGGTCAGCAGCACAGCAAGGGCGATGGCCGCACCCCGGGCAGGTTTTTGTTCGCTGATGGTGGACATCCTCCCCTCCCTTCCAGTTCCTAGTACTCGATCCGAATAAGAATGGGGAGCCCAGCCAACAGGCGGACCGGAAGGCTTGAGTCGGCGAAGCCAACTCGTTGGAACGCGCATCTCGACGATCGGACACTTGTCTCGCGCCGACAAGATCCAGTTTGCATACGTACCCCGGCTACGATTACCTGCGTTGCCCAGCCTTATGTGTTGGAGTAGGCCGTCAAGGTAGCAGGGCGTATCACATGAACTGCCGCACTTCGCTTTTCGGCATGCGCGTAGTGTTCACGCTGCTCTTGTTATTGCTCGTCGGGGCCTGCGTGAGCCTCACTGACATCCTGGCGGAGCAATTCTTTCTGCCGAAGGATGCGCGTCCAGCTACGCACGACGTACGGACGCGCTCGGCTGCTATGCAAACCAGCGACGGTGTCACTCTGATTGCCGACATCCATGCTCCGGTCGGCCTCGAGAAGACTCCAACGATCCTCGTACGCATCCCATTCAACGATGAGTTCTGGAATCGGCTGAGATCAGATTCTATCGGCCGATACTGGGCGAAGCGCGGCTATACAGTCGTCGTTCAGGGAACGCGCGGGCGATATCGATCGGGCGGAGAGTTCTATCCGGCTGTGAATGAGGCGCGCGATGGGCGCGAGACCCTTGCATGGCTCAAGGCCCAGCCCTGGTTCGATGGTCGCTTAGCCATGTGGGGAGGGTCAGGCTTTGGACACACACAATGGGCAGTATCAGATCTCGGTAAAGAAAGCCCCGACGTCCTCGCCATCCAGATCGTGAGCACGAGCTACTACTCCACGTTCCACCCGGGAGGCGCCTTCGCGCTGGAGAGCGCTCTCTACTGGGGCCTTATCAGCCCGCCTGAAAGGGACCGCGAAACCAGCGGCGAGGAAATCCAGAAGGGGGCCAATGGCTGGCCCGTCATCAAAGCTGACGACCGTGCGTTGCAGGACGTTTCGTTCTTCAATGATTGGTCGACGCATCGCTCGAACGATGCATACTGGCAGTCCATCGACGGATTGGATCGTGCAAAGAAGGTCAGCGCTCCGGTCCTCCTGCTTGGGGGTTGGTACGACCCGTTTCTACCTTCCATGCTGAAAGACTTCAAAACCCTGACAACAGAAAATCCGAATCCGCTGGCGCGCCAGTCCCGGATCATCATCGGACCCTATGTCCATGCCGGAGAAATCGAATGGCCCGGTGCGAGTTTGGACGAGCCATACCGGACAGCCAGCATCGCGCCGGTCCTGAATTGGTTTGATCATTGGCTTGGCGTGAGCCAGACAGCCTTGCCGGGTTCACCTGTCAGAATCTTCGTGATGGGCGACAACGTCTGGCGAAACGAGAACGAATGGCCGTTGGCGCGTACGCAATACACGCCCTACTTCCTTCACGCTGAGGGGATGTTGGATTCTGCGGGCCCGCCAGCTGCGGAAGTGTCCGCCGCTTGGGTCTACAACCCGCACAATCCTGTTCCCACGCGCGGCGGCGCCATGCTGGGACCGCGGTCCGGGATCTTCGAGCAGCCGGCCCCGCTCGCGCGTCCAGACGTGATCACATTCACCACGCGGCAGCTGGACAAGCCCCTCGAAGTCACAGGGCCGATCTCGACCGTTCTGCACGTTTCCACCGATGCGCCGTCGACTGACTTTACCGTGAAACTGTTGGACGTGCATCCGGACGGCAAGGCGTACAACATCTCCGATGGCATTGTGCGGCGGCACTACACCCCCGGCGCCCCTGAAGAAATTGAAGTCGTCCTCAATCCCACAAGCGTTGTCTTCCAAGCCGGCCATCGCGTCAGGATTGACGTGTCAAGCAGCAATTTTCCCCGGTTCGACCGAAACCCCAACACGGGGGAAGAGCCCGCCACGGCGACCACGCACCGCCCCGCGCGCCAGGTTCTTCATTCTTCACAGCAGAAGCCGTCGCGGATTGTTCTTCCAGTTATTCCCCGTGGCTAAAGCGGCAAGGTCGATAGACCAAGCAAGCTCTGCGATGCAGAGCACTTAACTTAGCCATTTTGCTCATGTCGCCTAAGCGAGCGAGACTTTTTCCTTATGGTGCATTTTGTTGTTTTGCCATGAGGAAGGCGTGGCGATGAGGTTGGGGTTCTGGGTCAGGGTTGAGATGGTCCTGGTTTCGGCTCCGTTGC
>JBEAMJ010000020.1:0-26808 GCA_041166025.1 Pseudomonadota bacterium | reverse complement strand
TCATCGCCTCGACGAGGCACAGCGTGGCGCCGGCGTTCACGGTGTCGCCCACTTTGACGAACCTCGCAGCGCCTTCCTCGGCCTGCAGATAGACCGTGCCCACCATCGGCGACTTCACCGCCCCGGGATGGTCGCGCAGCGTGGCTTTGGAGGCAGGAGCTGACGCGGTAGCTGGGGCGGTTGCAGCGGGTGGGGCTGCAGCGGCGGGCACCGGAGCGTAAGCCTGCGCCACATGTGCTGCCTTCGCCTCGGGCTTTACGACCTTGATGCGCAGGCCGTTCTGCTCGACCTCGATCTCGCCGAGATTGGCTTCGCGCAAAATGGCGGCCAGCTCGCGGATAAGGCCCGTGTCGAACTTGCCATTCTTCTCGGACGGCTTGTCGGGCATGATCGTCAAACTCTCTTCTGTTCAGCGAGGGCGGCGACAGCCTCGACGGCGAGCCGATAACCCAGGGGACCAAAGCCGGCGATCACGCCGGATGCGGCAGCAGATACGAGGCTTTTGTGCCTGAACTCTTCCCGATTCCCAGGGTTACTGAGATGAACTTCCACGACCGGAATGGTCAACACCTTGAGCGCGTCGTGGATCGCGACCGAGGTATGCGTATAGCCGCCCGCGTTTAGGATCAGGCCGCCGGCCTGTCTACGGGCTTCCTGGATCCAGTCCACAAGCTCGCCTTCATGGTTGGATTGGCG
This sequence comes from Pseudomonadota bacterium, assembly GCA_041166025.1. Classification (GTDB taxonomy): domain Bacteria; phylum Pseudomonadota; class Alphaproteobacteria; order Caulobacterales; family Hyphomonadaceae; genus UBA7672. The sequence goes on along the minus strand of JBEAMJ010000020.1, from coordinate 26,112 downwards.
GAAGGTCAGGCTGGCGTCAGCTGCAACCGCAGCCTCCTGCGTCAGTTTCTCTAGATCAGCCAGTGTGCCCTTGCCATAGACGGCAGGCTCGCGCTCACCCAGCAGGTTGAGATTGGGCCCGTTCAGGCAGTAGATGGTCAAACCCATTGAAGACCCTTACCTGAGACCTTTTCGCAGTGCGGGCGGTGATCCGACGGCGAGAAGGAATAGGCGAATCCCCGGCCGGTTCAAATGCCGGATTCGAGTATCGGAACGGAAATGAACCTGTTTCTCAACGGCGAGGCGACCAGCGTGCCTGACAGCGTCACGGTGGGGGCGTTTCTGCGCCAGCTTGGGCTCCCGGAAACGGGCGTTGCGGTTGAACGCAATCGCGAGATCGTGCCCAAGTCGCTCTATGGAACAACACACCTTGCCGAGGGCGACCGGGTCGAAATCGTGCAGTTTGTAGGAGGCGGGTGATGCCAGATACGTCACTTACGGATCAGGATTCCCTCATCATCGCCGGCAAGGCCTACACCTCGCGCCTCATCGTGGGCACGGGTAAATATGCCAGCTATGCCCAGAACGCCGAGGCCGCAGAGGCCGCGGGCGCTGAGATTGTCACCGTCGCGCTGCGTCGCGTAAATGTCGCCGACAAGGGTTCGGAGCGCTTGATTGATCATCTCGACCCCAAGCGCTTCACCTACCTGCCCAACACGGCCGGCTGCTACACGGCGGACGAAGCGGTGCGCACGCTACGCCTCGCGCGCGAGGCGGGCGGGTGGAATCTCGTGAAGCTTGAAGTGCTGGCCGACCAGAAGACGCTCTATCCCGATATGTCCGAAACGCTGGTCGCCGCGAAGGCGCTGATCAAGGACGGCTTCGACGTGATGGTCTACTGCTCGGACGATCCGGTCTACGCCCGTAAGCTGGAGGAGGCCGGCTGCTGCGCAATCATGCCGCTCGGATCGCTGATCGGCTCAGGGCTCGGCGTGCAGAACCCGGTCAACATCCGGCTCATCGTGGAGCAGAGCAAGGTTCCCGTGATCGTCGATGCAGGCGTGGGCACCGCTTCCGACGCCGCCATCGCGATGGAACTCGGCGTCGATGGTGTGCTGATGAACACCGCCATCGCCCAGGCCAAGGACCCTATCCGCATGGCCCGCGCCATGAAACACGCCGTCATCGCGGGACGCCAAGCCTACCTTGCCGGCCGCATGCCCAAGAAACGCTACGCCGATCCGTCGAGCCCGCTCGGCGGGCTGATCTAGCCGCCGATCTGCTTGCGCGTCGCCTCGATGAGCGACTCCAGCTCTTCCTGCCCGAAGCCGCCGACGAAGCGGCCGTTGATCAGGAAAGACGGCGTGCCCTGCAGGCCCGCCATGTCGAACTCCGCAACCGAGCGGTCCACGCGTTTGATCAGCGCCTCGCTCGCCATGTCCCGCTTCCACCGCGCGATGTCGAGGCCGACCGACTGGGCGATCTTCTCGAGATTTTCCGGGGTGTAGGCGTTCGCGGGCGCCTTCATCAGCGCGATGTGCATCTCGCGATACTTGCCTTGCTGGTGCGCCGCCATCGCCGCGATCGCCGCGCGCCGCGAGTCTTCCCCGCGCACCGCCGACTCCTTGACGATCAGCTTGATGTCGCCGCGGCGGTCATCCACCTGGCTCATCACCCATGGCACGGCGGCCTTGCACACGCCGCAGTCATAGTCGCTGAATTCGATCATGGTGATCGGCGCATCCTTGCGGCCGATATACGGATCGTCCTTCGAGCTCGCGAGCAGCTTGTCCCACGCGCCTTCCGCCGCCACAGTCTGCGTCGCCAGCTGGTTGCGCTGGAAGGCGACCTGCATCTCGAGCAGGATTTCCGGTTCGCGCAGGAGATACTCCTTCACGATCGCCTCGACCTCCGCTTTCGACATGCGGTCGATCGAGTCGGGCGCCTTGGCGCCGCCTTGCGAGCAGGCGGCCAAGCCAAGGGCGAGCAGGGCGGCAAGGGCGGTGTGCAGGCGCATGCAGGTTTCCTTCCGGGCCATACTGTCCCTTACTCCTTAAGGGGGGGCATGGCGGGTCTCGATGCAGGTTGGGCCGTCCAGCCCCGGTTTACACCGTCAGTGTTTATGCTCCAGCGCCAATTCAGTGAGGCTCCGCCGCATTGCACGTGGATTGTTGCGGGGGTCGGACAGGGCCATAATGTCGTCCGCCCGCTGCCCGTTGGGCGTCTCCACGCTCAGTTTTTCGCGCGCCCGCCGGGCAAAGTTGAAGGCGCGCGGCATGTCGCCGAGATGATAGGCAGACTCGGCCGTGGCGAGGTCTGCGTCGCCGATCCGGTTCTGTTTGGCATAAACGTCAGCCAGGAACATCCAGGCGAAGGCGTTGTCGGGCTCCAGCCGGATCGCGTCCATCAGGAGACCTTCGGCTTCCGCCACCGCCTCTTCGTTCTTGGTGGCGGCCAGCGACCGCGCAAGATTGACCCTGAGCAAAGCATGCTGGGGCGCGAGCTCGACCGATTTGCGGTGCGGCGCGACGGACTCGGCCGCTTTGCCGCTCTCGAACAACACCTGGCCTTTCAGCTCGTGAAAGTAGGGGTTGTCAGGCTGTTCGAGAATGAGGCTGTCAATCTGGGTTAGCGCCGCCTTGATGTCCACCGCGCGATAAGCTGCGATCGCGCGCGCATAACGCGCGGGCAGGGACTGGTCGGTAGATGGATAGCGCGAGAGAACGCGATTGGGCGGGCCGATAAAACCGACGAGCTTCGCCTTCATCATGTCGAGCTGCATGATCTCCTTCGGGGTCTGCGGCCGCGCCTTGGCCGTGACTTCGCGCGCCCGCTTGGTGGCCGCGCCAATACGGTCGCTCCAGATCGGGTGGGACCGGAAGTAAGGATCGCGCCGCGATTCCGTCATCAGCTCCTGGTAACGGAAGTTCTCCATGAACTGTGTGAAGCCCTCTGCCGATTGCCCGGTCTTCTCGAGCAAGGCCAGGCCGTAAAGGTCCGACGCGCTTTCTTCAGCGCGCGTGAACTTGAAGAACGTCATCATGCCGAATTGCTGCGCGGATCCGAACAGGGCCAGCGCGGCATCGGGCGCGCCCGCGAAGAGTGCGAGAACGCCAAGGCCCATCGTTACCAGCGACGTGCTGCCCGCCGTGCCGAACGCGGCCTGACGGGTCACGTTGTGGCCAAGCGCCATATGGCCGGTCTCGTGCGCAATGACGCCCTTGAGTTCCTCCGGGGTGTCGGACTCCATCACCAGCCCGGTGTAGATGAACATGTTCTGTCCGCCGGCGACGGAAGCGTTAATCTCGTCGCTCTGCACGATGTAGATGTTCACGTCTGACGGCTTGAGGCCTGCCGCTTCGAATAGCGGATCGGAGTACTCGCGCAGGATCTGCTCGATCTCAGCGTCACGGATTAGGCCCTGCGCCGATGCCGCGAAGGGCAGCGCAAGGGCCAGGGCGGACGCGGCCGCGGCGCGAAGGACATGTCGTATGACGCCCAAGCCAACCTTCTCCTTCAACCTTGCCGACGGCCAAGGCTAGCCATCAGGTCCGGATAGTCAAAGTCGCAGCGCCGTTCCCACGCCGTTCGGGCTCTCAGCCCGTGCGGCGCCGGTTCCACCAACCCGCCTTCCGCGGAGCTTCCCCTGTCGGGGCGGGGTCTTCCGGCTCGCCATGGATGGCGTGCCGCCGCGTCTCGACCCGGTCCGCCGGGTCGGCGGCGGGTTCCGGCCGGGACTCGACGCGCGAAGCCTGCGCGGCGGTTGCGGCGATTTCGTGGTCAGCCGCCTGTGGAGGCGCAGGCTCCTGCGCCTCAGGTTCCGACGGAACGGTTAGGAGCTCCGCCGGCTCCGCCTCCGAGGGCGCCTTGAACACGGGGGTCGGCTCGATCGGGGCCGCCGCCAGCGGGGCAGGCTCGACCGACGGCTCCTCTGGTTCTTCCGCCGGGTTGGCGGCCAGGAAGGGCGCCGAGGCCAGGAAGTCGAACATCTCGCCGCCGTCCGCCGCAATGTCCGGGGTACGGTTGCGCTCATTCCGGTCGCTACGGTCCCGACCGCCGCGCCGTCTGCGTCGTCCACCCCGGCCACGGGCATCGTCGCGCTCGCTATCGTCACGTGGTGCAACGGGCTGAGCCTCTTCGCTGGTGTCAGCATCTTCGGCGTCTGCCGTGTCGCGGATGCGGTCACGGTCGCGTCCACCACGGCGGCGGCGGCCACCACGGCGCCCACGACGCCCACCACGCCCGCGGTCGCGATCTCCATCTTCGTCTTCGGCCTCCGAGCTCGCCTCCTCTTCGGCTTCCTCATCGTCTTCGTCGTGATCGTGGTCTTCGACGTCGTCCTCGGTCTCATCCTCGGAGTCGTCGAGAATATCCTCGTCGTCTTCCTCAATCTCGTCCGGGGCCGGCGGGGGCAGGGGCTTCAGCTTGCGCAGGTCGATGGGCTGCATCGGCTTGGGCTGGACAACATTACCGTCGGCCCGGCCTTCGATGTTGAACTCGCCGGCCTTGAGGTCTTCGTCGGCTTCAATGCGCACGAGCACGTGATTGTCGGACTCGATCGTCGCGATTGAGGAGCGCTTCTCGTTCAGCAGATAAAGCGCAACTTCGGGGGCGGCCTCTACATGAACAGTCTGGACGCGGTCATCCGCGGCGCGCGCCTCGATCATGCGCAGAAGCTGAATCGCAGCGCTTTCGATCGAGCGCATGCGGCCGGTCCCGCCGCAATGATCGCACGGCTCGGAGGACAGCTCCAGCACGCCAGCGCGGCGGCGCTGGCGCGAGATTTCGAACAGGCCGAACTGCGAGATGCGGCCCGTCTGGACGCGGGCGCGGTCGATCTTCAGGCAGTCCTTCATCTTCTTTTCGACGGCTCGGTTGTTTTTCATGTCCTCCATGTCGATGAAGTCGATGACAATCAGACCGGCGAGGTCGCGAAGGCGCATCTGGCGACAGGCTTCGGCTGCCGCTTCCAAGTTAGTCTTGAGCGCAGTCGTCTCGACATTGCGCTCGCGTGTCGCCTTGCCCGAGTTTACGTCGATCGCCACCAGCGCCTCAGTCTGGTTGATCACGATGTAACCGCCGGACGGCAGCTGCACAGTGGGTGCGTAAATGCCCTCGAGCTGGTCTTCGACGCCCGTCATCACGAATAGCGGACCGTTGTCGTCATGGTGGACGACTTTCCGCGTATGCGACGGCATCAGCATTTTCACGAAAGTGCGCGCTTCGTTGTAGGCATCCTCACCCTCGACGATGATGCGTTCGACGTCTTTGTCGTAGAGATCGCGGACGGCGCGGAGGACGAGATGGCCTTCTTCGTGTATGAGAGCCGGCGCCATAGACTCCATCGTCTTGGCGACGATTTGCTGCCAAAGTTTGGTAAGGTATTCGAAGTCGCGCCGGACCTCGTTCTTGGTGCGTTTTGCGCCCGCAGTGCGGACAATAAGACCTGCCCCGCGCGGAATCTCGAATTCTGACGTGATCGCCTTGAGCCGTTTGCGATCGGCTGCGTTAGTGATCTTGCGGGAGATGCCGCCGCCGCGCGAAGTGTTCGGCATCAGCACGCAGTAACGTCCCGCGAGCGACAGGTAGGTGGTGAGGGCGGCGCCTTTGTTGCCGCGTTCTTCCTTGACGACCTGCACAAGCATCACCTGCCGGCGGCGAATGACTTCCTGGATCTTGTACTTGCGTTGGAACAGGGCGTTACGCCGGTTCTGCTTGCGCTCCTCCTCCTCGTCGGAAGCATCGTCGCCGCCGTTCTCGGCTGCGCCCTCGGCTTCCTCGCCATCCTCGTCCTCGTCCGGATCTTCTTCATCGGCCTCGGCGAGGAGCGCCTCCCGGTCTTCCTTCGGGATCTGGTAATAGTCGGGATGGATCTCGGAAAACGCCAGGAAGCCATGGCGATTGCCGCCATAATCGACGAACGCCGCCTGAAGCGACGGTTCGACCCGGGTCACCTTGGCGAGATAGATGTTTCCGCGAAGCTGGCGCTTGTTCCGGGCTTCGAAATCAAAGTCTTCGATCTGGCCGTTCGCGACGACGGCCACCCGGGTCTCCTCCGGGTGGGTGGCGTCGATCAACATGAGCTTGCTCATGGACTGGAACCTCGTGTGTAGAACGGGCGGCGCGCAGGTGCGCGGCCTCGGCCCGTGAATGGGTTGGGTTTTGAAGTGACGAGAGGGCTCTGCGTCCGGTCGGGCTGACTGAATCTCGCGAAGTCGCGTTCATAATGCCCTGGCCATGGCGGCAGCAAAATCGCTGACCGCAGTTACGCTGATGCCGCTAGCGCCCTGTCTTGGATTGGTTTTTCGGAAAACCGCTGCAGGACGCCCAAGACGTTCCGCTAGGACCGCCTTGTGACTCACCTATGCACGCATTGGGGCGGGAGGGGAAGGGTCTCAGCCTCCCGGAGACGTGCAGGGCCGGTCGTGGGCAATCACGCCCACCCGCATCAGGCGTCCGTCGTGGTTTCCGGCTTCGAAATAGATGTCTCCATAGTCGTACATGGTTGTTTCTGAACGGCTTTCGACGCAACGGGGTTTCCCAAGGGTCGCCCGGGCGACGATCTGGTCGGCGCCTGGACGTATCCCCTCCACGGTATGGAACCGGCTGTCATCGGCGATGATCCAGTAGACTTTCTCATCCGCGCCGACCGTCAGGCCGTTCGAGAAGGTGTAGGTCGTCGCCCGCGTGTCAGGGATCGGCGCGGTCCGCACCGGCCGGCCCTGCACCGCAAGCAGGCTCGCCAGCGACATGCCGATCTGGATTTCACCGATACGCTTGCCGCGCACGACCAGGTCATCATTGAGATCGCGCGGCGTCGAGGCGCAGGCGGCCAGGACAAGCGCGCCCAGCACGGGTGTCAGTCGCAGGGGGGTCATCACCGATGAACTCTTCTTGAGCGCCCCTTGGTCGGCACAACAGCCCACATTTGAGAGCCTGTCGAGCGCCAGGCTGGTCCCAACGAACAGTTAACGAGAGGCGGCTATCCCTCAACATCCAGGCCAGAATGGCCTGTCTTGCGCGTGTGATGGAAGGTACTGCGGAACGTGCGGGCCTGGCTTTTCAGTATGCTTTGCCTTGCCGGCCTTGTTGCGGCGCCGCTCGTCAGCGCGCAGGCCGGGCCGCCCGTGGAGCGCGTCCTCGCCGTCAGGATCGGCGGTGAAGGGCAGGCGACCCGTGTCGTCCTCGAAGCCGATGCGCCCCTCAATTATCACGTTTTCCTGCTGGCCGCCGGCAGCAACCGCGTAGTTGTCGACCTTCAGCGCGTGCGGTGGACGATCAACGGGCTCACCTCTGAAGCCGGGAGCGGAAAGGGCGCAGGCGTGGTCTCCGGCTTTCGCTACGCGCATAACACGGCCTCGACCTCGCGCCTTGTCCTCGACCTTGCCGGTCCGGCCATTGTCGCCCGTGAGTTTGTGCTGCCGCCAAAGTCAGGCGAGGACCGCCACAGGCTGGTGCTCGACCTCGAACCCTCGACCCCGGAAGCCTTTGCGCAGGCGGCAACCGGGGCAATGTCCGGTCCGCAGCCGGTGTCGCAGCAACCTTCGCGCAAGCCGCTTATCGTCATCGACCCAGGCCATGGCGGCAAGGACCCCGGCGCCAGCTCCAAGTCGGGCGTGCGGGAAAAGGACGTGACGCTGGCCGCCGCTCTAGCGCTTCGCGAGGAGCTTCTGAAGTCGAAACGCTATGACGTGGCATTGACGCGCTCGACGGACGTCTTCATCGAGCTCGAAGACCGGGTGACCAAGGCGCGCAATCTGGGCGCCGACCTATTCCTCGTGCTGCATGCCGACGCAGGGCCGAAGCCTTCCACCAGCGGTGCATCCGTCTACACGCTGTCGCCGGAAGGCGAAAAGCGCGTGGACAGCGCGCGGCGCGAGAATGACTGGATCCTTGATGTCGAGGTCGATTCTCAGCGTCCTGCCGAGGTCAACAGGATCCTCGCCGATCTCGTCCAGCGCGAAACGAAGAACCAGTCCGCCCGCTTTGCCCAGATGCTGGCTGAGTCGATTGCTGAAGCCGGTTGGCCAACGCTTGAGAACACGCACCGCCAGAGGGGCTTCTTCGTCCTGCTGAGCCCCGACGTCCCTGCGGCCCTGCTGGAAATGGGTTTCATGACCAATGAAGCCGACGTCGCCGCATTGGTTTCGGAGACCAAACGGCGCAAGCTCTTGAAGGGCGTTTCGGAGGCGATCGACGAGTTCTTCGATAACCAGACCCGCCTGGTGGCTTCCCGTTGACGAGAGCGCCCCGGGCAGATGCGGCAAGTATGTGCTGAGTTTAACCCGTTCCGGGCCTGTTATCTGAGGGGCTCGCGCCTTAAAGTCACCGCAAACCTTGGTGATTCCGAACCTTGCGCAACGCTGCCTGTCCCGGCGGCTCCGCGCGTGTCTGGACTGCCTGCTTCAGCCGGTGAGAAATGCAGCTGACGACCAATCGCTGGAACTTCAAGACCATCCTCGTCTCGATCGTTTCGCTGATCGGGATTGCGATCGTCGCTTTTGCCGTCTGGTTCTTCATCGTGACGCAAAACCTGCCGTCCGAGGAGCAACTCCGGAACTACGAGCCGCCGATCATGAGCCGCGTGCACGCTGGCGACGGCAAGCTGGTTGCTGAGTTCGCGACTGAACATCGAGTTTACGTTCCCTCCGAAGAGCTGCCCGACCAGTTGATCAAGGCGTTCATCTCGGCCGAGGACGGCTCGTTCTTCGAGCATTCGGGGATCGACCTCTGGGGTACATTTCGCGGCGCCGTGCTCAACCCGCTGATGGGTCGGCGTCAAACCGGCGGATCGACGATCACCCAACAGGTCGTCAAGAACATGTTGGTGGGCGATGAGCGCTCGATCGAGCGCAAGGTGCGCGAGGCGGTGCTCGCGATGCGCATTGAAGGACAGCTCACCAAGGAGCAGATCCTCGAACTCTACATGAACGAGATCTATCTCGGCGGTCGCTCCTACGGCGTCGGCGCGGCGGCGCTGAACTATTTCGGCAAGTCGCTCGGCCAGCTGACGCTGGCGGAGAACGCGATGCTTGCCGGTCTGCCGCAGGCGCCGGGACGGGTGAACCCGCTGCTCAATCCTGAAGCGGCAACCAAACGGCGCAACTACGTCATCGAGCGGATGCTCGAGAACGGCTATATCGACAAGGCGGCGGCCGAGGCGGCCTATGCCGAGCCTCTCAAGGTCGTCGACCGGCTCAATTCGGACGAGAACCTCGCCTCGGCTTATTATGTCGAGGAGCTCCGCAAGGAAATCTTGGCCCTTGGCGAGCAGAAGAAGCTCGAAGGGATCAACAGCCGTGAGGACGCGAGCAAGGCCCTGCTCGGCGGCGGACTGTCAATCCGCTCAACTCTGGACTCGAACCTCCAGCTGATCGCGCAGACCGCGCTGCGCGCCGGTCTGGAGAGTTACGATCGCCGCCATGGCTGGCGCGGCCCCCTGGGAACGATCGCGGTGGACGACAAGTTCGGCGAGACGCTCAAGAAGTTCGCCAACGAGGAAGCCAACAAGGTCACGATCGGAGGCGCCGGCAATGACTGGCGCATCGCCGTCGTGCGCTCGGTGTCGCGCGAGAGCGTGCGGCTAGGGCTCGATGGCGGGGAAACCGGCACGCTGCATGCTGACGATGTGAAATGGGCGGCGAGTTTCAAGCGCAAGGAGGGTGGCTCGGGCCTCAAGGCTGGCGATGTCATCTTCGTAGCCGGTTCGCCGGCGCCCGACATCACCGTGCAGCTTATCACCGAATATGGCGTACCGAAAAATCGTGCGGCGAATGCGCCATGGCGGCTGCGCCAGGTGCCGGCGGTGCAGGGCGCGCTGGTCGCGATGGACCCGCACACCGGGCGTGTGCTTGCGATGACCGGCGGCTATTCGTTCGTGTCGAGCAAGTTCAATCGCGCCATCCAGGCCAAGCGCCAGCCCGGGTCATCGTTCAAGCCGTTCGTGTATGCGGCGGCCATGGAGACGCCGGATCCGGCCACGGGCTTCTACAAGTGGACACCGTCCTATCGCGTGTTGGACACTCCCTACGTCTCCTGCCAGACGATTGCTGGCGAGGAGACCTGCTATAAGCCTATGAACTATTCCGAACAGTTCTATGGCCTCACCCCGCTGCGCATCGGTGTCGAGAAGTCACGAAATGCCATGACCGTGCGCCTCGCCTCCGAGATCGGCTTCGAGAAGGTTTCGGAGATGGGCGAGCGGCTTGGCATCTATGACGACCTGCCGCCTTATGAATCCATGGCGCTCGGGGCCGGCGACACCACGCTCATGCGAATGGCCGTGGCCTATGCTGAAACGGTGAATGGCGGAAAACAGGTTCGTCCAGTCATGTTTGATCGGATCCAGAACCGCTATGGCAAGACTGTCTTCCGCACCGACCAGCGTCCATGCCAGGGGTGCGCGACGGAGTGGAAAGGCGGGCTGGCGCCGCCGCCGCTTCCCGACGAGCGCAAGCAGGTCCTCGACCCGGTCACTGCCTATCAGATTGTCTCGATCCTCGAAGGCGCGGTGCAGCGCGGTACCGGCACGACCATCCGTTCGGTCGGAAAGCCAGTCGCCGCCAAGACCGGCACGACTAACGACCAGTTTGACGCGTGGACAATGGGCTTCAGCCCGGATCTCGTCGCGGGTGTCTGGGTCGGGTTTGACACGCCGCGCGACATGGGCGCTGGCGAGAGCGGCGGCCGGGTCGCAGCGCCGATTTTTCGCGACTTTATGCTCGCGGCGCTCAAGGATCGTCCGGCAGTCACCTTCCGGGTTCCCAACGGCGTCGAGCATGTTGAGGTCGACGCAGATACAGGTTGCCAACCTGGACCCGACACGCGCCTGATCATCACAGAGGCTTTCAGGCCGGGCTCGGCCCCAACGGATCGATGCGAGGCGCCGGTTGGCGCCGACGGCTATCGCGTCGACTTTAGCAAGGTCTCTGCTGGAGACGAAACCGCGTCATCCACGCGCGACGGACAGGTGACATCGCAACCTCTACCGGGCACCCAGCCGATCGACCCCACCCAGCCACAGCCCCAGCCGGGCGAGCCGTCGGAGGATGAGGATTTGACTTTCGACGACGGCACCTTCTAGACGCTTGCGTCCTTGACCTGCCCTGAAGCTGGGATACCGAGCGCGCCATGACGCCTGAAGTCGAAAACATGATCGAAACGATCCGGCAATCGGTGAGCCTGCTGCGGAGGCGTCTTTGACTGGGGCGTCGCTGAAAAACGCCTGGCTGAGCTGAACGCGCTTTCTGAGCGCCCCGACTTCTGGAATGATCCGCAGAAGGCGCAGCCGATGATGCGCGAGCGCAACCGCATCGAGTCGGCAATGAACGACATCCGCGAACTTGAGCGGGAGGCCGATGATGCCGTCGAGCTTTGGGACATGGCGGAGAGCGAAGGCGACAAGGCCGCCCTGGCAGAAGTCGAGGCGGCCGTTCGCGCGGCGGTCGAGAAAGCGAAGGATGCCGAGCTGAAGGCGTTGCTCTCCGGGGAGGTGGACGCGAACGACTGCTATATCGAGATCAATGCCGGAGCCGGCGGCACGGAGAGCCAGGATTGGGCATCGATGTTGCGCCGGATGTACGTCCGTTATGCCAATGCCCGCGGCTACAAGATCGAGGAGATCGACGAGCACGCCGGCGAAACAGCGGGCATCAAGTCGGCGACCATGCTGATCAAGGGCGAGTATGCTTACGGCTGGCTGAAGAGCGAAAGCGGCGTGCATCGCCTTGTGCGCATCTCGCCCTACGATTCCAATGCGCGCCGGCACACGAGCTTTGCGAGCGTGTGGGTCTATCCGGTGATCGACGATACGATCGAGGTCGACATCCAGGAGAAGGATGTCCGGACCGACACATATCGCGCCTCCGGCGCTGGCGGGCAGCACATCAACAAGACGGATTCAGCCGTTCGCCTGACGCATATCCCAACCGGCATTGTGGTTGCGGTCCAGGCCGAGCGCTCGCAGCACAAGAACCGCGCCAAGGCGTGGGACATGCTCCGGGCTCGCCTGTACGAGATGGAGCTCAAGAAACGCGAGGCGGTGGCGCAGGCGGAGGCCGATTCCAAGACCGAGATCGGTTGGGGACGCCAGATCCGCTCCTATGTGCTGCAGCCCTACCAGATGGTGAAGGATCTCCGCACCGGGGTCGAAACCTCCGACACCGGGGGTGTGCTCGACGGCGATCTCGACGCCTTCCTGCAGGCCTCGTTGAGCCACAAGCTTGGCCCGGAAACGGTGGTGCCGGACCTCGATTAGACTGCCCGGAAAACGCCCAGTTTGAACGCTTGCGACCAGGAGATTTATCGACTATCGATAAATCAAGGTCAGGCGGTTCCAGTCCGCCCTCGCGCGGAGCAAGCGTCTCATGGCGAACTACTATCCATTTAGTTTGGCGTCAATTCTCGCAGCGCTTCTGACGGCTCCAGCATTTGCCCAGGATGTCATGCCGCCGGAGCCGGTCGCCCAGCAGCAGGGGGTGATCTCCTACACGCCGGCGGATTTCGCAGCCGCTCGCCCCAACACGGCGCTTGAGATGATCAGCAGGCTGCCTGGCTTCACCTTTGACGGCGGCGAAAGCGTGCGCGGGTTTGCCGGCGCGGCGGGGAACGTGCTGATCGACGGCCAGCGACCAACGATCAAGACCGACTCGCTCGACGACACGCTGGCCCGCATCACTATCGACCAGGTGGAGCGGATCGACGTCATCCGCGGTTCCGTGCCCGGCATCGACATGCAGGGGCAGACCGTGGTTGCGAATGTCGTCCGCAAGAAAGTCGACACCTTCCAGCAGGTGGTCACGGTGCGCGGCTTCATGTTCGCGGAGACGGGCAAGACGATACCGGGTTGGAACTATCAGGCGTCGCGTCGTGTCGGCGACCACCAGTTCGACATGTCGGCCGGTCGCGGCATTTCGATGGACGACTCCGTAGGCTCCGGATTCCGCACAACAGTCGACGCGCAAACGGGAAATCTCGACCGGTTTGAGGTCGCGCGGACCGAGGGCGATGGTGTCGTCCACAGTCTGCGCGGCAACTACAAGGGGCCGCAGTTCGGCGGCACGCTTTCGCTTAACGGCCTGATCTCGACGGATGAATTCAAGAACGAGTCGCGCTTCCTGTCACCCGTGAGCGACGAGACCTTCGTCGGCCGGTCAGCCAATGATCGCGGCGAAATCGGCATCAACTTCCTGACCGACATCAGCCCGGAGCTGCAGTGGGAGACGTTGGGGCTGTTCAAGCTTGCCGTCGGTTCATTCGATGCGACCGGTCTGGCGGTCGACCCCGCGGGCCTCAATCCTGACTCCGTCCAGCTTTTCAGGATCGATGCCGAGGCCGGAGAGCGCATCGGCCGCACGATCCTGCGCTACAAGCTGTCGCCTGAGCTGTCGTTCGAGGGCGGCGGCGAACTTGCCTACAACTACCGCGAGCAGCAGGTGGCGCTCACCGTGGATGGTACGCCCATTCCGCTGCCGGCTTCCGACGTGCTCGTCGAGGAAGTTCGTGGCGAGCTGTTCCTGCAGAGCTCCTGGCGTCCCTCGCCGCAATGGTCGCTCGAAGGTGGGGTGCGCCTCGAGCAATCGACGATCACGCAGTCGGGAGACACCAACAAGGAGCGGTCGTTCACCTATCCGAAGCCGCGCATCCTCGGCACCTGGTCGCCAACGGAGGAAGACCAGTTGCGGCTAAGGGTCGAACGTGAACTGGGCCAGCTCAACTTTCAGGACTTCGCGTCCGAAGTGGATCTCAACACGGGCCAGCAGGACACTGGAAACTCCGATCTCGAACCGTCCAAGACATGGGTTTACGAAGCCGCCTATGAAAAGCGCTTTTGGGACGGCGCGGCTGCCGTGCTCACACTGCGCCATGAAGATATCTCCGATGCCGTCGACCTGTTGCCTCGCCGCATCCCGATCGACACCGACAATGACGGCGCAAATGACTCAACCGCGCTCGTGGAAGGGCCCGGCAATATCGGCGATGGCACGAACGACGTCGTGGCGTTCAACCTCACACTGCCGCTAGCCTTTGTTGGTCTCACGGGCGGCGAGTTCAAGGCCGAAACCAAATGGCAGAACAGTGAGGTCACCGATCCGCTGACCGGCGAGAAGCGCCGCATTTCGGGCCAGCGCCCGGAGGAGATCAATCTCAGCTACCGTCAGGACCTTCCAGAGCAGAACCTCACCTTCGGCTTCGGCTGGTTCCAAGGCTGGCGCGAGAGCTACTTCCAGGGACGCGCGGTCGAGAATCTGGAAATCCGCGACTTCTTCCATTCCTTCATCGAGTGGAAGCCCGATCCCGGGTTCACGCTCCGCGCCGAGCTCAACAATCTCGACCCCTTCAGCTTCAACCTTGAGCGCCAGCTCTTTCCGAATGGCCGCGACATCGACCCGCTGACCACCATCGAGACCGAGCGCCGCAATTCGCAGGTGCTGGGCATGCTAAGCGCGCGATGGACGTTCAATTAGGAGCAAGAAGGGGCTTTTCCGCCGGCAGGAATCGCGTGTGTAGGACGACTCAAGCCGCGAGAATCGTGCGCCTGCGGAACAGGTTTCCCATCAGGCGCAGTATGGGGATCGAGCGCGGTCAAAAACTCTCTCCAAATCAACGACTCAGTGCTGTGGATCGATGGCCGGAAACGTTGTGTTGCAGCGCCAAAATAGGCTAGAAGACAGGATCGAATCCCGGCGGCCCGGCCGCTTCCTGTCTGGACCATTTCCACTTGAGCGACACGCCTGAAAATCCTGCCCCTCCGGGCGCAAATGGCGCGGGCGATATAGCTCCCATTTCGATCACAGCCGAGCTGAAGAAATCCTATCTCGACTACGCGATGAGCGTGATCGTCAGCCGCGCGCTGCCCGACGTTCGTGACGGCCTAAAGCCCGTTCACCGCCGCATCCTCTATGCGGCCTATGAAGGGGGCTACACCCATGACAAGGCGTTCCGGAAGTCGGCCAACATCGTCGGCGACGTGATCGGCCGCTACCACCCGCATGGCGACCAGTCGATCTATGATGCTCTGGTGCGCATGGCGCAGCCCTTTTCCATGTCGGTGCAGCTGATCGACGGGCAGGGCAATTTCGGTTCGATTGACGGCGATCCGCCTGCAGCGATGCGCTACACCGAAAGCCGCATGGCGCGGATCACCGCCAACATGCTCGACGACATTGACAAGGACACTGTCAATTTCGAGGACAACTATGACGGCTCGCGCCAGGAGCCGTCCGTGCTGCCGTCTAAATTCCCGAACCTTCTGGTCAACGGCGCAGGCGGCATCGCCGTCGGAATGGCGACCAACGTGCCGCCGCACAACCTAACCGAAATCATCGATGCGACCATCGCGCTGATCGAGAATCCGGCGATCGACGACCTGGCGCTACTCGACATCGTGCCCGGGCCGGACTTTCCCACAGGCGGTCTGATTATTGGCCGCGCTGGCTCGCGCAATGGGATGATGACTGGCCGCGGCTCGGTGATCATGCGGGCGAAGACCGAGCTGGAAACGATGAAGGGCGGCCGCGAGGCGATCATCGTCACCGAGATTCCCTATCAGGTGAACAAGGCCACGATGGTCGAGAAGATCGCCGAGCTGGTGCGAGAGAAAAAGATTGAGGGCATCTCGGACATGCGGGACGAGAGCGACCGCAACGGCATCCGGGTCGTGATCGAGATCAAGCGGGATTCGTCAGCCGATATCGTGCTCAACAACCTGTTCCGCATGACGCCAATGCAGACCTCGTTCGGGGTCAACATGCTGGCGCTCAATGGCGGACGGCCAGAGCTGATGTCGCTGCGCGCGATGTTGCAGGCATTCATCCGCTTCCGCGAGGACGTCGTGGCCCGGCGGACCAAGTTCGAACTCAATAAGGCGCGCGATCGCGCGCACGTGTTGATCGGCCTTGCGCTCGCGGTCGCCAACATCGACGAAATCATCCGGATCATCCGCTATTCTTCGGACCCGGAAGCGGCGCGCGTTGCCCTGCTCGAACGGGCTTGGCCGGCGATGGATATGGCGCCGCTCATCGGCCTCATTGCCGACCGCCGCACGGCTTTCAATGACAAGGGCGAAATCCGCCTATCGGACGAGCAGGCGCGGGCGATCCTGGCATTGCAGCTGTCGCGCCTTACCAATCTGGGGCGAGATGAGATCGGCAAGGAAGCCTCCGGCCTTGCGGAGAAGATCAAGGACCTACTTGCAATCCTCGCTTCGCGTGCGCGTGTGCTCGACATAATCAAGGGCGAATTGTCAGAGATCCGCGACAAATTCGGCGTCCCGCGTCGATCAGAATTCGTCGAGGCCGATCTCGATCTCGAGGACGAGGCCTTCATCGAGAAGGAAGACATGGTCGTCATGGTCACCCACGGCGGCTATGTAAAGCGCACGGCGCTCTCGGCCTATCGGACGCAGAATCGCGGGGGCAAAGGCCGCGGCGGCATGGAGACGAAGGAGGATGATTTCGTCATACGCCTGTTCGCTGCCGATACGCACACTGAGCTGCTGTTCTTCTCCTCCACGGGAATGGCCTACAAGCAGAAGGTCTGGCGCCTGCCGCTCGGCGCGCCGAATGCGCGTGGCAAGGCCCTGGTCAACATACTACCACTCAAGGAGGGCGAGCGGATCACGTCCGTCATGCCGCTGCCACAGGACGAGGGCGAGCGCGCCAAGTTCAACATCCTGTTCGCGACCAAGTCCGGTGGTGTGCGACGCAACCTGCTGACTGATTTCCTGTCAGTGAACCGCGCCGGCAAGATCGCGATGAAGCTGGAGGACGACTCCGACGCCATCGTCGACGTGCAGATCTGCACGCCCGAGGACGATGTGCTGCTGACCACGGCGCTGGGCCAGTGCATACGCTTCCCGGTGGAGCAGGTGCGCGTCTTCACGGGCCGCACCTCGACCGGGGTACGCGGCATAAAGCTGGGCGCCGGCGATGCGCTGATCGCCATGAGCGTGCTGGGCAAGATCGATGTGACGCCGGCTGAAGCGCGCGCCTACATCAAGCGGCAGAATGCTGCCCGTCGCGCAGAGGGCGACGAGAATGTCGAGGAGGTCGAGGACGATTCGACTGCCGATGATGGCGAGGCGACACCGGCCTCCGATGCCGAGACTAATGGCGACGTAGAGCTGACTGACGATCGCTTCGACGCACTGTCGATCGCCGAGCAGTTCATCCTCACGATCACGGATGAAGGCATGGGCAAGCGCGCGTCGGCCTTCGACTACAGGCGGACGGGCCGTGGCGGCAAAGGGCTGATCGCGCACAAGCTGTCCAAGGGCCAGAAGCTCGTCGCTTCCTTCCCGGTCGACGCCGCCGACGAAATCATGGTGGTGACAGATGCGGGCCAGTTGATACGTTGCGCTGTCGATCAGATCCGCATCGCGGGTCGCGCGACGCAGGGGGTTCGCGTGCTGCGTGTGGCGGCCGGCGAGCGAGTCGTCTCTGTGGAGAGACTGGAGGACCAGGGCGGTGACGAGACGACCGGAAAGACGGGCGGCGGGTGAACCCCGCCCGGTGAGCGGTTCGGCGGCGGCGCGGTCCGCGCTGGCCCGGCGACCCGTTAAGCGCATCGGACTCTATCCGGGCACGTTCGATCCGATCACCAACGGCCATCTCGATATCATTGGCCGGGCCGTGAAGCTGGTTGACAAGCTGGTGATCGGCGTCGCGATCAACCGCGACAAGGGGCCGCTGTTCACGCTGGAAGAGCGCACCGAGATGGTGATGGCCGAAGCGCGCAAGTTGGCCAACGGCGTCGAAATCGAGGCGCGCCCTTTTGATAACCTGCTGATGCATTTCGCCGAAGAGTGCGGCGCCCAGATGATTATCCGCGGGCTCAGGGCCGTCTCGGATTTCGAGTACGAGTTCCAGATGGTGGCCATGAACCAGCAGATGAACGACCAGATCGAGACCGTCTTCCTGATGGCAGACCCGCATCATCAGGCGGTTTCTTCGCGACTGGTAAAAGAGATTGCGCGGCTCGGCGGAAACGCGGATTTATTCGTCCCTGCAGCGGTCCATTCGCGACTGCTCGCCAAGTTCGGCGGCAAGAAGGGCAAGTAGAGCATGTTTCGGAACCTGCTGATCGGGGCCGCTTTTGCGGCCTCGCTGGCTGCTGGAGCGGCGTGGGCGGGTCCCGCGGACGATCCGGCCAACTGGCGGAAAGTCGCACCTGAGAACCTGCTACAGCTGACAATCAACGGCCAGGATGTACTCATCGAGCTACGGCCGGATGTGGCGCCGGCGCATGTGGCGCAGATCAAAAAGATCGCGCGGGCCGGTCATTTCGACAAGGTGCCCTTCCATCGCGTGATCGATGATTTCATGGCGCAGGGCGGGGACTCCTCGCTCGTGTATCCTCAATCCGACTACCCGGCGCTGCGCGGGGAGTTCACCTGGGCGCGCGATCCCTCCAAGCAGAAGGTCACGTGGATCGGCGCAACGCCCGACGGATACAAGCTTGGCTATCTCGACGGCGTGTTGGTGCAAGGCCAACCAGACGAACTGGCGATGATATCGGCGCCGCCGGTAGCGCGGACTTGGATGCTTCACTGTGCAGGCGTTACATCGATGGCGCGCACGAATGACCCCAACAGCGCGACAACACAGTTCTTTCTGATGCGCCAGCCGCGTGTTGGTCCTGACGGGCTGGACGCGAAGTATACGACTTGGGGCTGGAGCGTTTCGGGCGTTGACACCATCCGCGGCATCAAGACGGGCAGGGAAGAAGAGAACGGCGTTCTTCCGCCGGGTACGGCTGATGTGCTGACCAAGGCTGTGGTTGTTGCGGACCTGCCGCTGGCAAAGCAACCAACGGTCTACGTGCGGCGGACGGATGGACCGGAATTCATGGCTAAGGTGGTCGAGATCAAGGTATCCGACCCGTTCGACGCATGCTACTTGCCGCGCGTCGAAACCGTCATCGAAAGGCCCGGCCAGTGAGCGCAGACAAAGAGAACACCCTGATCCTCACGCTTGACACCGGCGTGGTGACGATCGAACTCCTGCCGTCCAAGGCGCCCATGCACGTCGAACGCATCAAGGAGCTGGCGCGCGAAGGTTTCTATGACGGCGTTGTGTTCCACCGCGTGATCGACGGCTTCATGGCGCAGGGCGGTGATCCGACCGGCTCGGGCATGGGCGGCTCGGAGAAGGACGACCTGCGCGCAGAGTTCAATGAGGTGAGTCATCAGCGCGGCGTCTGTTCGATGGCCCGGTCGAACAATCCAAACTCGGCTAACAGTCAGTTCTTTATCTGCCTCGACGACGCCTCTTTCCTGGACCGGAAGTACACGGTCTGGGGCAATGTCGTGAGCGGCATGGAGGCGGTCGATGCGCTGCCCAAGGGCGAACCGCCGCGCAATCCCGGCAAGATCGTGACGGCGCGGGTCGCCGCGGACATTTGATCCCATCACGAACCGTCCGGGGCCGTGAGGGAGGCGAATCAAGCCAACATGCCGGCGGAGCGTTATCATGCCGGATGAGCCCACATCGCCAAATCCCGCTCGCAGGTCTGGAGGCGTGCTGACGCGCCTGAGGAACTGGTTCTTCGCCGGTATCGTCGTGGCGGCGCCGCTTGCGATCACGGTTTGGCTGATGTGGAGCGTCGTCGGCCTTGTCGACACACACATCGTGCCGCTGATCCCGCTGGCGTGGAATCCGGAGACCTATCTTGGCCTTGAGCTGCCGGGGCTCGGCATAATCACGGCGGTGATCTTCCTCACCCTGCTCGGCGCGCTGGTGACCAACCTCGTGGGGCGGCAGGCGCTCCGGCTTGGAGAGTTGTTGCTGGCGCGCGTGCCGCTGGTGCGGTCGATCTACTCGATCCTGAAGCAGGTCGTTGAAACCATCGCCTCGAATGACGCGTCCTCGTTCAAGGAAGCTGTGCTCGTCGAATATCCCGGCAAGGGCCTGTGGGTGATCGGCTTCATCACCAGCCGCACGCCTGATGCAGAAATCCTCACCCAGACGCCGAATGTCGTGGGGGTTCTTGTGCCGTCCTCACCCAATCCGGCGATGGGGCAGCTGGTGTTTGTGTCGCCCGAACGGATCCGTCCGCTCGACATGCCGGTGGAGAAGGCCGCCAAGCTGGTGATCTCGTTTGGCATCCGGTCGAGCGAGCAGGTGGAGGCGCAGCTCACGAAAGACCCCATCGGCAAATAGCTAATCGGCCTCGGCAACGACCTCCGCAATGCGCGGGGCAAAGAGATCGCGTGTCCGGCGTGAAGCGACGCCGCGTGGGCCGGCGAGCGTCGGATCGGCCATCAGCATAGACTTTGCGTCCGCCCGCGCCGTTGCGATCAGGTTGGCGTCGCGCGCGAGGTCGAGTACGCGGAAAGTCGGTAGGCCCGATTGACGCAAGCCGAGGAGATCGCCCGGGCCGCGCAGGCGGAAATCGGCTTCCGCGATCTCGAAACCGTCCGTTGTCTTGCGCAGGATGTCGAGCCGCTCTTTGCCGCTCTCGGTCAGCGGGGCCTGGTAGAGCAGGAGACAGCTGGAGGGCTTGTCGCCGCGACCGACGCGACCGCGCAACTGGTGCAGCTGCGCGAGGCCGAACTTCTCGGCATGCTCGATCACCATGATGGTAGCTTCGGGGACATCGACGCCGACCTCGATGACCGTTGTCGCTACGAGGATGGGCGCCTCGCCAGTGCGAAGTTTTTCCAGAGCCGCCTCGCGATCCTGGGCCGGCATTCGGCCGTGCACGAGTTCGACAGAAGCGCGGATAGAGTCAGCGAGCACATTGCGGCGGGCGATGGCGGAGGCGTCGCCGGCGTCTTCGGAATCCACCGCCGGGCAGATCCAGAAGGCGCGCTCGCCGCGATCGACGGCGCGGGCGACCGCCTGAATGACATCGTCTATCCGCGTGTCGGGAACCGCGGCGGTGACGACATCCTGCCGGTTGGCGGGCTTTTCAGCGATGATCGAGATGTCAAGATCGCCGTGGACAGCATGCGCCATCGTGCGCGGGATCGGGGTGGCGCTCATCACCAGCATGTGGGGAGAGGCGCCCTTTGCGGAGAGCCTCAGCCGATCGGCGACGCCGAAGCGATGCTGCTCGTCGATGACGACGAGGGAGAGTTCGGGCAGGTCGACGTCAGATTGGTAGAGCGCCTGCGTGCCGGAGAGGACCTGGATCCTTCCGGCGTGAATGTCGTCGAGAAGGGCTACCCGGGCGGCGCCCTTGTCCCGCCCGGTGAGGGCGGCGACGCGGATGCCGACTGGCGCGAGGAATTTGCCGATGGCGTCGGCCTGCTGGCGCGCAAGAATTTCCGTGGGCGACATCAGGGCCGTGACGCCGCCATCAGCTGCAATTTGCGCCGCGGCGAGGGCTGCGACCAGCGTCTTGCCGGAGCCGACGTCGCCCTGGATCATCCGGCGCATGGGTGCGGGGCGACCGAGATCTCTTGCCACGTCCTGGTAAGCGTTCAGCTGCGCGCGCGTCGGCTTGAAGGGCAAGGCTTCGATGATCTGTCGTTCGACACCCAGGGCGCGGGGGATGGCGCGGGCGTGGCGCCGCTCCCGGGCGAGGCGGGCCTGACCCATCGCCATTTCGCGGGCGAGGGCTTCGTCGTAGGCGAGGCGCTGGCGGGCGATCCCGAAACCATCGAGGTCATAGACCTTGGGCTGGTGGAGGCGGAGCAGCGCCTGCTTGAAGCCGGGCCAGGCGTTGCGTTTCATCAGATGCGGGTCGATCCACTCGTCTAGATCGGGAAGTCCGGCGAGGGCGGCGGCCATGAACTTGCGGATCTGTTTCGGCGTGATGCTCGCCGTCATCGGATAGACGGGTTCGACTTCCGGGAGTTCATCGTCCTTCTCAGGGCTCAGCACGTGATCGGGATGGACGATCTGGCGGCCGCCCTGGAAATCGCCGATCTTGCCGGAGGCGATGATGACCTTCCCGATCTCGAACGTCTTCTCGAGCCATTGGCGGTTGGCGTGGAAGTAGGCGAGGATGATGACGCCGCTGTCGTCGCGCAGGCGGACGCGGGCAGGAAGTTTGGAGCGGGCGTGATCGAGCTTGTCGACAGTTCCCGTGACCGTGGCGATCTCGCCAATTTCGACGTCGGCGATGCTGGCGCGGTTGCGGCGGTCGATCCAGCTGACAGGCAAGTGGAAGATGAGGTCGAGCCAGGTCTCGCCGCCGATGAGGCGCGACAGGACCGGGCGCATTTTCGGTCCGACGCCGGGAAGGCTCGACAGGTCGTTGTAGAAAGGAAAGAGCACCGGGTCGCGCATCGCTGCGGATGGTAGCGGGTTTGTGGAGGAGGGTGTAGGCGTGCCGATGCGATCCCTCCGGCGTGGGGCTGGAGTTGCGTGTCGGTTGGGTGTGCGCCCGGGTCAACTCCGGGCGTGAGGACGCAGCCAGGGAATGTGGCGGGAGACCCTCACCTGCTTGGGCATGTGGCGACTGACGTGCGCATTCCGTCTCCCCCTCGCCGTGGGAGGAAGGATTTCGTGTGGTTCAGCGCAGCGGTTGGGGCGAGGCTCGGGCGGTCCGGAAGGTTCCGTGCTGCTAGGACCGGAGATCGCCTTGGGAAGGCCCGCGTGCGTCGCCTGTCGGCGCCGACCAGGGGGTCGGCGGCAGAGGATCATCCCAGCAGTTGTCGCGGCGGCTTGCACGAGGCTCTCGCACATCAACAGCGCCGCGTTCAGCAAAGGTCGGATCGCGGGGAGACCGCCCACTCCGAATGATGCGGTGCGGGGTGGTGTCGTGGGCGCGATCGTGCGCGCGCCACGCCCTCCCCCCGCCGACTTCAAGCCCCTTTAGTCGCCAACGTCCGCACGCAGGTGGCCGAGATCGCGTGCGACGCCTCTTCGCTATCCTGCAATACCGGGCAATGACACTCCCCAGCATCGCGCGCGTCTTCGGGTGCAGGCTGGCTGCTTTTCCGCACAGGATGCATACGCTCGTGTGCGACTACTGCGCGGCGGCCTGCTGAGTGGCTTTCTCGTCGTTGGCGCGCTTGATGACGTAGGCGAGGATTGCGTCGGTCTGCTCCTCGGTCAGCGTAGCCTTGAAGCCCGGCATGCCGCGCTGGGCGCGATCGCCCTCGCGGACCGCGCCGTTCCACTGGCCGCGCGCCGGCAGAAGAGCCGAGTAACGCAGATCCGGCGCGATCGAGCCGGCCGCGGGCACGGCCGCCTGTCCATGGCAGACGGCGCAGTTTGCGCCGTAAAGCATTTCCCCGGACGCCACCGTTTCGTTCGACGCCGTCAGCAGCGGCGGATCGATCTTCACCGTGACCGGTTTGCCCGAAGCCGTGGTCGCCGGCATTTCGGCAGGCAAGGTTGCGCTGCCGCCGATGCGGTAAACGAGAATGCGGGAGTTATTGGCGCTCGACGGCACCGTGCGCTTCTGGCCGACGGGAAGGCCGCGGGCGCCGACGAGGATCGCCACCTGCTGCTGGCCATCGACGGTGAAGGTCGAGGGTGCAGCGACGACCTTGGCCTGCGTCGGCGCGGTCCAGAGCTTCTTGCCGGTCCGTGCGTCGTAGGCATTGAACTCGCCGGCGTGGTTGCCGGAGAAAACCAGATTACCGGAGGTTGCGAGGACGCCTGTGCCGCCGCGCGGATCCGTGTTGGGCACGCGCCAGACTTCCTTTGCGGCGATGGGATCCCACGCGATGAGATAGGCCTCTGTTGTGGGCGCCTTGCCGGTGGCGATGACGGGCGTGACGCCGGAGGCGGCGTTAAAGCCGATGCCGGTGTTCCAGCCGTTGAGATTGACCTCGAATCTGTCGGGTGTGGCGTAAGTGGACGAGGAGACGTGGACGGGCAAGTAGACGTAGCCCGTCTCCGGGCTGAAGGCCATCGGATGCCAGTTGTGCATACCGAGAGCTGCCGGCGCAACGACCGCTGGAATGCCCGTGATGTCGAAACGCGCTTCGGGGACTTCGACCGGGCGTCCGGTCTTCATGTCGACATGGGTGGCCCATGTCAGGGGAGCGAATTTCTCGGCGCTGATCAGCTGACCAGTCTTGGCATCGAGCACGTAGAAGAAGCCGTTTTTCGGCGCCTGCATTACGACGCGGCGCTTGCCTTCCTTATAGTTGAGATCGGCGACCATGATCGGCTGCGTGGCGGTGTAGTCCCAGGTTTCGCCGGGCGTGGTCTGATAGTGCCATTTGTATTTTCCGGTGTTCGGATCGAGTGCGACGATGGATGACAGGAAGAGGTTGTCGCCGCCGCCGGGCGAACGGAACTTCTGATTCCATGGCGTGCCATTGCCGGTTCCGACATAGATGGTGTCGAGTTCGGCGTCGTAGGCCATGCCGTCCCAGAGTGTGCCGCCACCGCCGAGCTTCCACCATTCGCCTTTCCATGTGGGAAGCGCGATCGAGGCGAGTTCTGGCTGTTCCTGCGGCTTGGCGGGATCGCCGGGCACGGAGTACCAGCGCCAGGCCTGCTCACCGGTCTCTGCATCGTAAGCGGTGACATAGCCGCGCACGCGATACTCGGCGCCGCCATTGCCGATGATGACCTTGCCCTTCACAATGCGTGGGACGCCCGTGATCGTGTAAGGGAGCGAAGTGTCGGTGGTTTGCTTCTCCCAGACGACTGCGCCCGTCTTGCCGTTCAAGGCGACGAGCCGGCCATCGAGCAGGCCGACATAGACCTTGCCGTTCCAGACGGCGACGCCGCGATTGACGACGTCGCAGCAGGCGTCTGCGCCCTTGGCGCGGTCGATCTTCGGATCATAGGCCCAGACAAGCGAACCGGTGCGGATGTCGTAGGCCTTCACCATCGACCATGCCGTGGTGAGGTACATCACGCCGTCAACGACTACCGGCGTCGACTCCTGGCCGCGCTCGGTGTCGATGTCCGCATACCAGGCAAGGCCAAGCTGAGAAACGTTGGTTTCGTTGATCTGGTCGAGCGGGCTGAAGCGCTGTTCGCCGTAGTCGCGGCCCGTGGAGAGCCAGGAGCCAGGTTCGCGGTCGGCGTTGATCAGGCGTTCCGCCGTCACTGCGGCTGCGCCCATCGGGTTGGCAGCGGTGGCGTTTTCGATCGAGCCAGAGGGTGGGTTTGTGCAGGCGTTCAGGCCGAGCAGGAGGGCAGGCGCGGCGACGGCCAGCGCAATTCTCGCCTGCGACATCAGGTTGGCGCGCATACAGTCTCTCCCCTCAGGCGGCCGGTTTTCCGGCCTTGTCTTGTACGGCTGGGCGCTCGCGGCGTTGACCGCAGACTGCGCCTGTGGCGGCAAGCTAGAGGGCTGCGGGTGAGCCTGCAATACGCCAGAGTTTCCACTTTGCCGCAGCACGAGCCGGGATCGCGCGATTGTGTGGCGGCCCGGGCTGGCGCGCGGCGCCTATAGCACGATGGCGCGCTGGTGCAGGGCGTCGAGGGCAGCCTCGGGGGAGTTCGTGTCGGCCATCAGCTCGCGGAAGCTATCGGGCAGGAAGCCACCTTCGATCATGTGGTCGATCAGCTTGAAATAGGGCGCCCAGTAGTCGTTCTCGCTGAGGAAGGCCATGGGCTTGCGATGGAGCGAGAGCTTGGCCCAGCTCAGCGTCTCGACGGCCTCTTCCAGCGTGCCGATCCCGCCCGGCAGGACGATCAGGCCGTCGGCCTCGTCGAGCAGAGCCTGCTTACGCTGGTGCATGTTGTCGGTGTAGCGGTTCTCGATGCCGTCGAGCACGCCTTCGAGCTCGCGCAGGAAGTGGGGCATGACGCCGAGCACCTGGCCGCCAGCGTCACGCGCCGCGGTGGCGACGGCGCCCATCAACCCAACATTTCCGCCGCCATAGACCGTGCGCCAGCCGCGCGCGGCGATCGCCTTGCCCAGCTTGCTCGCCAGCCTGAGATAGCCGGGGTCTGAGCCGGGCGCGGAGCCGCAATAGACGGTGACGGACGATATTCCGGGCATTCTTCTTCTCGCTTGTCTTGTGCGCCTAGATGCTATGGTTCGGAGCGGGGGGAAAGCCGCTGTCGCGACCTCTTTCGGCGTGTATCGTGGTCACAGCGGGGAGATTTTCATGGGATTTGCGGGCCGCGTCGCGTCGAGGCTGCTGGTCTGGTTGATCCAGCGGGTTGTGGACGCCGCAGCTATGGCGGCATTGATCGTCGTTAACCGTGCCGTCGATCCCGCGTCTGGTACTCTACCGCCTTGGCTGGTTGCGGTCGCGTGGATTAT
>JBEAMJ010000019.1:0-43642 GCA_041166025.1 Pseudomonadota bacterium | reverse complement strand
TGGCGCAGAACACGGAAGGGGGGCCGCAATCCTCTCCGCAACCCGCTGCTGATCAGGAGCGCGACCGCGACGTGGTCGTCGTTACCGCCTTCAAGCGGGAAGAAACCGTCCAGGACATCGCCGTTGCCGTCACCGCCATCACCGATGAACTGCGCGACGAGATCGGCCTCACCACGGTGCAGGACTATACCAACTTCGCACCGGGTCTCAGCTACTCAACATCAAACGACCGCCTCGGTATGCGCGGCGTGACGCGCACATCGAACAACTTCGGCATCCGCTCCGGTATCTCGAACTATGTCGACGGCGTGTACTACTCCTCGGCTATTCCGGCGGCGCGCGAACCGATCTTCGTGGAACGTGTCGAGGTCGTGCGCGGGCCGCAGGGCACGCTCTACGGCCGCGACTCCATCGGTGGCGCGCTTAACCTCGTCTCGAAGCGCCCGACTGAAGAACTCGAAGGGCAGATGAACCTTGGCTTCGGCGATTATGACGTGCTGAAGGCCGAAGCCTCTGTTTCCGGCCCGATCACGGACTGGTTGCGCTATCGCGTCGCCGGCGCTCGCAACTTCCAGGGCGAAGGCTTCCTCACCAACGTTGCGACGGGCGATACTGAGGCCGGCCGCAAGGATGACACCTATGTCGAGGTTCAACTCGAGGCCGACATCGGCGATCGTATCGACCTGTGGGCCAAGTATGGTACGCTCTCATGGTATCGTGTCGGGGCCCCCGGCGGACGTACGTCGGCTGGTAGCTCAGAGCCCTACGACACGCGCCTGTTCGGAGCCCCCGGCGGCGCCAACATCAACAGCTTCTTCGGATTCAGCCCGGTCGCTGGCAACGTCCGCATGACGGGTAACCAGAGGACCAACCCGAACGCGGGCCAGAGCCAGCAGCTACTGTTCAATGCCGACTTCCAGCAGTTCACCGACCTCTATCCGACGACGGAAACGGCGTTGGAGGCGATTTATCACGCCGATGGATTCGACATCAAATATCTCGGAGGCTATGTCTGGTATCATTACAATCTGCAGATCGATAACGATGGCGGCCCGGTTTCGCAGTTCAGCGTGCCGTTCCCGCTCGGCGGCCTGCCTGCAGGCACTCCGCTGTCGGTCGCCCGCCGCACCGACTACAACGAAAACCGCGCTTGGTTCTCCAACGAGATCAACGTGATCTCGACGGACGAAGGACCGCTGCAGTGGGTCGCGGGTCTTTACGCCTACCAGGAAAACTACAGCCAGCCGATCTACGTGGACTCATCCCCGGCCATCAAGGGAACGCCTGGCGCCACGATCCTCACTTTCCCGACGTTCCTGCCTGCCGCTCAGGATCTCCCGAGTGGCGGCCGTAACGCGTACTCCGGTGCGCCGCTTGGCGGCGATCTCTGGTACTTCTCGAACAACACCGGCAACAACAACGCCTACGGTGCCTTCCTGCAGACCGACTACCAGCTCAACGATCAGTGGAAACTTACCGCGGGTCTGCGCTGGTCGACTGACATCATGCGTGGCTCTGACGCGGTTCGCTTCATCTCGCACTATGCGCTTGGGGCCCCGCGGGTTGATGGGACGAATGCCTTCTTTGGCGGACCGGACCCAACGACAATCAGCGCCACCCACCCTTGCGGTCTGCCTGGGAAGGGCATTGTCGGCAACACACCTGAGAACACCGCCAACTGCGCCGACAAGCGCCAGTTCGGTATCTTCATTGATCCAGTGACAGGCGTTGCCAAGCGTCAGCTGGCGGCTGAATGGGAGGAGGTCACGGGCGTTCTTGGCGTCGACTGGACGCCTGACGACGACACGTTGATCTACGGCAAGTATAACCGTGGGTATAAGCCCGGCGGTCTTGGCTGCGCCGACACCAACTGCAACCTGACGGCGACGCCCTACACGGATAAGGAACTCGTTGACGCCTTCGAACTTGGCTTCAAGCGCGAATGGACCGACTGGAACCTCACTACAAACGCGACACTGTTCTATTACGACTACCAAGGGTACCAGGTCTCGAACACGATTGTTCCCGAACCTGATCCGGTTACCGGCGTCCGCAATCCGGCCTACGTCGCCTACCTCAACCTGCCCAAGGTTGAGACAACAGGCTTCGAACTGGAGACCATCTGGTATCCCACCGACAATCTGCGTTTCCTCTTCAACTACGGCTACACCAACCCGGAAATCGGCGATTCTCCGTCACTG
This sequence comes from Pseudomonadota bacterium, assembly GCA_041166025.1. Classification (GTDB taxonomy): domain Bacteria; phylum Pseudomonadota; class Alphaproteobacteria; order Caulobacterales; family Hyphomonadaceae; genus UBA7672. The sequence goes on along the minus strand of JBEAMJ010000019.1, from coordinate 41,441 downwards.
GTGAACGGCCTCGACCCGTTCGCCTTCGATCCGGGTGCCAACCCGCAGGGTGCGCCAATCGCTCATACGCCTGCGCGTGCGGCGACCTGCAATCCGGCTGATGGCGGGACAAACGCCGCAGCTCCCGTCGGCGCACCCAACTGCTCACGCCAGCAGGGTCAGAACCTGAATGGCAACATCTTGCCCTTCAGCCCGAAGAACAAGATTGCGCTCAACGGCACGTACACCTGGGACTTCGAGGATGGATCTACGCTCGATGCTTCGGCCAGCTACTTCTGGCAGGATGTCGGCTACAGCAACATCTTCAACATGTGGGCGACCAAGATCCCGCAATGGGACCAGGTCGACGCCCGCCTGAGCTGGACCAGCGCTGACGGCATGTTCACGGTGATCGGTTTCGTCCGCAACCTCATGGACGAGATCCAGTACGACAGCCGTGGCGGCGGTCGCCGCATCGCGAACGGTCAGCGCGACGTGCGCAACCCGGAACTGTGCGGAGCGAGTGCGAATACGACCATCAACTTCTCCAACTTCACGGGCTTCCTGCCGCAGGACTGCCTCACCATCACGGAGACCTATCGTCCGCCACGCACCTTCGGCGCGGAACTGCAGATCCGGTTCTAGTCTATTCGGTTCCCCAATGGCGGTGCTCCCGCGATTGGTCCTTGCGCCGGCCTCTTCCCGAGGCCGGCGCTTTTTCTTTCGCTTTGCGGTTCCATGATGGCCCTTGTCGCGTTGAGGCGGGGCGGGTCGCTTGCAGCGCGGTCCGTGCCTACGCGGCGTCCCCGGCTTCGCGCGCCATTTCAGCCTTGCGCCGCTTCCACTCGGCCTCCATCGCTTTGCGCCATTTCACGCGCAGTGATGACGGGCGTTCGGGAAAGCGCTCATCCAGCACGCTCGCCGCAAGCACGCGGTCCGATCGGAAGGAGCGGAAATCCTTCTGCGTCTCGCACCAGGCGCAGATGATGCGCGTCGTCTCGTAATAGCCAAGCAGAATCGGCCAGATCACACGCTTAGTCGCGCGTCCCTCGCCATCGCGATAATCCAGCAGCATCTTCCGCGAGCCGTTGATCGCACCCCGCACCAGGCCGAGGTCGATCATGTCCGCCTTTCGATCCCACGCCGGCACGACGCGATGCGCCGGGTCCTCGATATAGGGGCGCAGGCGTTCTGGAATGCTCGCCTCGATCTTGGCCAAGAGGTCCTGCGCGGCGCGCGCCAGCTGCGGATCGCCCCTGTTGATCACCCACTGCGCGCCAAGAACGGCCGCCTCGATCTCGTCGCTGGTCAGCATGAGCGGCGGCATGTCGAGGCCCTTGTCGAGCACATAGCCGATGCCGGCCTCGCCGCGAATTGGAACGCGCTGAGACAGAAGCGCGGCGATGTCGCGATAGACGGAGCGCTTCGAAGTCTCGAGTTCGGCCGCCATCGCTTCCGCAGTGACAGGCTTTTTTGAGCGTCGCAGGATCTGGATGATCTCGAAAAGACGGTCTGCTTTCCGCATGTTTTCGCCCCCCCAAACACGACAGAACGCCTACTGACATTATGCTGTCAGCAGCGATCTGGCAGGTATGTGTCATCAGACTCGCAGAGGCAAGGGAGGAGGCGATGACGGGACTACTCGCGGGCGCGCTGATCCTCGCCCTGAAGCTTGCTCTGATCGCTCAAGTGCGCACGCGCGCGCACTAGGCGTCTAACTCCCCGAAGCCGGCGCCAGACCGGCCACATACCCTCGGCGGCCACATGTCCCGGCAGACGGACAGGGCCGCCAATTTGTTGTGCGGCTCGCCCCTTCTCATGGCTTCCGGCCTGCAACGGCCGTTGCACATCCAAAGAAGTATCGCCGGTAGGTGACATCGAGTCCCTCGGCGCGAAGCATCCGCGCGAACGCCTCCGCGCTCCCGAAATTCGTGCTGTACCTTCCTATCATCGCAAAATCCTGCGCGCCTTTCAGAAGGAGCCGTTCGACAAGCGGTAGAACGCCCTTGAGGTGCAAGAGGTAGAGCGGCCGAAAAATCCATCCGCGCGGATCAGACGCCTCGACCAGCGAGAACACGCCGCCCGGTTTCAGAATGCGTGCAATAAGCTTCGCCAGTTGTTCATGCTGCCCGCTGGTGAACGTCTTGAGCCCAAAGGTCGACACGACAAAATCGGCGCTGGAGTCGGGCAGTTTGCTCTCCAGCACGTCGTCCTCGATGAACCGGATGTGATGAGCACGATTCGCGTGTAGGCGTTTCATCGCTCGCTTGTGCATTCCAGCGGAGATGTCCACCGCCGTGATCCCTCCAAGGCCAGGCCAGCGCTTGAGCAGGTGCGGCCACACTTCGCCGGTTCCCGCCATCCGATCATAGCCGGTCGGAGAAGGGGAGGTTGGCGCCGGCATGTGGGCAACACATTGACGTCGCCAGCGTTCGGTGAAGCCAAACGAGCATGCATAGCTGAAGGCGATGTATCTCTCTGAGCACCTGTCGAAGACGCCCTTGACGAATTTCGCGTCGTAGATGTCCAAGTCGTCCGCCCTTCAGCGATCTAACGCGTCACGATCGGAAACACCGGGTTAGGTGCGTCCATCCACTGGCCGAGCTTGAGCAGCGCCTGTGGACTTCCCTCCAGCTTCGCAGCGCCGCTGGTGATCTTTGGAGGCAGGGGCTGGCCGCCAAACACCGCGCCGAGAAAATCCGCTCGGCTGGCCGTCAGCGTGGCGTCCACCGGTTCGGGCGCGAGGATCTCCTCATGCACGAGAACGCCATTGGCAATTGAGACATAACTGCGCTCATCGGTGTCGCTCAGCACGAAGGCGAGCTTCAGCGTCTGTCCCGCCGCCTTCTCCGGATCGAGCCGCACGGCCAGCAGGTCCATCAGCGAGCCAAGCGGCAGGTTGGCCAGCGCCGCCATCTGCGAGGCCGGATTCGCGCGCGGCGCGCCCACGCCCTCGCGCAGCTCTTTCGCGCCGGTGAGATAGATGTTGCGCCAGGTCGAGGGCTCCGCCTGCCATCCCAGCTGGTCGTAACTGCGCGCCAGCAGGTCCTTCGCCTCGGCGTCGCCATCCGCCATAACGAGATGGTTGAGCAGTTCCGCCGCCCAGGAATACTCGCCCGCGTCAAACGCTTCGCGCGCCATCTGCTTCACGCGCGCAGCCCCGCCCATCGCCGCAACATACCGTCGGCCCGTGTCGACCGGCGGCATTGGCGCAAGGTTGGACGGATTGGCGTCATACCAGCCCATGTAGAACTGGTAGACCGCGCGGCTGTTGAAACTGAGCGAGCCGTAATAGGGCCGGTCATACCATTCGCGGTCGAGCTCGGGCGGCAATTTCAACCGCGCTGCGATCTCGTCGCCATTGAGCCCCTTGTTCATCAGCCGCACGGTCTGGTCGTGCAGGTAGGCGTAGGCATCGCGATGCTTGCCGAGATAGTCGCGAACCTCGGCATTGCCGAAACGCGGCCAGCCATGGCTGGCGATCAGGATCTCGCTGTCGCCAAACAGCCGCAGCGCGTCTGTCAGTCCCTCCGCCCACACCTTCGCATCGCGCACCACGGCGCCGCGCGGAGTGAGGATGTTGTGCTGGGTCGCGTTGGCGTTCTCCGCCATGTCGACGATTTTCCAGTCGGGGAAGTGGATGTTCATCTCCGCCGGCGCTTCCGTGCCAGGCGTGAACTGGAACACCATCTTCACGCCATCGATCGTAAGCGTCTCGCCGGTTGCGCCGATCTCCCGCGTCGGCGGAATGAGCGACGATGTCCCCGTCGACAGCCCGGGCCCGATGCCGGCGTTGACCAGCCCGTCCGCGCCCTTGGGCAGCGGCATGCCGAACTGGTACATCGCGCGCCGCTGCATCGCCGGCCCTGCGATCACATTCTCGCCCACCGCCGCTTCGAGAAAGCCTTCGGGCGCAATCACCTGCACCTTGCCGGCGCGCACGTCGGCCAGCTCCACAAGGCCTGCCGTTCCCCCGAAATGGTCGGTGTGCGAATGGGTGTAGATCACGGCGCCGACAGGCCTCGCGCCGAGATGCTCGTTCGCGAGCTCGAGCGCCGCCTTCGCCGTCTCGTTCGAGCCCAGCGTGTCGATCACGATCCAGCCCTGGACGCCCTTGACGAAGGTGATGTTGGCAAGATCGAAGCCGCGCACCTGCCAGATGCGGTCGCTTACCTGGAAGAGGCCGTGCTTCGCCATCAGCTGGCCCTGCCGCCACAGGCTCGGGTTGACGGTCTCGGATGTCGCCTGCTGGAGGAAATCGAACGCCGCTAGATTCCATACCGGCTGCCCGGATGCGGTTGTGATCATCGGTTCCTTGCGCGTGGCGATGAAGCCCCGCGCCGCGAAGTCGAAGTCGCGCGTGTCCGCGAAATTGCGCTCGGCGCGCACAGCATCGTGGATGGCGCGGGTGAAGGCCGAGGGCGTTTTCGCGCCGGCGGCTACCCCGGTAACCGGTGCCTCGGCAAGGCCAGCGCAACCGGCCAGCGCAAGCGCGCCGATCCCTGCGAGCAGACGATCCTTCATGCCGGCCTCCCACCGTCTTTGTGTCTGATAGGCATGCAGGCAAGCCCGGTCTACTGCAACCCGATTGAGATGGACGCAAGCCTTCGCAGGCCTCATCCTCTTATGAGCTGGAGGCAGATGGCCCATGGACAGCACAACCGTTGGCATGCTGGCTGGCGCGATCGGCACCGCGGCCGTGCTACTGATGCTCGCCATGTCGCGCAAGCCGGTGAAGTGCCCGACCCGCGGTCGCGAGCAGCAGCGGACGGGCGTACCGCGCACGCTGGGACAGATCATGTGGGGTGGCTTCACCTGCCATGGCTGTGGCGCGGAGATGGATGCACATGGCAGGCTGAAAGCGAAGCGAGATAGCAGGGACTAGCCGCGCGCGATCGCACGGACCTGGCTACCTAATGCCGATTGCCGACTCCCCGACCCGCGCAGGGCGTCACGCCTTCAGCCGCTCGGCCCGCTGGGGGTTGTTGGCGTTGAGCCACGCATCCGTCATCGGCGTCATCCAGCGGCAGGCGCCGTCGATGAACACCAGCGCCTTCATCGCATCTGGCGATGGCCGCGTCGCCATCGTGTAGGCCAGCGCCATATCGCGGGTGCGGTTGGGATAGTTGAGTGTGAAGAGATCGCGCCGCAGATCGACGTCCTCGGTGTAAAGCTGCTCGCGCTCCACAACCAGCGAATAGCCCGCCGCCAGCACGGCATGCCCGGCATCCATGGCGGCGGCGCGCACCCGCTCCGGGGAGCGTGCAGCGGCAAGTCGACCGGCGGCGTTCAGCATCCGGGGACGGAAGCCGAGAATGTCCCCATTGACCACCGCAGCATCGAGCTTTTGCGGCGCCAGCATGCGGGTCATGTTGCGGCCCGCGATGCACACCGAGTTGACGGCAAGGCGGAAGCGCGCCGGAGAAAAAGCCCCGTCCGTGGTGAACACGTCCTTCCATGCAAAAACGGCGATCGCGATACGGCCGACGCGCGGATGGCGCTGGCGCAGCAGCGCTGCTAGCGCCGTTTCCCAGCTGTCGCTGCCCGCGCGCGCATGATGCGCCGCGCCAAGCCGCAAAAGCACGAAAACGGCAAGTCCCCCGGCCCGCCCGCGCGCGGCGGGGCCTGAAAGATAAACCGAATGAAGATGCTCGCCGAACCGTTCCAGTGCGGCGTCGGCCGCTTCGTCGCCCGCTTCCAGGGCAGGTTGGGAAATCTGTTCGCGCGCGATGGCTGCGTTGGTTACGCGGCCCCAGTGGTCCTGGGGCCAGAAGGCGCCGCGCAGTCGAACCGTGTGGCCCATACGCTACTCCCGTCCTTGCCCGTTAAGAGATGCACTCCACGGGCCAACCGCCTCCCACTCCCAGCTGCGCCGTGCATGTCGCTGCGCCGTCGCGGCTTTGGTCGTAAACAAAACGTTAAGTCACGCGTAGCCGAGCGCAAGGAGATTCATCCGCTCCGACAGCAATTAAGCTGTGGCTCACCACGACACGACCCGGTCACAGAGGTTAACGGCGCGCTTTCAAGCAGCGCGCAGACGAAAGGGAAACCGCGCAGTGGCAGGTCGTGATTGCACAGAAGATGTGGTTCTGTGCTGCGTCTTGTCACGCGTCGATGCGCCAATGGAACGGCGATTGGTTCTTTTCAGACTATCGACGAGCCTCTCCACGCACTTCAACCGCCGCCTCTAGAAGACGATTCACGGCCTCATCAAATTCGGCGCGTTCGGCTGGCAGCAATTTATCCTATCCTCGGGCATCGTACTCCAATGGCGGGGCGCCGCACCATGCACAGTATCCGCCCCCTTTCCAAATCAGACGGGCGAAGAACCGAGGCTCACAGTGGAAAGCGCGAACGGCTGATCCGGGATCGCAATCAACATCCGGGTCTCAGCGCCTTGCGTTCGCCTCTACTCGAACACGATCCGCGGCGCTGGCCTGTTCGGCGCGGCGCCAAGCGCCTCGTTGACCGCATCAGCAAGGAGACTGAAGGCTTCGGCTGCGCTTGAGGCGCCGGTTGCAGCAGGCACACCCGCATCGCCGCCTTCACGCAGGGCCGGGAGAATAGGCAGCGCGCCGAGGAAGGGCACGCCGAGTTCGGTCGCCGTGCGCTCGGCCCCGCCCTGACCAAAGATATAGGCGCGCGATCCGTCGAGTTGCTCGAACCAGGCCATGTTCTCGATCACGCCGAGGACCGGCACAGCTGTCTTGCGGAACATGCCGACGCCGCGCCGTACATCCGCCAGCGCCACTTCCTGTGGTGTCGAAACAATCACCGCGCCGTCCAGCGGCAGTTTCTGCACCAGCGTCAGCTGTACCTCACCCGTGCCCGGCGGTGTATCGATGAACAAGAGGTCGAGATTTCCCCAGTCGGTGTCAGAGATCAGCTGGCTCACTGCCGACATCACCATCGGCCCGCGCCAGACCACGGCCTGGTCGGGGTCGACGAGATAGCCGATCGACATGGTCGCAAGCCCGTGAGCCATAACCGGCTGCATGCGTTTGCCCTTCACGTCGGGCTTTTCACCCACCGTGCCCAGCATGGTCGGCAGGGACGGACCGAACACGTCCGCGTCCAACAGCCCAACACGAAGCCCGCTGCGCGCCGCCGCCACAGCGAGGTTGACGGCCACGGTCGATTTGCCGACGCCACCCTTGGCCGAGGCCACCGCAACAACGCCGCGCGCAGGCCGCGCCGCCTGCGCAGGTGCTGCAGGCGGGGCAATCGACGCCCGTGGCGGCGCTGCAGCAGGCACGGCGCGCGCGCCGGTCGCCGCCTCGGCCGTGAGCACGGCGGTGACGAAGCTTACGCCCGGCACGCGCGCAGCGGCAGTCTCGGCCAGTTTCCGCAAGGGCTCATCCGCCTCGCCCGCGCCTGTCTCGATGACGAAGCCGACTTTTCCGTCAGCCCGCACCACGAGGCCGCTCACGCGACCCGACGCGACCAGGCCCTTGCCTGTCACAGGATCCTTGACGCCGTCGAGCGCGGAGCGGACCTGGATTTCAAGGGGGGAAGGCATGAATGGTCCATGGCAGGGAAGGCGTGGCGACCTGCTATCAGACTTTTCGTGCGCCGCCAAAACGCCCCATCACCATACGCGCAACACCGCGCAGCAGATACGGCGCCTGCCGCACATCGCGCAGCACGACGCCAAGCGCGGCATGCAGCCGGCCAGCCTTCAGCGCTGCCATGAAATCGATCCAGGTAAGGCGCGAGCGGTTGGTGAAGCGGTGCCGCTTCACGGCCGCTACATCGCCAGGCGAAAGCCTGCCGGAAGCGAGCAGGCGATTGTCGGCGGCCTCGATAGCGGCAAGGTCCTCGCGGCCATGCCTTAGCGACAGCGAGTCACCCCGCATGACGCTGACATAGCCCGCCCAGGGAATGAGCCGCATCCGGGCCCCTGCGCTTAGCGCGCGGGCGTAGAGATCGAAATCCTCACCCAGCCGCATGCCGTTGTCATAGGCGAGGCCGTGCGCCTCGAGGAATGCCCGGCGCATCAGGGGTTTGAGGAATCCCATCTCACGTCGCGGCCGTGACGCCTTGATCACATTGCTGTCGACAAAGACATCGAACGCCACATCGAAGGGCCTCGCCTCTTCGCGAAACCACAGCGGTTTACCCGCTGACACAGGCTGGCCGGCGGGTGTCTGCAGGAGATCGTCGGCAATGAGGTCATATCCCTGGTCAGCCAGCGTCAGCAGGGCGCCAAGCCGGCCGGGCTGCATGTAGTCGTCGGAATCGAGAACGCAGATCCAGGGCGAACGGCTCGCCCGGATCGCTGCGTTGCGCGCCGCCGCAGGGCCGCAGTTGCGGTCGAGCGCCATCACAGTGAGCCGGCCCGACCTGTCATCGGCCGCCCGCGCCGCCGCCAGCGTCGCGCCCTCATCGCCCGAGGCGTCGTCGACGACGATCACTTCGGCAGTTTCTGCTTGTGCCAACGCACTTGTGACCGCGCGCCTGATCGTCGCGGCCGCCCGCCAGGCCGCGATCACGACGACCACGGAGGCGTCCGCCGGCAGCGGGGCAGTCTGGTGATTCATGGTTGATGGGTTGGCCAACATGCCCGGTTTGGCTGCAAGAAGGCCGCCATTCGCCGGCCAGCCGCCGCAGGCCAAGTCCCCGGCAGGAAAAACCATGGCGCCCGACCCGGAAATACAGTCGCGCTACAGGGGAAACTGGCTTATTGGCCGGCCTTGAAGCGGCTTTAATGCGCGCTCAACTACCATACGACAGAAATCATCCTGACAATGCTCACAAGGAGGGCCGATGCCCTGGAATGATAACAAGGGCGGCGGCGGTCCCTGGGGCGGCGGTTCCGGCGGCGGCGGCGGCGACAGCCCCTGGGGCAAACCCGGAGGCCAGAAGCCCCCTCCGGGCGGCGGCGGGTCCAAGGACCGTCCCGACCTTGAGGAAACGCTGCGGCGGATGCAGGAGCGGTTTCGCCGCAAGGGCGGTGGCAATGGCGCCGGTTCGGGCGGCGGCAGCCCAGGACGCGGCCGCGGCTTTGGCGTTACCGGCATCGTCATTCTGCTGGTGATCGCGATCGTCGGCTGGGTCTTCACCGGCATCTACCAGGTCGATGAACGCCAGCGCGCCGTAGTGCTCCGTTTCGGCACGTTCGCCCGCTTCGAGGACCCGGGCTTCCGGGTACGCCTGCCGAGCCCCATCGAGCAGCACTACATCGTCGAGGTAAACACCGAAAAGCGCACGCCGATCGGCGGCGAGAACGAACCAAACCTCATGCTGACTGGCGACGAAAACATCGTCGACATCGGCTTCGTCATAAACTGGCGCATCTTTGATCCGCGCAAATACCTGTTCAACATTGTCGACGAGCAGAACGACCGCAACGTTCTGATCGAGCAGATCGGCGAAAGCGCGATGCGCGAGATCGTCGGCACGTCGGCCTTCGAGCCAATCACAACGGGAGACCGTACCGGCGTCGAGAGCCGCGTGCGCGCGCTGATGCAGCAGACGCTTAACTCCTACGACTCGGGCGTCGAGATCATTTCGATCGCCATCGGCAAGGCCACCGCGCCGGACGAAGTCGCCGAAGTGCAGCGCCAGGTCTCTGGCGCCGAGCAGAACAAGGCCAAGCGCGAAGCCGATGCCGTCGCCTATCGCAACAAGGTAGTCCCCGAGGCAGAGGGCCGCGCTCGCGCGCTGCTCCAGGAAGCCGAGGGCTACAAGACCGCGACCGTCGCCACGGCGCGCGGCGAGGCCGATCGCTTTAACCTCATTTATTACGAGTACCGCTCAGCGCCGCGTGTCACGCGGGAACGCATGTTCCTCGAGACCATGGAGAAGGTTTTGGGCCGTACCGACAATGTGATCCTAGACAACAAGTCGGGCGCAGTCCCGGTCATTCCACTTGACGTGCTGCGCGGCCGCCAGCCGGCTCCGACGGGACAATAGCCATGCAACAACGCACACTCGTCATCGCCGGGATCGTCGCAGCCATCGCGCTCGTCGTCCTTGCAAATGCGCTCTACATTGTGCCTGTCGACAAGCAGGCCATCGTCATCCGCGTCGGCTCCGCCCAGTACACGGTCAATGCGACCGAGAAGAGCGAGCTGCCCAACTACGAGGCCGGCCTTCATCTCAAGATCCCGCTGGTCGACGATGTGCGGTTCTACGAGAAGCGCAATCAGGGCTACGATCTCGACGCCGCCGAAGTTATCGCTGCGGACCAGCAACGCCTCAATGTTGACGCCATCGCGCGTTGGCGCATCAAGAACCCGCTGCAGTATTTCCGCGCTGCCGGCGGCAATGGCGAGGCCCAGCTCGGTCTGCGCTTCACCGCTGCCTTGCGCGGCGAGCTTGGCAAGGTAAGCCAGCCGGACATCATCGCCGGCCAGCGCGCCACCCTGATGCAGCGCGTGCGCACGGCCCTGCAGGCACAGATGAACACGCTGGGGATCGAGATCATCGATGTCCGCATCCGCCAGGCCGACCTGCCCGAGGCCAACTCACAACGCGTCTACGAGCGCATGAAATCGCAGCTTCAGCAGAAGATCAGCCAGTATAACGCGGAAGGTGAGGCTTTGTTCGCCTCGATCACCGCGGAGGCTGACGCGCAGGCGCGCGTGATCGTCGCTGAGGCGCAACAAAAGGCCGAACGGACGAAGGGTGAAGGCGATGCTGAGCGGAACCGCATCTACGCATCCGCCTACAACAAGGATGCTGAATTCTTCGCCTTCTACCGCTCGTTGATCGCCTACGAGACTGCGATCAAACAGGGCACGCCCTTCGTAATCTCGCCCGACAGCGATTTCTTCAAGTATCTGCGGAGTTCGAATCCGCGCTGATAGTTTGACCAGAGATTGAGAGGCCCGCTCGCACCGAGCGGGCCTTTTGATGCTGTGCGGCAATCACCGCTTGCCTGGCGCCACTGGCAACGCGGCGAACTCTTGCTCGCTGAGTATTGCGTTCTCGACGATCAGCCACCAGCCATCCTCGCCTTCGCTCAGCTCGACCGTGTAGACATCGCCAAGATCTGAGGTTGCAACCTTCACCACCGCGTCGCGCCCCTCATAGCGGGGACCTTCGACCTTGCCGCCTTCGCGGGCGATCAGCTGCACCATGTCTGGTGCGAAGATGCCCTGCCACGCTTGGCTGTCAGGGCCATCGGTCAGTGCGGCCTTGATCGCGTCCATGTTGACCTGGTCGACGAGCGGCAGCATTCGCGACAGGTCTTTCGCGTTGTAGGCCTCGACAAAGGCGCGCGCCACCGAGACGGGATCCTTCATGTCCGGCGTCGCTGGCCCGCCGCTGCATGCGGCGAGCCCAGCAAACAACGCGCCGACCAGCCAGCGCGTCATGCCGCCAGCCAGGCCGGCTTTGCGAAGGGCAGGTCGAGATCACGCGCGACTGCCGCGTGGGCAATCTTGCCGTCGGCGACGTTGAGGCCTTCTGCAAGGTGTCGGTCCGCCTTCAGTGCGGCCTTCGGCCCCTTGTTGGCGAGGTCGAGCGCGAAGGGCAGGGTGACGTTGTTGAGCGCGTAGGTCGAGGTGCGCGGGACGGCGCCGGGCATGTTGGCGACGCAGTAATGCAGTATGCCATCAACCTCATAGATCGGATCGTCATGCGTCGTCGGTCGCGAGGTCTCAAAGCAGCCACCCTGATCGATCGAGATATCGACCAGCACGGCTCCGGGCCGCATTTTCTTGAGATGCTCGCGCGTTACCAGCTTGGGCGCCGAGGCGCCCGGAATCAGCACGGCGCCGATCACCAGGTCGGCCTCGATCACGGCGCGATCGATCGCGGCCTGCGTCGCATAGACAGTGTCGACAGCGCCGGCGAACTGCACGTCGAGCTCTTCGAGACGCGGCATCGAGCGGTCGAACACGGTGACGTTGGCCCGGGCGCCATTCGCCATCTCCGCAGCATGCACGCCCGCGACGCCGCCGCCGAGGATCACGACGTTGGCCGGCGGCACGCCGGGTACGCCGCCCAGCAGCAGGCCACGGCCGCGCTGCGTCTTCATCAGCGCATAGGCGCCAACATTGATCGACATGCGGCCGGCGACCTGACTCATCGGCTGCAGCAGGGGCAGGCGGCCGGCGTTGTTGGTCACGGTCTCATAGGCGATGCAGGTCGCGCCGGATTTCATCAACGCCTCGGCCTGCGGCTTGTCGGCGGCGAGATGGAGGTAGGTGAACAGCGTGTGGTGCGGCTTCAGCATCGCACACTCGACCGATTGCGGCTCCTTCACCTTCACGATCATCTCAGCGGTGCTGAAAACGTCGGCGGCTGTCTCCACCATCTTGGCGCCGGCTTTCGTGTAGTCGGCGTCGGTTGCGCCTAGTCCAAGTCCAGCCCCTGTCTGCACGAAGACTTCGTGTCTAGCGCGCGTTAGCTCCATCACGCTCTCCGGCGTGAGACCAACGCGATATTCCTGGGTCTTGATCTCCTTCGGAACGCCGATCTTCATGCCGCTCTCCTCAACCGTCGGGGGAGCTTATGCCAGAATCCCTGCAATCGCCGCCAGAGCGTTGCGTGGTGAGTTGTGCCTATTTCACCTGCAGGTCCACCGCATGCGGGCAAGAAGCAGCCATTGCGACAGCCTAACGCGAAGGTAGCCCTCGCAGGAAAGCACGCAGGTGCTGCACCGTCTCGTCCGGCAACTGCTCCATCGGCAGATGTCCGCCCTCAGGATAGGTCACGAGGTAGGCGTTAGGTATCGCGCGGGCGAGCGCCTTCCCGTTGGCGGGCCGAATGATGGCATCTTTCTCGCCGACCATGACGAGCGTCGGCGTGCGGACGGCCGCGAAGGATTCCGGCGTCCAGGGCGGCACAGGCTGAGATTGCTGGGTCAGCAGCACGTCGCGATGGCCTTCGCCCATCGCAAGCTCGGCATAGCGATCGATCACGGCATCGGTGACAAGGGCTTCTTCGAGATAGGCCGACTTGAGCCCGCCGCCGACGATCACGCGCGGGTCGAGCAGCTTGAGCACAAAACGGCCCGCATCGCTGTTGAGCAACGAAAACGCGCCGGGTGGTCCGCCCTCCCGCCCGCTTGGCCAGCCTGCCGGCGCGACAAGCACCAGCCCTTGCAGCCGCGCTGGGTGTTTCATCGCGTAATCCAGCGAGACCGCGCCGCCCATTGAATTGCCAGCGAGCACGAAACGTTCGAGGCCGAGGTGAGCGACCAGATCCTCCACCAGCTGTGCATTGCCTTCAAGCGTGGCGCGGTAGTTGGGCGGCGTCTGTGTGAGTCCGTGTCCCGGCAGGTCGATCGCGACGATGCGGTAGTCCTTCGACAACCGTTCGGCCCACGGCCTCCAAGCATGCACCGACGCTGCAAATCCGTGCACCAGGACCAGCGTCCGGCCATTGCGGACTCCCTCGTCGGTGTAGTGGACGCGCACGCCCGGCGACGGCTCAAAGGTCTGCGAGGCGGGCAGGCCATATTCCAGTCGAAGCTCGGCGATTGGAATCTCGCGCATGGCGCAGGCCGATAGTGGCATCGCTGCAAGCACAATCGCGGAGAGGTTGAGGCGGGGTGTCATTTACTGTTCCTGAAGCGCGCCACGGTCTACGCTGGCCCGGGAGCTGCAGATCAGGCCCCATTCCGTGCTATACGCAAGCTCAACCTATCAGGCCGCCTCCGTCTCCTTCGCCTTATCCGGCGCGGGCGTGGCGTCGGACAGGCCGCGGCGGTCCACCTGGTCCGCGACCCAGGCGGCAATCCGCGTCTGCTCAACGCCCAACTGCTGCAGCAAGTCGGTCGCCAGTTCGATACCCCGCGGCTCGGCATGGGCAAGGTGTGCGCGAAAGCCGAGCCCGGCCAGCTCCGTGCGCTCGGCAAGGGATGTCGCCGCGATGAATCGCGGCTGGTCGAGCGCGCCTGTTCTGAACGCCTCGACCGCGCCTAGCCCGCGCGCGCCCAGCACGACCGCCTTGGCATGGCCGGCGTCGAGACTCTCCATGATGCGGGCGTCGCGCGCATCGCCGAAAACCATGTCGTAGCCGTCCGAGGAAGCCGCGACGAAGCGCTCTGGATCGGAGTCGACGCCGATGCAGGCAATGTCGTGATCGCGTAGCGCGTCGGCGGCGAGCCGACCTTCCGGTGTCATGCCGAAGACGAGAACTGGGTGCTCCAGCGCTACCTCCTCGGCGTCGACGGCGGCGCCCTTGCGGCGCTCGGCTAGGATGCGCGCGAGATGAAGGCCGAGCGCGGTCCAGATCGGCGCCGTCACCAGCGTCACCGCAACGGCAGCCGTGAGCACCCCCGCCCACTCGCCCGGCATGGCCGCGGAGATGCTCGCGATCCCGACGATCACCAGGGTGAACTCCGATCCCTGCGACAGGAGGAAGCCAAGCTGCGTCGCGCCGGGCAGGGCCCAGCCGTTGAGGCGCGCCGCCATGAAGGTCACCACGGTCTTCACGATGACTATGACCAGCGCGGTCGCGAGCACGGCCGGCCAGATGAAGGCCATCGCCGGCAGGTTCACGCTCATCCCCACGCTCATGAAGAACAGGCCGAGCAGCAGCCCGGCGAAAGGTTTCACTTCAGCCTGAACGGTGTTGCGATAGGGCGTGTCGGACAGCGCCATACCGGCGAGGAACGCGCCCAGCGTCAAGGAAAGTTCCGCACGCGCGGTTGCTGCGCTGGCCGCCAGCACGATGAACAGTGCAACGACGGTGAACGTCTCGCGATTCCCCGTGGCCGCCAGCGATTGGAAGAGCGGGCGCACCACAAAACGTCCGGCAAGTATGGCTATAGCAAGTGCGATGACGGCCTTGGCGAGCACGATCAGGGCTTCGGCGCCTAGCAGGTTGGGATCGCCTCCGAGCGAAGCCGCAAAGGTCAGGAGGAAGATCGCGACAATGTCCTGCGCCACCAGCACAGCGGTGGCGGACCGCCCCATCGGACAGCCGGGCTGGTTGCGGTCGGCCAGGATGCGCGCCACGACCGCCGTCGACGAGAGGGCGAGCGAAACTCCGACCAGCAGCGCCACCGGCCAGGGAAATCCGAAAGCGATCCCGACCAGCGCGAAGACCCCCCCGCACAGGATGATTTGCAGCGGCGCAAGGCCGATCATGTCGGCGCGCCGTGTGCTGATCTCCTTCAGCGAGAAATGCAGGCCGATGTCGAAAAGGAGGAAGACGACGCCGAGGTCGGCCAGAAAGCGGGCGGTCTCGTTGTTCTGGACAAGGCCAAAGCCGGAAGGCCCGATCACCAGACCGGCCACCAGATAGCCCACGATGGGGCTGAGGCGGGCCGCCCGCGAGGCCAGCGCCGCAGCCAGCCCGGCGCCGAGATAGATGATCGCCGGCTGAAGGGGCTCAACGGCGGTCATGCGTCTCCAATCCGTACCCTCTTTGCGATCGCCGGCTCCCGCGCTGGTCCGAAACGGCAGAAGCCGCCACGACATCGTGGCGGCTCCCATGTTTCCGACGGCGGACCGTCAGGCAACCGTTATTTCAGCCCCCGAAAAGGGGACGTGACCTACATGGCGCGCTTGATCGTGAAGACCACGCGGTCGTCGTAGATCGAAACGTTGTCGACATCGGTTGCGACATAGCGGAGGTCGAAGCCGAGGCCCATAGCGTTATATGTGCCGCCGGCGTTCCAGGTCAGGTACTGATCCTCGCCCGCGAAGAAGCCGACCGCATCGACCGACTGCTGGCCGACAGCGCCCGAGAAGGAGAGTTCCGGGCTGACCGTGAAGGCGCCGTTGAGCTCGACATAGATGCCATCGCCCGACTCGCCGGTGAATTCTGGCGAATAGTAGAGTCCGCCGCCCACGGTGAGCTGATCGGAGAGCGCGAAGGACGGCTTCACGTAGGCTTCAACATAGTCAAGTTCGGCGAGGTCATCCGCCGCGCCGGGGTAATAGAAGCCGGCCACGCCCACATCCATGGCGACCGGGCCGAGCGCGAACTTGTAGCCGGCATAAACGTCCAGCTCGAGATTTGCGCCGCCAGTGCCAAAATTGATGTTCGAGGCCCACGTGCCGGCATAGACGCCCGTGTCGCCGAACGTGGCGTCGAAGCCGCCCTGGACGGCGGGGCTCTCATCGGTCTGCGACACGCCGCGGAAGGCATAGTCTGTCGTCAGTGCGACGTTGCCCGAGACAGTGACTTCCTGGGCGAAGGCAGGGGCCGCAGCGATCGAGGCGAGGACGCTATAGATCAGGAGGTTGCGCATTAAAATCTAACCCTTTTCCCCGCTTGTTGAACCGACCCGCAGACGCGGCTTTGCAAGTGCGGACGCGATGGGGAGCGCCTCCGTCTTGCGGACAATCATGACGATTTGAGCGGACACAGCAGAAGCAGTTCGGCCATTCCGTGCGGCGGTGCAGCGTACCCGCACAATTTCATGACAGCCCTTGGGTCGCGCGCCCGATGATTGGGCACCGTCGACCCTAGTCTTCCCTTGGTAAGCAACAGTTTAAGCGTAGGATTACGTGTGTTTCATGCAATATTCCGTGTGGGCAGGCACGAATCGGAAGGGTCTATTGCCGTAACTGCGCGACGGAGCCATCAAGCGGCATGATTTCACCCGCCAATTCCCCCGCACTGACGCAGCTGGGCGAGCCGACGCCGATCCCGTCATCGCCTGACCATGCCGTGCTCGAGCGCATCCCCAATCCGCACCCGTGGACGCTGTATCTCGCGCGCTTCACCGCCCCGGAATTCACTTCGCTCTGCCCTGTCACCGGTCAGCCCGACTTCGCCCACCTCGTGATCGACTATGCGCCCGAGGCGTGGATCGTCGAGAGCAAGTCGTTCAAGCTCTATCTTACCTCCTTCCGCAATCACGGCGCCTTCCATGAGGATTGCACGGTCGCGATCGGCAAGCGCCTGGTCGACACGCTCGATCCGAAATGGCTCCGCATCGCCGGCTACTGGTATCCGCGCGGCGGCATTCCGATCGACGTCTTCTGGCAGACCGGCGAGGCGCCCAAGGGCCTCTGGGTTCCCGAGACGGGGGTGCAGGGCTACCGCGGACGGGGATAACGCATCCGCCGCATGTAACGCTGGCTGCGTCCCACGCGGATACCGTGGGGCGCCTGAAGGGAGATCGGCATGGCCAGCGTCGCAAGCATCTACCGGCACCCCGTGAAGGGCCTCACGCCGGAGGCGATGGTCCAGGTTCAGCTCACCGCCGGCGCCTACTTCCCCCACGACCGCGAATACGCGATCGAGGTCGGCACCTCGGGGTTTGATCCTGACGAACCGAAACACATCTCCAAGCAGCGCTTCACCGTGCTCGCGCGCTTTCCCTCGCTCGCAAGGCTGAGAACGCGCCTCGAGGATGCGACGGGCGCCTTCCACATCGGCGACGCCCACGGCTTCGGCGTCGAAGCCAGCCTCGCGACAGAGCAGGGCCGGGCCTCCATCGAACGCTTCCTGCAGGCCTTTCTCGGTGAGGAAGCGCCCCAGAAGCTCCGCATGTTGCAGGGACCTGGTGGACACCGCTTTATGGACCATCCGCAGGGCTTTGTGTCGGTGGTCAACCTTGCGAGCGTCAGGTCTGTCGCGCAGGCGATCGGCCAGGAGATCGATCCGTTGCGCTTCCGCGCCAACATCTATGTCGATGGCTTCAAACCCTGGGCCGAAGATGAATGGGTCGCCAGCCAGCCTTTGCGCCTCGGCGAAGCCCAGCTCACAGTCTTCAAGCCAATCGTCCGCTGCATCGCCACCCATGTGAACCTCGACACGGGCGCCCGCGACATCGACATGGTGGCCATGATGCGCGAACACTTTGCCCGCGACACGCTGGGCACATACCTCTCCGTCAGCACTAGCGGCCGCGTCGCCGTAGGCGACGAAGTGAGGGCCTAGTCTGCGGAGCTTGGCCACGCGTGGTTTGACGACTGCGCTTTGCGCTGCACACCCCTGAGCGCCTCGATGGTGAGCAGCGACCGCGGGGAGTGCGGGTCAAACCATGAGGGTGCGCCTGCAGCTGCAGCTACCAATGCGGCGGCGGGGGTTCCTCGCCCAGGTCGGCGCCCAGGGCGTGCTCGGCGTTAGCCATGCGCTCAGCGAAGCGTGCGACCTCGCGCTTCAGGCCGTCGATGTCTTTCCACTGCTGCGTGATCGTCTGGTTGAGATCCTCGATCACACGGTCCTGGTGGGCGATGCGGATTTCGAGGGCGTCGATGCGCGCCTCAGGGTTTGACATGTGGCGGGCGGAAGCGTGAGGGTCGGAGGGTCGGGTCATGCCTGACACTTATGACAGTCGCAGGCGGCATGCTACAGACCCGGCGATGAGCGTGCTCTGGGACTGGCGGGATGTGATGCGGGAGGCAGCCCTGCGGCTAGGCGCCGCCGGCGTGGAGAGCCCGCTGCGCGATACGCGACTGCTGCTGGCCTATGCGCTGGGGATCGAACCGGTCGATGTTATCCTTCGCGAGAGCGACCATGTCGATGTCGTTGGGCTTGCAGCCTTCGAGGCCGCGGTTCAGCGGCGACTGCGCCATGAGCCCATCTCGCGCATCCGTGGCTGGCGCGAGTTCTACGGGCGACGCTTTGTCGTGACGCCGGACGTGCTCGACCCACGGCCCGAGACCGAGCTCCTGGTGGAGCAGGGGGTAGAGCGGCTCCCGCCGGGCGGGCGAGTGCTCGATCTTGGCGTCGGTTCGGGCTGCATCCTGCTCTCGGTGCTGGCCGAGCGGCCTGACGCGACCGGTGTGGGCGTCGATATCTCGACCGCCGCACTGGCGGTCGCACGGCGAAATGCTGAGGCGTTTGGACTGGGAGCGCGCACCGCTTTGGTCGAGGGCGGCTGGGACGTGGAGCTGGCGGGACGCTTTGATCTGGTGCTTTCAAACCCACCCTACATTCCGGCCGCCGACATGGCAGCGCTGGCGCTTGACGTGCGGGGCTATGATCCCCCCCTTGCGCTTTCGCCGGGAGCCGATGGCCTCGCGGCCTATCGCGACATCCTTACGACCCATACCGGCCGGGTTCGTCCCGGGGGCTGGATCGGTTTTGAATGCGGGGCCGGGCAGGACGAGCCTGTGCTCGGGCTGATGGCACAGGCAGGGCTGGACGGGCGCGTCGTCTATCCGGACCTGGCCGGGATACCGCGCGCTGCATTCGGTCGCAGGCCCGGAAAGGGCTCATAAACCAAGTTGGGGCGGGCCTTGCGTATCCACAGGAAAGCGCTTGGCGGCGGCCGCCAAACAGGCTAGCGTCTGGTTCGACGGACTGCGGGCGTTGTAACGCCAAGCGTCTGGTTGGTCAGCAAGGTAGCGGCCTTAACTTCCGTCCGATTGGGGCGAGAACTCTGAAGATCAGGAAGGTTTCATGAAGCGTCAGCGGGGGCGCGGGCGCAAGCCCGGCGGCGGCGGCGGAGGTGGTGGCAACACCCACCATAACCACGGCAACCGATCGCTTGAGAGCAATGGCCCGGATGTGAAGATCCGGGGCACGGCCGCGCAGATTTACGAGAAGTACTCCCAGTTCGCGCGCGACGCCCAGTCGGGCGGCGACCGGGTGAAGTACGAGAATTATCTCCAGCATGCGGAACATTATTACCGCGTTATGGCGGCGACGATGCCGCGCGACCGCCTGCTGCAGCAGCAGAACGGCGAAAGCGGCTTTCAGCAAGGCCAGCAGCCGATGGGCGAGGGCGGCCAGCAGCCACCGTCAGAGTCCGGCCAGCAGTCGTTCGGCGATCCGGCGTCAGACCAGATGCGCGCGATGGACGAGCCTCAGACCGAGGGCGAGGACGCCGACGATGAGGTCGAGACCGCAGCGAGTGAAGCTTCCGGCGCCGATGATGGTGAAGACGATTTGGGCCAGGAAGGGGAGCAGCAGGCTCGCGGCGAAAACGAAGGCGGTGGACGCAGTCGTCGGCGTCGCGGGCGTCGGCGGCATCAGGACGGCGACCGCTCAAGCGCCGGTCCTGGCGACACCGAAGCGCGCTCGGCGCTCGACAGTCTGGCCCGCAAACAAAGCGCGCTAGCGGGCGGCTGACCGCTGGCGCCTGTTTGACGCACCTCGCGCGCCGCCGCATAGTTCGGACCGCGAGGGGGGGCCATGGGATTTTTCGCACTGGTCGGGGCAATCATCGGCGGAATCGCCTTCTGGTGGTGGCGGGCCCAGCAGGTGAAGGGCGCGGCCGAAGGTATTCTCGATGCCGCTGGCAAGGCGCGTGGGATGATCAACAGGGCCCGCTTCCGCCAGCGTGCGGGGCAAGCCGTGCTGACCGGTGTCGACACGCCTGGCACTGCGGCTGCAACGCTGATGTACTCCATCGCAGCACAGCGCGGGCCGGTGCTACGGGCCGATGCCGAAACGATCGAGCACCTGCTGGAGACGATCTGCCGGCTCAACCGGCAGGACCGTGATGACGCCATGGCTTTCGCTGCGTGGGCGGCCGAGCAGGTATCCGACACAAACGAGGTGGTGCGCCGCTTTATCCCGCTGTGGCAGAATTCGCTCGGCCCCGATGAGCGGCAGGAGCTGGTCGGGATGGCCTGGACCGTCGCGCGCCTTCATGGCGAAGCGAGCGAGCATCAGGCCGCCGCGATCCGCCGTCTGAGCGACGGGCTGATCATCGGGTGATCCCGGCCCCGCAGACGTTTGGCGTCGTTTCGATCGCGGCGAGGCCGACTTCCACGCACACTCAGCCACGCCCAGTCAACACGATCCAGGAGTCCCTGGACGACATACGGCAGATGATGTGCTTCGCTACTGCCCGCCCATCGTGAAGACGCAAAGCTTGTTGCCATCGAGATCGCGGAAGTAGGCGCCATAGAAGCCGCCGCCACGGTCGCCAGGGGCGCCTTCGTCCCTGCCGCCGAGGGCGAGCGCCTTTGCGTGAAGGTCGTTCACCTTGTCACGGCTTGGGCAGCGTAGAGCAATCATGTTGCCATTGCCACTGTGCTGCGCCTGTCCGTCATAGGGCTTGGTCACGCCGAACAGCGGGCCCTGCGCGAACCCATAAAGCTGGCCAGCTGCCAGCTCCATCACCCGCTTGCCGCCGAGGTCGGCCAGGAGCGCGTCGTAAAATGCAAGGGCCTTATCGATGTCCTTTGCGCCGATGGTGGTGTAGCCGATCATGGCCTGTCCTTTCTCGTGTGCGCGGGCACGGAATCACGCCGCGCCCGCCGCCGCAATATCACACGCTGTGGTCTACATGCCGGGAGCGTAGAAGGCGCACAGCTTGTTGCCGTCGAGATCGCGGAAGTATCCCGCGTAGAAAGCATCGCCGCGCGCGCCGGCCGGGCCCTCGCACTTGGCCCCATTGGCGATAGCGGCATCGTAGACCTCGTGGACCTTTTCTTTTGAAGGCATCTGGAGCGCGATCATTGTGCCATTGCCGAAGGTGGCGGCCTCGTTGTTGTAGGGCTTGCCGACAGCGACCATTGGGCCATTGCCATTGCCATAAGCCGTGCTCGTGCCGAAATCCATCGCGCGCTTGGCGCCGACTGGTGCGAGCACCTTGTCATAGAAGTCGAGCGCGCGCTCGTAGTTGTTTGTGCCGAGCATCACATAGCCGATCATGGGCCGTCCTCCATTGCTTGCGCGCAAGAATGTGCATCGGCCGGGCTGTGGCAAGCTTCGCAGTCCGGGTTGCTGACAGGACGGTGGCTGGAAGGATGCAGGCAATGGAGAGGATATCGGAGGTGGTCGGAGAGAGTTTCGCGGGACCAGAGACTACGTCGCTGCCTCCCGCGAGGACAAAACAGCCCGCCCCGGAACGGAGCGGGCTGTCGCTTGTTTGCCGTCACCTCACGCGAACAGCTTCGCCCACTTTGGCTTCTTGCGGGTTTTCCAAGCGCCGCGGTGGTAGGCGTCGGAGCCGATCAGCGGCACGACGGTGGTTGCTTCGGCGAAGACCATCTGTTCGTGCGTGGTCTGCACCTTGCCCCACGAGGCGGCCTCCTTCAGCGTGGACGACGAGCAGGCGCCGTCGCGCACGTCGGCGACGGTGATCTGCACGGCGTATTTGTGCATGTCCGCCTCGATGCCGAGGATTTCTGCGCACACCACCGTGTCCTGCGCGAAGTTCTTCGGTACGCCGCCGCCGACCATGAAGAGGCCGGTCGTGCCCGCCGCGATCTTGATGTCGGTGAGCTCGCGGAAGTCCGCGACCGCATCGATCATCAAGTAGGGCTTCTTCGCCTTCGCACGGTCCTTCTGGTGCTTAACAAGGCCGAAGCCGGCGGACGAATCCACGAAGGCCGGGCAGAAGATCGGCACGCCTTCCTCGTAGCAGGTCTGGATTAGCGAGCCTTTCTTCTTGGCGTTGCCGTCGGCCAGCCACTTGCCCATTTCGTGAATGAACTCGCGTGAAGAATAGCCGCGCGGCTCGAGCGCATTTGCGATCTCGTAGATCGTGTGGTCGCACGCTTGGAGTTCTTCCTCGTCAATATAGGTGTCATAGATCCGGTCGATGTAGTTCTCGCGCAGGACGTTGTCGTCCACCTCGCCGGCGGCCTGGTAGTGCTTGAAGCCAAGGGCCTCGAAGAAATCCATGTCGACGATTGAGGCGCCGGTGGCGACGATCGCGTCGATCATCCCGAACTTCACCATGTCGCGGTAGACATGCATGCAGCCACCCGCCGAGGTGGAGCCGGCAAGGATGAGCCAGGTCGAGCAGCCCTTCTCGCGCAGCGCCATGTCGAAGATGTCGGCGGCGCGGGCCGTGTCGCGCGAGGAGAACGACATCTTGCGCATCGAGTCGATGATCGGCCGCGCGTCGAACGAGGTCATGTCGACATGCTCAACGGTTTTGCCGAGCAGCTGCGCCTTTGTGTTGTTGCGCTTCTTCGCGACAGGTTTGACGGGGGCGGCTTTGGCGGTGGATTTGGTGGCCATAGCAGAACGACTCCAGAAGAGAGGACGTCAGAAGGGCGACGGCCAGCCTGGTTTGGGCGGGGATATAGCAGTGTGCGGATGGATTTGAATAGAAAAGCGCGGGCCGGGGTTCATTCGGCCCGCGCTTCCATCTGTTACAGTTTGACTACCGCACGACCTTAAGCCGGCGCGGGGCCTTGCGGCTGACACGGCGCGGCTTCTCCACTGCTAGCGGGCCGTACATCGAGGTCCACGGCAGGTCCCTGACGGCGACGGTCTCCGTCTCGCCAAAGCCGTTGAACCGGGTCTGCATCGCGACGCCGTAGGCGCCGAGCATGCCGATCTCGATATAGTCGCCTTCGCGGATGTCGGAGGGGAGGACGAAAGGTCCTTCCATCGCATCCAGTGAGTCGCAGGTCGGGCCGTAGAACTTGAAGCCCTGCATCCCGCCTTCGAACGCGCCGTCGGGGCGGTGGGCCTTCACAGGGAAGGGCCACTTGCAGTGGGCGGCGTCGAACAGGTTGCCATAACTGCCATCATTGATGTGCAGTGCGCCGTCCTTCACCAGCTCGACGCGGGCGAGGATGGAGCTTGCCTCGGCAACAAGCGCGCGGCCGGGTTCGCACCACAGCCGGGCGTTCATCGCGACCGGCATTTGCTCGAAGGCCTCCCTGATGACCTTGACGTAGAGTTCAAGGTCCGGAGGCGTCATGCCCGGATAGGCCGACGGGAAGCCGCCGCCGACATCCACGACATCGACGATCACGCCCGCCTTCACGATGATGCGTGAGGCCAGTTCCATGGCGTCGCGAAAGGCCGACGGGCTCATGCACTGCGAGCCGACGTGGAAGGAAACGCCGAGATTGTCGGCAAAGCTGCGAGCCTTCTGCAGGAGCGGTGTAGCCGCTTCTTCCGAGGCGCCGAACTTGTGCGACAGGGCGTAGACCGCATCGGAATTGTTGACCGCGAGGCGGACGACAAGCGTGAGGTCATCGGCGCGCTGCGTGGCGGCGACGATCTTTTCCAGCTCGGCTTCGCAATCCAGCGAGAAGACGCGGACACCATGCTCGAAGTATGCCCGTTCGATCGCCTTGCGCGATTTCACGGGGTGCATGAACGCCATCTTTGCGTCCGGATAGCGGGACGCGACAAGCTTGATCTCTTCTTCCGAAGCAACGTCAAACCAGCGGAGGCCCGTCGCGTACATCGCGTCGAGCGCCCAAGCGGAAGGGTTCGCCTTTACTGCGTAAAGAACTTCGCCCGGAAAGTTATCCCTGAACCAAGTAGCCGCTATCGAAACCCGTTCCGGTCGCACACAGGCAACCGGCTTTTCAGGGAGTCGTTCCCGGACCAGGTCCAGGGGCGTATGGAACGTGAGCAATTCACGTACACCCCTGTTAGTTGTTGAACCCAATCCGGCGTTAGTACGGATCTTTGACTCGTTAAGTCTGCCTCTCAACCCGCACACGTCATCCGAAGCACTACAGCTGTCAGACGCCACGTGGAATCAAGGCGCAGAGCCTCGAGCCGATGTCCGCCGGCGCGATGTATATAGGTCCATAGGCCGTGCATGTAAATAAAATCTTTCGCCCTCTCAGGGTGTTGGCAACAGGCGTTTAGAAAGCGCGACAATTAGTAGATGACGCGCCGAGGAAGCGTGGCTGCGTGTGAGCCCGCAAAGCGCCGGCAAGGCGCGTGACGCGAGCTGATTCGCGTTTCAGAATAAGGCTTGAGGAGCCGGAGCATGGCGCAGACGGGCATCTCGACCGCGGCGGAGATCCGGCTGCCAGAGTGGCTGGCGGCGTGGCCGTTGCCGGCTGCGCCGGTGGGCGATCACGAGGCGATGGCGCTGGCGGTGGCGATCGCGCGCGAAAATGTCGCGCGCACCCTGCTCGGTCCGTTCGGCGCAGTGGTCCGCCAGGACGCCACCGGCGAGGTGATCGGTGTTGGCGTAAACCTCGTTGGTCTGATGGGGAACCCGGTGCTGCACGCTGAGACGGTCGCGATCACCCTGGCGGGCGGCCGAGTCTGGGGTGGCGCGACGCTTTTCACGTCCTGCGAGCCCTGCATCATGTGCCTTGGCGCCGCCCACTGGGGCCAGCTTACCCGCATTGTTTCGGCGGCGTTGAAGGAGGACGCCGAGGCGATCGGTTTCAACGAGGGCGCGGGCACAACGCAGCTGCGCGCGCAGATGGCAGCTCGCGGCGTTCTGTTTCAGGACGGGTTGCTGCGGGAACAAGGCGTTGCTGTCCTGCGCTTCTATGCAGAGAGCGGTGGCGTGATCTATGGTCCAAAAGGCTAGCCCGAGGGGAAGCCCGAATGCGCATCGGCGTGGAGATGATCGTCGCCGTGAGTCTGACAGCGTCCGCCTCGCCCGCCTGCGCGCAGGATTTCAGCTGGATGTTCGAGGAGGGCAAGCCGGCCAGCTTGCGAACTGTGATCTCGGGAAGCATGACCCCGGCCCTGCTAGTCGGAGACCGGATCGCAATTTTCACCCAGATGCGCTTGCCTGAGCGGGGCGACATCCTGATGTTCGACCACCCGAACGATGACGAACAGATCCCGTGGGTGAAACGCGTGGTCGGTTTGCCAGGGGACAGGATCAAGCTGTCCGGCGGCCGGCTTTTCCTAAACGGGGCCGAAATCGCGCGCACACTCGTGCGCGAGTACGCGTATCTCGACCCGCAGGACTGGGAAAACGTCATCACCGTCTCGGAGTATTCAGAGCAGTTCCCGGGCGAGGCCGCACCTCATCTCATCCACGAGTTCTCCGACGATGAGGAAGGCGATGAGACACCTGAGTTCATCGTACCTGACGGACATCTGTTCATGATCGGCGACAACCGCGACATTTCTTATGACAGCCGTGCGCCGACGGGACTTGCGATTGCAGCCGGGGCGGGGGCGGGCGATTCCGCCGGCGCCGACGAGGATGAGGAGGGTTCGCAGGAACATTCCCGCGCGATCGGATTCGTGCCGATGTTGAATGTTGTCGGGCGGGTGCGGACGGTGATGATGAGCCTCAACCCCTGCAACCTCACCAGCGCGGAAGCCGCCGGCGCGGAGTGTCTCAAGCCGAACATCAACAAGCGGCTTTGATCGCGGCGGAGCTCAAACTTATTGCTTCTCAATAAGCCGCACCTAGAGTGACGCCAGACACATCAGGGGATGAGAGATGAGCAAGCGACTCATGACGCTGAAACTCGGCTCGTTGCTGGCGGCGGTGCTGGCAATGAATGCCTGTGCGTCGGGTGGGGACACTTCGCCAACCTATGCCGCTCCCATGGTTCCAGCGTCGGCGCCGGAGGCCGCCGCAGCGCCGGAGCGCGATCCCGTTATGCAGCGCATCGCGCAACTCAACCCCGACATTCCCTACACCAAATATGTGCTCGAGAATGGCCTTACGCTGATCGTGCACGAGGATGCCAAGACGCCGACCGTTACGGTTCATATTGTGTATCACGTTGGCTCGAAGAACGAGCCTGAGGGCCGGTCGGGCTTTGCGCACCTCTTCGAGCACCTGATGTTCAACGGCTCGCAGCACTTTAACGACGACTTCTTCAAGGCGACACAGCAGATCGGCGCGACCAACCAGAACGGCACGACGAACACCGATCGCACCAACTATTATCAGACAGTGCCCAAGGCTGCGCTGGATACGATCCTGTGGCTTGAATCCGATCGCATGGGCTACCTGCTCGGCGCCGTCGACCAGAAGCGGCTCGATGAGCAGCGCGGCGTGGTGCAGAACGAGAAGCGGCAGGGCGAGAACCAGCCCTATGGCCGCGTGTTCAATCACATCGTGGCGGCGACCTATCCCGACGACCACCCGTATGGCCACACCGTCATCGGCTCGATGGATGACCTCAACGCCGCAACGATGCAGGACGTCCAGGACTGGTTTAAGCAGTGGTATGGACCCGCCAACGCGATCCTGGTGATCGCTGGCGACATCAAGCCGGAAGAGGCGAAGGCGAAGGTCGAGAAATTCTTCGGCGAGATCGCGCCGGGGCCGCCGCCGACGCAGCCGAAATCGTGGGTGCCGGCGCTGGCCGAGAACCAGCGCGAGATCATGTATGATCGCGTTGCCCAGCCGCGCATCTACAAGACGTGGAACGTGCCCGAGCTCGGCAATCCGGAGGGCGAACTGCTCGACCATGTCGCGGCGGCGCTGGGCGGGGACAGGAATGCGCGCCTCACCAAGCGGCTGGTGTTCGACGAGCAAGTCGCCACCAGCGTCAATGTCGGCAATCCGCAAAGCGAGATCGCTGGTCAATTCCGCATCGTCGTAACGGCTAAGCCGGACGCCGACCTCGCCAGGATCGAGGCGGCGATTGATGAAGAGGTGAATCGTCTGATCGCGACCGGACCAACGCAGACCGAGCTCGACAAGAGCATCGTGCAGACCGTGTCGGGCGTGATCGCCGGGCTGGAAAGCACGTCGAGCAAGGCGGCTCAGCTGGCGACCTGGGAGATGATCGATGGCGAGCCGGACGGATGGAAGAAATCGCTGCAGCGCCTCCAGGCGGCGACGCCGGCGAGCGTGCAGGCTTCGGCCCGGAAGTGGCTGACGCGCGGTTCATATACGCTAAGTGTGCTGCCCTTTGGAGGGCCGGAAGCCTTCGCCGAGAAGGTCGATCGCTCGAAGATGCCGCAGCCGGGCGCGATTGCTGATGCGGATTTCCCGGACTTCCAGACGGCGACCCTATCGAACGGGATGAAGGTCTATCTCGTCGAGCGTCATGACGTGCCGCAGGTCAGCGTATCAATGCAGCTGGACACCGGCTATCCGGCTGACCTGTCCACGATGAAGGACGGGCTAGCCGGCCTGACGGCGAACCTGCTGGATGAAGGCACGACGAGCCGGTCCGCACTGCAGATCGCCGACGAGATAGATCGCCTGGGCGCCTATCTTGGCGTCGGCGGCGGCGGCGAACAGTCGACCGTGGAGTTTTCGGCGCTGACACCGACGGTAGACCAGGTGATGGCGATTTGGGCCGACGTGCTGCGCAACCCGGCCTTCGCCGAGGGCGACTTCCGCCGCATCCAGGCGCAGACCGCACAGGCTCTGCAGCAACAGCTGCGCGATCCGGGCTCGATCGCCCAACGCGTGTTGTCGCGATCCATGTGGGGCGACGATCATCCCTACGGACGCCTTTTGACGCCGCAGGAAATCGCCGCGATGACGCCAACGGACGCGGCCGCCTTCCACAAGGCGTGGTACGGCCCGAACAATGCGACGCTCTTTGTGGTCGGCGACACCACTCTCGCGGAGATCACGCCAAAGCTCGAGGCCGCCCTGCGCGGCTGGGCCGATGCTCCGATGAAGCGTTCGCCCGTGGCAAATGTCGCGCGGCCGGAGCGGCCTGTGGTCTATCTCGTTGACAGGCCGGACTCGGCGCAGTCGGTGATACTTGTCGGCACGCCGCAGGCGCCGCGCAATCCGGCGGAGGACACCCGCGTTAGCGCGTTCAACAGCTTGTTCGGCGGCACGTTCACAAGCCGGGTCAACATGAACCTGCGCGAGGACAAGGGCTGGTCATACGGTTCGCGCTCGAGCGTGAGCGGCGGACGCGGTCCGCGCTCTTTTGTGATCCAGGCGCCTGTGCAGACCGACCAGACCAAGGGTGCGCTGATCGAGCTGCGCAAGGAGCTGGCCGACATTGTCGGCCGCAGGCCGCCGAGCGCAACGGAACTCAACAACGTTCGTACGAACACGTTGCTTGGCCTGGCAAGCCGGTGGGAGACCGCGGGCGCCGTGATGGGCACGCTGATGGACATCCACAACTTCAACCTGTCCGCCGACTACTGGGCGGAGTATGCGGATACCTATCGCGCGGTGACTCCTGGCGAGGTCGAAGCGATCGCAAAACGCTTCATCCCCAACCAGAACCATGTCTGGGTGATCGTCGGCGATCGGGCCAAGATCGAGAAGGGCGTACGTGAGCTCAATCTTGGCGAAGTGCGCGTGGTCGATGCGAACGGGGAGGCGGTGGATTAATCCACCCGGATCGTCAGCGTGTCGGCGGCGACAAATCCGGCCGCGTCCTACACAAAGACTCGCCGGCCGCAGTTGGACGGCATGAGGTTGAGCCCAATTGCGTCGCCATGCTGGCCGAACTTCATGATTGCGCTGTAGACGTTCACGACCCGGCCGATTGTCCGGCGAGCGCGAGCTCCGGCTCTTCGGCCTGCGGAGATTCAATGGGCTGAGGCGCCAGCGTCATGACTGCGAGAAGAGCAAGAAGGAGCAATCCTCCGGCGGCGACCGCCGCACGACCCGATACGCTCCAGTCGTCCCGCGTCGGGCTCCGCCGGAAAGTCTGTTCGTGAAGAGTGCGCGACCCTGCCATGCTCACAGAACGCAACAGGGACGAGAAGGTTGCGGCGCCAGATCAATCAGGGCGGGCTGAAGCTTGCTGGGGCTCCGACTTGGATGCATCGCCCTCCGGCTTGGGCTTGCGCCGGCGGATGCGCAAAGCGTTGCGGAGCTTGGCGAGGCGACGCCAGAAGCGGCTGCGTTCCGGGACAGGAAGCGGTTCGAGATTGTTGATGAACTGCTCGGCGCAGGCGCGCCAGGAATAGGTCTCGGCGTAGGCGCGCGTGGCGGGACGGGAGCATTTCAGCGCTTCCTCGCAGGCGATCCTGAGGTCGTCATTCACGGCGCCGGCATTGGAACCGGGGATGAGATCGCGCGGGCCCGGTACGTTGAAGCCGGCGACGGGCGTGCCCGCCGCCATGGCTTCGAGAATGACCAGGCCGAACGTGTCAGTAAGGCTCGGGAAGACGAAGCAGTCGGCGTTGGCGAAGCAGGCGGCGAGCTCTTCGCCCTGTTTCACGCCGAGGAAATGCGCATTCGGATGCCTCTCTTTCAGCGCCTCCATCTGAGGTCCATCGCCGACGACGACTTTCGTGCCGGGCAGGTCGGTCTCTAGGAAGGCGGCGATGTTCTTCTCGACGGCGACACGGCCGACATTGAGCCAGATCGGGCGCGCCATGCCCTTGAACGGGCCGCCATCGTCCTTGCGCTTGTCGGGATGAAAGAGGTCGGTGTCGACACCGCGCGACCAAGGGATGATGTTCTTGAAGCGTTGTGTCTCCAGCTCGTCGCGCATCGACGGCGTCGCGACCATGACGCGCCCCGAGTATTTGTGAAACTCGCGAACATACATGTAGCCCATCCAGGTAGGCAGGAAGAAGAAGCGCGCATGAATGTATTCGGGGAAGCGTGTGTGGTAGGCGGTGGTGTAGGGAAACTTGTGGCGCAGGCAGACGCCGCGCGCCGCCCAGCCGAGCGGGCCCTCCGTCGCGATGTGAACGGCGTCCGGCTCGAATTCGAGAAAGCGCTCCTCGATGATCTTCTTGGCTCCGAAAGCCAGCTTGATCTCGGAATAGGTCGGCAGCGGTATCGTCTTGAAGCCGTTGGGAGAGACGATGTCCCAGGTGTGGCCCATCTCCTCGCATTCCGTGATGACGCGCTTCATCGTGCGGACAACGCCATTCACCTGGGGATCCCAGGCGTCGGTGACCAGCATGATGCGCATTGCGGGCGCGGTTCCTCTTCGACTCGGCGCCGCCTGAATACGGGGCGGAAAGGTCGGCGTCCATGGCCGGACGGGACCGCGACCGTCCCTGCGGCCCCGAGTCGCGCAAGATCGTTGCTCAAACACGGGCCGCGGCGGGAGACTTTCAAGTTGATCCCGCAGGGGCGCGCCGGCAGATATGCCATAGTTCACACAAGGCCCCATCATGTCGAAAAGCGACGCCCTCGCATCCTGTGCGCCTGATTTCCTGGATGCCGGCAAGTTCGCGGACGAGGGAGCGCGAATCGCCGAACTGCTGGCGAACCCGGCCCTCGATTCAGCCGAGCGGCGCAACGCCTCCCTTGTCGCACGCGACATCGTTCTCAAAGCGCGGGCGGAGAGCCAGCGCTCGGGCGTAATGGAGAGCTTTCTCGAGGAGTTTGGGCTATCGAATCCGGAGGGATTGGCCCTGATGTGCCTGGCCGAGGCGCTGCTGCGCGTGCCGGACGCTGATACAGCCGACGCGCTGATCGCCGAGAAAATCGCCTCGGGCGACTGGTCGGACCATCGCGGCAAATCGGACTCGCTGCTGGTCAATGCATCGACCTGGGGGCTGATGCTGACGGGTCGCATCGTGCAGCCGCCAGAGGATGTTGAAACCAACCCCGCGGGCTTCATGCAGCGCATGGTGCGGCAGGCGGGTGAGCCGGTGATCCGCGGTGCGATGATGCAGGCGATGCGCATCATGGGCGGGCAGTTCGTGATGGGGCGCACCATCGATGAGGCTCTCAAGCGCGGCCAGCGCAGCGTGAAGAAGGGAGAGGCGGCCTCGCACTCGTTCGACATGCTGGGCGAGGGCGCGCGCACGACGGCGGATGCGCGGCGGTACTTCGACAACTACGCCAACGCCATAGGGGAAGTGGGCAAGGCCAAGACGGGTCCGTCGCCGGAAACGGCCGATGGCATTTCCGTGAAGCTCTCAGCACTGCATCCCGCCTATCGCGCGGTGCAGGGCGAGCGGGTGCACCGCGAGCTTTATCCCATGGTTCTCGAGCTGGCGAAGCTGGCGGCCACGCACAACATCAACTTCACCCTCGATGCTGAGGAGGCCGACCGGCTCGTCTTGTCGTTGGGCTTGCTGGAGCGGCTGGTGCGCGAGTCCGACCTTGCCGCCTGGACCGGGCTGGGGCTTGCCGTGCAGGCCTATCAGAAGCGTGGCGAGGCAGTGGTCCGCTGGCTCGGCGAGCTCGCGACGGAAACCAGGCGGCGGCTGATGGTGCGGCTGGTGAAGGGCGCCTACTGGGACAGCGAGGTGAAGCGCGCGCAGGTGGACGGGCAGCCGGACTATCCGGTGTTCACAACCAAGCAGGCCACGGATGTTTCCTATCTTGCGTGCGCCGATGTCTTGATCCGGACAGGGCCGGCGATCTACCCCCAGTTCGCGACGCACAATGCGCATTCGCTGGCTGCGATCGACATGATGGCCACGCGCGTGGGGCGAACCGAGTATGAGTTCCAGCGCCTGCACGGCATGGGCGTGGCGCTCTACAAGGCTGCGGGGCGCGAGCGAAGCGTGCGTATCTATGCGCCGGTGGGTGCGCACCAGGATCTTTTGCCCTATCTCGTACGGCGTTTGCTGGAGAACGGCGCGAACACAAGTTTCGTGCACTCCTTCCTCGACGAGGATGTGCCGGCGGAGCGGATCGCGGCTGATCCCTACACGACCCTGTCTGCGGCGCCCGGACGGCATCCGCGGATTCCGGCGCCCCCGGCGCTTTACGGTCCCTCGCGGAGGAATTCGACTGGCGTGGATTTCAGCCAACGCGCAGTGCGAGAGCGGATCAATACGAAGATCGACAAGCTCGACGCGGGAGGTCCGATGGCCGTCGGGCCCATCGTAGCAGGCGGCGTGCGCACCAGCCCGGGCGAGCCGTTGAGGGCGCCGGCTGACCTGGCGCGGGAGCTCGGCACGGTAGCGACGGCCACGCCGAGCGATGTTGAGGCGGCCTATGCTTCTGCACTGGCCTACCAACCGGCCTGGAACGCGCTTGGCGGCGCGAAACGTGCCGACATTCTCGAGGCGATGGCGGATGCACTGGAGCGTGAGACCGACCGGCTGATCGCAATACTGGCGCGCGAAGGCGGCAAGACGCTCGACGACTCCATCGCGGAGGTGCGCGAGGCGGTCGATTTCTGCCGGTACTACGCTCTGGAGGCCGAGGCGAAGTTCAAGGGATTCGCCGCGTTGCCGGGTCCGGCGGGCGAGACCAACGGCCTGGAACTGACGGGACGCGGCGTCTTTGTCTGCATTAGCCCGTGGAACTTCCCGCTGGCGATTTTCACCGGACAGATCGTGGGCGCCCTGGCGGCCGGCAACACGGTGCTGGCAAAGCCGGCGGAGCAGACGCCGATCATCGCATTCGAGGCGGTCAAGTTGTTCCATGCCGCGGGTCTTCCTGCGGAGGCGCTTCACCTGCTGACCGGGGATGGCCGGATTGGCGGGCGGCTGACCGGCGATCCGCGTTGTGGCGGTGTCGCCTTTACAGGCTCAACGGAGGTGGCGCGGATCATCAACCGCACGCTTGCAGGCAAGGACGGGCCGATCGTTCCGTTGATCGCTGAGACGGGCGGCCTGAACGCGCTGTTCTGTGACACCACAGCGCTGCGCGAGCAGGTGGTTGACGATGTGGTGACCTCAGCCTTCCGCTCGGCGGGCCAGCGCTGTTCGGCGTTGCGTCTTCTCTTCCTGCCGCACGAGACGGCGGACGAGACGGTCGAGATGATCAAGGGCGCGATGGAGGTGATGAACATCGGTGATCCTGCCGATCCATCAACCGATGTCGGTCCGATCATCGACGCGGAGGCGCGTGGCTTGCTGGAAACGCATCTCGAAAAGATGCGCAGCGTCGGGAGGGTCTGGCAGCGCGGGATCGGCGGCTTGCTAGACACGGGCACGTTCTTTGGTCCGGCGATCGTGGAGCTGGCCACGCTCGATCAGATCGACAAGGAAGTCTTCGGGCCGATCCTGCACGTTATCCGCTACGATCCGGACGACATCATAAGCGTGGGAGCGCAGCTGTCGGCCAAGGGATATGGCCTGACACTGGGCGTGCATTCGCGGCTCGAAGGCTTTGTCGAGAAGGTGAAGGCAAGCGTGCGCGCGGGCAATGTCTATGTGAACCGCTCGATCATCGGCGCGGTGGTGGGCGTGCAGCCGTTCGGCGGATCAGGACTTTCCGGCACGGGGCCGAAGGCGGGCGGGCCGCACTATGTCGATCGTTTTGCGACCGAGCGGACGGTGACCGTGAACATTGCCGCTCAGGGTGGTGATCCGACCCTGTTGAATCTGTAGCTGGGTGTACCGGTCCCGGATCAGCTGCCGCCATCGACGCGAATGATCGCGCCGTTGGTGAAGCTGGAGGCCGGGCTTGCAAGAAAGAGCGCGGCGGTGACGATTTCGCCCGGCCGGCCGGGGCGGCCGAGCGCGTTGTTGGCGGTTTGGCGGGCTTCGGGCGTCCAGGCATTCGCGATGTCGGTGAGGAACGGGCCGGGCGAAATCGTGTTGATGCGCACTTTAGGGCCATACTCGCGGGCGAAGCTGACCGTCATCGCATTGAGGGCGGACTTGGCGCCAGAATACGGGACAACTTCGGGAAGCGGGTAGAGCGCGCCGGAGGAGGAAACGTTGATGATAACGCCGCCATCACCGTCGTACATCTTCCTTGCGATGAGGGCGGCAAGGCGAAACGGGCCCTTGAAGTTGAGGTCCATCACCTTGTCGAACAGCTCTTCCGACATGTCGTGGCTGGGCATGCGCGGGCTCATGCCGGCATTGTTGACAAGGATGTCGAGGCGACCGAAGGCGGCCCACGCTGTTTCAGCAAGACGCCCGGCCTGGTCCCAGTGGGACATGTTGACCGAGAGTGCGATAGCGCGACGGCCGAGCTGGCGCACGTCCTCGGCAGCCGCTTCACAGGCATCGAGCTTGCGGCTGGCGATGATGACATCAGCTCCGCGAGCCGCGAAGGCGCGAACCATTTCGAGGCCTAGACCGCGGCTTCCGCCCGTGACCAGCACGATCCTGCCCGAGAGGTCGAAGAGCGGGTCGGTCATCTACTGCTTGTAGACCCTGCCTTTGGCCATGACGAAGTCGACCGATTCAAGCTCGCGGACGTTGGCGAGCGGGTCGCCATAGACCGCGATTATATCGGCGGACTTGCCAGCGGTGATCGAGCCGATTTCGGCGGTGAGGCTGAAATGATCAGCGGCGTTGACAGTAGCGGCCTGAATCGCCTGCAGCGGCGTCATCCCCGCCTTCACCATGAGAGCGAACTCCTGCGCATTGTCGCCGTGAGCTGAGACGCCGGTGTCGGTACCGAAAGCGATCTTCACGCCGGCGGCGTGCATGCGACGCGCCATGTCGAGCATCAGCGGGCCGGCTTCGAGCGCTTTCTGCTTCTGGGCCGGCGAAAAGAAGGTGTCCGGTTTTGCGGCCTCGCGAGCAACGTAGTCGCCAGCCAAGAGCGTGGGCACCAGGTAGGCGCCGCTCTGCTTGAACAGCTGTGCCGATTCCGCGTTGGCGTAGGTGCCGTGTTCGATCGAGTCGCCGCCAGCCTTGAGGAAAGAGTTGATGCCGTCGGCGCCATGGGCGTGCGCCGTTACCTTACGGCCCATCGCGTGCGCAGCCTGGACGATGGCCTTGAGTTCTTCGTCAGTGAATTGCTGGCCAAGGCCTGCGGCGGTCTGCGAGAGCACGCCACCGGTCGCGGTGATCTTGATGATGTCGGCGCCGTCGCGAACACGCTCGCGGGTGGCGCGGGCGCAATCGTCGGCGCCCGAGCAGACGCCATCGCCGCGATAGAGCGGCACAAGATCGCGCGGCATGCCGTTGGCGTCGCCATGGCCGCCATGCACGCTGACTGCGCCGGCCGCTGAGATTATGCGCGGGCCGGGCACCACTCCGCGAGCGATGCCGGAGCGGAGCGCGAGGATGGATTCCGACGGCCCACCGAGATCCGCCACTGTGGTGAAGCCCGCCTGCAGGGTCTTCATCGCGAAGCCGGCTGCATCGATGGCGGCGTCGGAGTCGGTCTTGAGAAAGCCATTGAGGCGGGCGTCGGGCCCCTGCTCGCTGGCAAGGTGGACGTGGCTGTCGATGAGGCCAGGGAGGACAAAGGCGTTCTTGAGATCGACAAGGCGCGCCCCCGAGGGCGTGCGCGAATAGCCGGCAGTGATCGAGACGATGCGGCCATTGCGCACGAGGATGCTCTGCTGCGTCAGCACCTGCCCGGAGGCCGGTTCGGCGAGCACGCGGCCTGCGTGGATCATGATGTCTTGCGTGGCCGGCTGCTGGGCCGACGCCATCAGCGTCGCCGCGCCCGTAGCCAGGGCGAGCGCGGCGCCTGCAAGGAGCGCCTTTCCGGTTCCGAGTTTCATCGATTTCCTCCCGACATTTCTTCCAGCTATCGCCGCACTTTCCCGGGACGGCAAGCCTGCTGTGGGGAGGTTTCATCTTGGCCTTCGACGCCGATCCAAAGGCCGGTATGCTCCCATCGGCATCAAGGGCGGAGAAAGAGTTCCATGAAGGTCGCAGACAAGGTCATCATCGTCACCGGCGGGGCGAGCGGAATCGGCAAGGCGCTGGTCGAGCGGTTTCATCGCGAAGGCGCGAAGGCCCTGATCGTGGCCGACATGAATGGCGACGGCGCCGAGGCGGTGGCAAAATCGGTCGGCGGAATCGCTGTGCAGGCCGACGTGGCCCGGGAAGCGGATGTCCAGACGATTGCGCGGACGGCGGAGGAGCGGTTCGGCCGCATCGACCTGTTCTGCTCCAATGCCGGGATTTCGCGCGGCGATCCGGAGATCGACAATGCAGCTTCGGCCCCGAATGCGCACTGGGAGCTGGCGTGGGGCGTCAATGTGATGGCGCATGTCTATGCGGCGCGGGCGGCGCTGCCGGGGATGATCGCGCGGAAGTCCGGGTACTTTCTCAACACGGTGTCCGCCGCGGGATTGCTGAGCCAGATCGGGTCGGCGGTCTACTCGACCAGCAAGCATGCGGCGATCGGGTTCGGCGAGCATCTGGCGATTGCCTCGCGCGAGAACGGCATCGGGGTTTCGCTGCTATGCCCGCAGGCAGTGGATACGCCCATGCTGGGCGGGGCGGCGGGCTCGCAGAATGTCGATGGTGTGTTGTCTCCGGACGATGTCGCGAGCGCGGTCGTTAAGGGGCTCGAGGCGGAAAGCTTTCTCATCCTGCCGCACGAGCAGGTGACGACCTACATGCAGCGCAAGACGGGCGACTATGACCGCTGGATCCGCGGAATGGTGCGGTTGCGCCGGGGCGTGATCGATGGGGCGAAGGGCGCACGGTGAAAAAATGCGCCCCTTCTCTCGATAGTGAGAAGGGGCGCCAGAATGGCCGAGCCGGAACGTGGGGCGTCCTGGCGGTCCGGCCCGCCTCGCCTTGCTGGGGCGAGGCTTGAGCTGTGCGCATCAGCGCGCGTCTTGGAGGCGCCACTCGTAGAGGACAGAGTGGCCGCAGACCGGCTGCGCAATGCCATCAAGTGTCGAGGGGCTGAAGCGTGCGCTGCGAATCCATTTCAGTGCTTCCTGATCGAGTTTCGCGTTGCCGCTGGAACTGACGAGTGAGGCTGAAGAGACGCGCCCGAAGCGGTCAACGCACACGCTGAGGCCGCTGATTCCTTCATGCCTGAGGCGGATGGCGATTTCCGGGTAGGGCGGGGGCGGTGCGGGCAGAAGCTTCGCACCGACGCGTATGGTCGATTGCGCAGGAGTTGGGCTTGCCCCAGCGCCAGTTTGTCCGTGTGGTGGCGGAAGCGGCCCCGGGTCGGGATCGCCACTAACCCGCTCGTCCGATTCGAACTGGGGGATGTCGACGGAGATCGGCGGCGCGACAAGCTTCGTTTCGCTGGTGTCCAGCCTCTCGGCGTTCGACGGTGGCGGCTCCGTCTTCAACTCGTCGGCAAGAGCCAGGTAGGTGATAGGATCAGGGAGGATGCTCCTGATGTTGACGCCGATGCCGGTCGCCAGGGCATAGCCCGTCGCCACGGTCAACGCAGCAGCTGAGAGAAGTCCAGTGATTCGGGTTGATGAAGGCGCGTGTTCTCGCATGGCTCCGTACATGGAGACCTCCGTTCAGGTGTCAGATGTTGAGTCGATCAGGTCCGGCGGTCGGCGGCGGGTTCGGTGATGTGGAGAGTGACTTGCTGGTTGCAGACCGCCACAGCACGGCCATCGCGCAGGGCAGGGGTGAAACGGGCGCTTTCGAAGGCGCGGAGGGCGGCAGTGTCGAGCTCGGCGTCGCCTGAAGATGTGCGCAGCTCGGCGTTGTCGACGCGACCGTCGGCGGAGACGCAAAGCGTGGCGGCAAGCTCGGCCTCGCCACGCCAATGTTGAGGCACAGCCGGCGCCCGGAACGCCTCGGCGATCAGACGGGGGCGAGTAAGGCCGGCTGTGGGGCGGCCTTCGCGGTCGAGCGGTTCGAACGGAACCAGCACGTCAGCGGTCTCGCGGAAGATCATGCGCTCGGGCTGCGCGGCCCAGCCGGCGAGCCCGCCGCCGGCGGTGAGTGTCATCACGATGGCGACGGCCGCGATGCGGCGGTGGCGCGAGAGGGGCGGGCGGGCGATCTCGCCGATCCGCTGGGCGAGCGGGTGCTGCGTTTCGGCCGGCCAGTAGCATCCGACCGGAAGCGGCCGGGAGACGAGCTGAGTCTTGAGAAGGGTTTCAGCATAGGTGCGGCGGACGCGCGGGCGGCGGGCGATCACCTCGGCGTCGCAGGACATCTCTTGGTCAAGCCGCATGGCGTTGGCGCCGACATGGACCAGCGGGTTGAACCAGCAGAGACAGCGCAGGAGCGCGACCAGTGCATTGATCCTGGCATCTGACCGGTCGATGTGGACCTGCTCGTGGGTGAGGATCAGCTTGCGCTCCTCATGATTGAACTGGTGAGCGAAATTGTCGGGCGTCACGATGCGCGGGTGGCTGAAGCCGACAATGGCCGGGCCGGCGAGGCCGGCGTCCGCGTCGCGCAGGAAGGCGTACTGGCGACGGACGAGGACAAGGGCAAAGACGAGCGCGCCGGCGATCCAGACGCCAACCAAGATCGCGGCAAACAGCGGAGCCACGGCTGCTGGCTGGAGTTCGGCTAGGCTTGCGGGCAGGCCGCCAATGAGGAATTCCGTGACCAGCGTCTCTGTCGTCCGCTCGGGGATGAGGGTTGCAAGCATGGTGACCGGGACCATCGACCAGAGCGCGTAGGCGGCGTGTGGGCCGAAG
The DNA here is from genome assembly GCA_041166025.1 of Pseudomonadota bacterium. Taxonomy (GTDB): domain Bacteria; phylum Pseudomonadota; class Alphaproteobacteria; order Caulobacterales; family Hyphomonadaceae; genus UBA7672. The sequence continues at coordinate 2,874 of JBEAMJ010000019.1, read as the reverse complement.
GCGCGGGTCGCGTAGCCGCGGATCACTAGGACAACAAGGATTGCGGCGCCGGCTGCGAGGTTGAGTTCGGCCACGCCGGAGAGAAGGGCGTTCATTTCCGGTCCTCCTCGATTTTCGCGATCAGGGCCTTGAGCTGTTTCAGATCCTTGGCGGAGAGCTTGCGGTGTTCGGCGAAGTGGGCGACCAGCGGGGCGACCTCGCCCTTGAAGAGCCGATCGAGCAGGCCCTGGCTTTCCGACTGCACGTATTGCGCGCGGGCCACGAGCGGCCGGTAGAAATAGCCATCGGCCTCGCGTGCGCCGGCGATGGCCTTCTTCTTGAGGAGGCGGGTGACCAGCGTCTTCACCGTGGCGGGGGCCCAGCCATTGTCCGGGCCCACGGCCGCGAAGATCTGGTCCGCGCTAAGCGGCGATTTCCGCCACAGCGCCTCCATGATGCGGCTTTCGGCGTCGGAGATTTGCGTCATGCTACACCTGTAATCTGAGAAGAGATTATGCGTGTAATCCGGCCTGTCAAGGGCGAGACTTTGGCGTTTCCGCGATTTGGTGCGTTGCGAAGGGCATGACAAAGCGGCCCCTCCGGCGCGGGTGTCGGGTTTGATGTGTTCGATGGCGCGCCTGGTCAGCTCAGGCCGTGACGGCTTGGAACGCGCCCGCGTCGGCAAACCCCACCTGATTGCGCGTGTGGCGACCGGTGTGCGTGCTGCGCCTCCTCCATGCCAGCAAAGCAAGGTTTGCGTCTCGTTCAGCGCAATGAATCCCGCCAAGCGTGCGGTTTAGCCTGGCGGTCCGGAGCGTTCCTTGCCGTGAGGGCCGGACGTCGCTCCGGCCAGCCCGTCTTGTGCAGTTCCTTGGGCGTATGCCAGGCGCCGGCTGCACTCCGTCACGTCACTTCGCGTTCATCCTCTCGTTTCCGGTCGCCGGCGATCAATTTCGACTTGCGGGTTGCGCCACCATCGGCATGAAAGGCGGCTCTGGCGGCGAGGTGTTCTGTGACGGGTGTGAAGCGTGTGGCACTGCGGAGACGCTACAAGCCGGGCGAGTTCGACCTCGTGGTCAGGCGCGCGAGCGCCGGGCTCGGACTTTTCACGGCGTCTGCGATCCCGAAAGGCGCATGTGTGATCGAATATACCGGCGTGCCGATCACGCGCGAGGAGATGTACACCTCGAATTCGCGCTACCTGTTCGAGATCAATTCGCGCAAAACGATCGACGGGAGGCCGCGCTGGAACACCGCGCGCTACATCAATCATTCCTGCCGGCCGAACTGTGAGATCGAGATCGCCAAGGGTCGAGTGTGGATCTTCGCACGCCGCAACATCAGGCCCGGCGAGGAGCTGGGGTATGATTATGGCGAGGACTATGTGAAGGCCTACCTGGCCGGGAGGTGCCTATGCGCGAAGTGCGCGCCGATGGCCCGCCCCAGGCTAGATGCCGCCGCCTGAAATCGAGAATTTGCGGCGCGTGCCGAGCAGTTTCTGGGCCTCGCCGATGGCCTGGGCGGCGCTCTCGGCGAGCTTGAGGCGCGGCTCGGAGCGGAGGGCTTCAAGCGCCTCGGTGAGGTGGGCGATGCCTTCGCGCAGCATCACAGGGTCGAAGCGCTTCTCGGCCTTAAGGCGTAGTGCACGGCCGAGCGTAATGTTGGCCGCAATCCAGCGGTCCGGAGCGGCCGAGCGGTTGATTTCCGAAAGAGTAAAACGCGCGATTTCGACTGAACGGTCGATCCAGGCATCATTCCCGGAGAAGGCGAGCTGGAGCGCGCCAGCCGAGGAGTCGTCCACCATCTCCGCGAGCAGGGCCTGATCGGCGCACGGCTTCTGTTGGAGAATCGACAGGACGGATTCGACGACCGGCTGCAGCCGTTCCGGGCGGAAGTCCTGCGGGCGGCCGAGGGCGGGCCGGTACTGCTTGGCGGCAGCATAGGCCATCGCACGTGCGAGCGCCTCGGTCCAGGCCTGTCTCTCCCTAGGCATCGCCAGCGTGACGGGCTGGCGTGGCGGGTCGAACGTGTTGGACGGACGGGCGAGCATACGGGCGACGCCCTTAGAGCCTTTCGGCGCCTCGGCCCAGAGAATGAGGTCCGCCTCCGTGCGTTTCATAAGCTGGTAGGCCTTCTCGTCGCCTTCGAGATTGCCGGGCCAGACGATCACCCGGAACGGGCCGCCGAACATGTAGTCCTTAAGGTAGAATTCAACGCTGCGGCGCAGGAAGCCGGCGATCAGGCCTCGACGGCCGCCACCGCGCACGACGAGCACGCGCGCGCCGACCTCGTCATTGCGGCGGATCTTCGCCGCCCGCGCGCCGCGGCGCATTGCGAAGACAGCGCGCACGAGCCAGACCAGCAGGAACACGCCGAGCACCAGGGCGACGACAGCCGCTAGGATGACCCCGATGCCGGAGAGCACGGGCGATCCCGACAGGGACTGTTCCAGCCCTGCCCACGCCTCGCTCAGCGATTTCTGAATGTCGGTGAGAAAGTCCATCCGAAGGTCCTGCCGCGTCCGCCATGCGGCCTTGAACACAGTATCTACGGGCGCCGCAATTCCCGCGCAACGGCTGCTGGCGCCACATCTTTGGGGGGAATCAGCTTAACGCGGTGTCATGAGGGTTCCGTCGACCCGCGTTCGCATGGTTAATGGCGACCCCGGCAGGATTCGAACCTGCGACCTACGGTTTAGGAAACCGTTGCTCTATCCAGCTGAGCTACGGGAGCGGGACTTCCGCCCTTGCGTCCGCGCGAAGTTCCGCGCGAACGGGCGTCGGAGAATCCTAGGCACGAGGTCCGCTGTTCGGCCACGAGCCTCCTTTGCCTGCGCCACGGACAGCAATGTGGCCGACGCGTCGTTCGGTGCTGATCACGACGCAGTGCCAGCGC
>JBEAMJ010000018.1:0-12769 GCA_041166025.1 Pseudomonadota bacterium | reverse complement strand
CCGGCCTGCGGGCATCGTTCGGCAGAATCTCCGTGACGGGGCTCGAGGCGACGCGCGAGGACTTCATCACAAGCCTGCAGCCGTGGCGACAGGGTGAGCGGGTGACACCGGCCCGCTTGGACGAGTTTCGCGCGCGGCTGGCCGAGACTGGGCTCTTCGCGACGACCGCCGTCCGGCTTGAAGATGGCGCAACCGCGAGCGCGGACGGCGTCGCTGCGCGGGACGTCATCGTCGAGGTCACGGAGCGCGAGCGTCGGACAATCGCGCTCGGCGCTTCTGCGTCCAGCAGCGACGGCTTCGGCGTCGACGCTGAATGGCAGCTCCGCAACTACAGCGGATGGGGCGACTCGCTCACCCTGTCAGGCCAGGTGGCCACGCTGGAACGGCGGCTGCAGACGACCTACCGCCTTCCCCACATCGGCAAGTATGGCCGCATCCTCGACCTCAGCGGCGAGATCGAGGACTTCGAGACCGATGCGTTCGACCAGACCGGTGCGAACGTCTCGGCCACGCTGGAGGAGCAGCTGTCGCCGCGCGTGCGCGCCTCCCTGGGAGTTGAGGCCGGCGTCGCCAGCATCCTGGACCAGCAGGCGCGCGCCGCAGGCGCTGGCCCACGCGAGCTTTATATCGTTTCCGGCACAGGCACGGCTGAGTATGTCGGCGTGCGCGACATTCTCGACCCGGTGAACGGCATCCGCGCGCGTCTGCAGCTGGAGCCGGGCGTCACCTGGGGCGACACGAACATCGGCTTCACGCGCATCAGCGGAGAGGCCGCTCTCTACTGGAACATGGGCGCCAAGGACGTTGTCGCCGCAATACGGGGCCGCGCGGGCATGATCGCCGGCCCCAACGGCGTGCCGCCCGACCGCCTGTTCTATGCCGGCGGCGGCGGCTCCGTACGCGGCTACGAGTACCAGTCGCTCTCGCCCCGCAATATCACGACGCGCCAGCTGGTGGGCGGACGTTCGCTGGTCGAGGCCAGCGCCGAGTTGCGCTATCGCGCCTCCGACACGCTGGGCTATGTCGCCTTTATCGACGCCGGCTCGGCGTTCGATCCCGGCGCTACGGGTTCGGCGCTCGATCCCAACATCGACGCGGGCCGCCTCGGTGTCGGCGCGGGCCTGGGCCTGCGCTACTACACTGCCTTCGGCCCCCTGCGGGCGGACATTGCAGCTCCGCTGAGCAAAAGGGACGGCGATGCCGATTTCCAGGTCTATATCTCCATCGGACAGGCCTTCTGATGGAACGCGCCAAACGCAAGCGATATCCCCTCTGGCTGCGCATCGCGCTTGCGCTGATGTTCGCGCTGCTTGCGCTGGTTGCTGCCGCAGTGGCGCTGCGCTTCTGGATCACCAGCGATAGCGGGCGCGCCTTCGTCCTCTCGCAGATCGATGGCCGGCGCGTTGGCCCGTTCGGTACGCTGCGACTGTCGGGACTTGAGGGCGATCCGCTCAACGCTGCGAACCTCGCGGACATCGCGCTGGTCGACGATGAAGGCGTCTGGCTGCGCGCACGCAATGCCCGGATCGAATGGACGCCGGCGGCGCTGTTCGGCGGCAACCTCGAAATCGGCACGCTCGAGATCCGCACCGTGGATGTGCTGCGCCAGCCAATCCTCGCCATGCTGGATGAGGACGAGCCGGGCCCGGACATCGGACTGCGGGTAGACGCTTTTTCGATCAATGATCTGCATCTGGAAGAACCGGTGATCGGCATCGAGGCGCGCTACCGTATCGACGGCGGCGCAGCGCGACCGCGCGACGGCTCGGGGTTTGCGCGCCTGACGCTGGTCCCGGTGGAGGGCCCGGCGGATGCTGCCAGTGTCTCAGCTGAATGGACAGCCGCAGGCGCGCTGAAGGCGGCTGCGACCATGACCGGACCGCCCGACGGCTTGATTGCGGCAGTGCTGCAATCGCCGGAAGGACGGGACGTGGCGTTGACCGGAAGTCTTGCTGGTTCGATCGACAGTTTTGCAGGCAGCGCAGCCCTCGATTTCGGCGGCGCAGAAGCGGGCAGGCTTAACATCACGCGTGCGGGCCGGTCGGGGAGGCTTACCGCCAGCCTCGACGGCGCCGGCTGGCCGCTCCTCGAGAAGCTGACCGAGCGCGCAGGCGACAGCCTGGCGCTGGAGGTTACTGCTGATCTTGCAACGCTCGAGCGCGCGCCGACGACCGCGCGCCTGACCACGCCAGCCGGAGGGATTGTAGTCTCGGGCGATTATGACTTTGCAACCTGGACCTTGCCGGCTGAACTGACGACACGCGCCTTCGGCATCGGTCTCGCGCAGCTGGCTCCTCCCATGGGCGGCATTGCCGATGCATCCGGCGTGCTCGCTTGGGGCGTCTCTGGCGTGACATGGCGCGGCGAAGCGGAGGTGCGCGACATGACCTGGCCGTCCGGCCAGGCCGACCGTGTCGCCGCTCCGCTGCGCGTGGAGGTCAGCAATGGGATTGTCTCGGTCCAGACCAGCGGCGCCCGCATTGATGGCGGCAGGCTGGATGCCCTGCCAGCGCTGGGCCCGGCGCGCTATTCCGCGTCGCTGCGTGGTGAGTTCAACACCCGGACGGGACGGATCGAGATCCATGGTTCGCGCGTGGAAGGCGCTCCGGGCGCCGTATCCGGGCGCGGTTTCATCAATGCGCAGACGGGCGAGCTGGACCTTGAGGGTTCGGTCCGCGTGGCGCGGCTCGGCGATATCGCGCCGCTGACAGGCGCCGCGCAGGGGCCGTTCCGCGTCAGGACGGCGTCCGCGCAGGCGCCGCTGCGCATCTCGGCTGACCTTGCCGGTCGTGGCGTGGCGTCCGGCAATGCGACGCTCAGCCAATTGATTGGACCTTCACCACGCGTGAGGATCGCCGGGGCGCTGAGCGCCGGGCGGTTCGCCATTGAGTCAGGCTCGGTGCAGGCGGCGGGTCTGCGCGCCAACATGACCGGACGCATTTCCGACACCGGGGCCCTGGCTGGGCAGGCGACCGGCGTGATCAGCCAGTCGATCGACCTCGGCGGCGCGTCTGTGGAGGCGGCAACTTTCACTGCAGAGGTGGCAGGCGTCATCGAGCGGCCCGTGATCGACCTGCAACTCTCCAAAGGCGCGGTCACGGCCGCGGGCGTTCGCGTGCGCGATTTGGCGGGCGCGGCGCGCGCGAGTTTTGGCGAGGCGATCGAGGGGCGTTTCGACCTGGCCGGTGAGTCCGACATGGGGCCCTTCAGGGCGACCGGCCGCATCGAGGCGGGCGAAGGCGACTGGCGCATCAACAGTCTCGATGCAAGCCTGGGCGAGCTGAGGTTCAACGCGCCGCGCCTTGCCCTTGCCGACGGCGTCCTGGCGATGACGTTCACCACGAGCGGCCCGCTGAAGGGCATTGCAGGGCTTGAGCGCGGGGCGATGATCGCCAACGGCTCGATGCGGCTGGGCGAGGACCTGGAACTGGACGTCAGCGGCCGGCTGACTGACCTGCGAAGTGCGGCGCTGCGGCTGTCACTGTTGTCATTCAACGCCAGGGCGCTTCACGGCAGCGCGAAGCTGGAGGCGCGGGCGACGGGATCGCTTGGCGCCCCGCTCGATCTGCAGCTTGCCGCCAGCGGCTCGGAGCAAGGCGATGTGTGGTCGGGCGATGCAACGCTCAAGGGCACGGTCGATGAGCTGCCGATCGCGACAGCGCGGCCCGCCCTCTGGCGCGCCGGGCCGGGCGAGTGGTCTGTCGATGCGGCGTTCGCCGCGCTGCGGGGCGAGATCGATCTTGATCTTTCCCAGTCCGGCTCAGCCGCCACCGGACGGCTGGAGCTGCGGGATGTGACCCTGCGCGGCCTGTCGCGTCTTGCGCGGATCACGCCGATCGATGGGATGGCGACAGGGCTTGCAACCTTCAACAATGGCGCCGGCCCGGCGACGGGCGACTTCCGACTCTCGATCGCGAATGCGAACCCGCTGGGCGTGAGCGCCGACCCGGTGTCGATCGAAATGGTGGGTGAACTGCGCGGGCCGCAGCTGACCGGCCGGATCACTGGCGCTGGACAGGGCTTCAGCCTCGATGCGTCCGCGCGGCTCGGCGTGAGCGGGGGCGACGGCTTTGCGCTGGCCGTGAACGATACGGCCCCGATGACCGCGGCGCTCGACCTGAGGGGACGCGCCGAGCAGTTGTGGGCGTTGTTCGGACCGGAAGGACAGTCGCTGCGCGGGGCGCTCGATGCGCGGGTGCGGGCGACCGGCACGCCGACGGAACCGGTGATGGAGGGCGGGTTTACCGTCGCCGAGGGCGCCTATGAGCATGGCGAGACGGGGCTTTCATTGCGCGACATCTCGGCGACTGGCGTGTTCGACGATGCCTCGGCTCGGCTCACCAACCTCACCGCCAATGACGGGGAAGGCGGGACGCTGAGCGGGGAAGGGTCGATCACCTGGGATGGCCAGCTCGAAGGCGGCGTCAGGTTCAGGGCCAAGGACCTGCGCGCGCTGGGACGCGATGACAGGTTCGCCATGGTCTCGGGTGATGGCGCGGTAAAGGTCGGCGAAGCAGGCGTCAGGATAACGGGCGATCTTCAAGTGTCTCAGGCGCGGATCTCGATCGAGCAGCCTGCAGCGGCGACGATCCCGACCATCCCCGGCCTGCGCCGGGTGAATTTTCCGAACCAGGAGGAGGATGCGATCGAAGCGGCAACCTCGGTGTTGCAGCGGCCAGTGCAGCTGGACCTGCGCCTCTCGGCGCCGCGGCGGATCGTCGTGTTCGGACGCGGGCTCGACACCGAGTGGGCGGCGAATGTGCGGGTGACCGGACCAATCAGCGATCCCTCGATGTCAGGAACCGCGACGATGGTGCGTGGAAACCTCGATCTTGCAGGACGTCGCTTTGCATTCGACACCGGCACGATAACGCTGGATGGGCCCATCCGCATGGCGAGGATCGACATCTCGGCCGCGCGGACGACGGCTGACATCACGGCGCGGGTGCGTATCAACGGAACGGCGTCTGAGCCGAAATTCGTCCTCGAATCGACGCCTGCCCTGCCGCAGGATGAAGTTCTGGCGCGCGTTCTGTTCGGACGGTCGGTGACCGAACTGTCGGCCTTCGAGGGCGCCCAGCTGGCCGCAGGGCTCGCCCAGCTGGCGGGCGGACAGGCCGGGTTCGATCCGGTGGGGCTGGTGCGCCAGGCAACCGGGCTGGACCGCGTGGCGTTCGGCGCGGAAGGCGGCATCGCGACTTTGTCCGCGGGCAAGTACATCGCCGAGGATGTCTATGTGCAGCTTGGCGCGGGAGGGACCGGCGGGGTGGGCGCCGAGGTCGAGTGGGAGCCGACGGACGAGATCTCGATCATCTCCTCGGCCGACGGCAATGGCGACACGAAGATCGCAGTGCGGTGGAAGAAGGACTACTGACGCGCAGGCGCGATCGCTGCCTTGCTGTGCCGCCCAAAACGCGACAACGGGTTTCCCCCAAACAGATACCGTGGGGGCCGAGGGCATAAGCGAGTGAAGGTGGTTGATGCGTGGTCAGGACCGCGGCGCGTAGGACACGGATAAGAGGTAGAGACCATCGGCAGGCGCGACGGGACCGCAGAGCGTGCGGTCAGCAGCAGCGAGGATGTCGCTGATCCAGTGGGAAGGCCGGCGCCCGCGGCCCACTTCGACAAGCGAGCCCACCATGGAGCGGACCTGGTTGTGCAGAAAGGAGCGCGCCGTTGTCTCCACAATGACGGCGTCGGCCTGGGCCGTGACCCGGATCCGGTCCAGCGTCTTGACCGGAGTATCCGCCTGGCAGTGGACATGGCGGAAGGTGGTGAAATCGTGCCGGCCTACGAGCGGTTGCGCAGCCGCGTTCATCGCCTCGGCATCGAGTTTCGTCGCAATGCGCCAGGCGCGATGACGCTCGAGCGCAAGATCTGCGCGGCGATTGATGATGCGATAGATGTAGCTGCGCGCGGTGGCGTCGAAGCGGGCGTGGAAATCGGGCGCGGCGAGTTCCGCATCGAGCACGGCGATGGGATGCGGGCGCAGGTGGGCGTTGAGCGCATCGCGTACGCGGCCTGCCGGAAGTGACTTGGCAAGATCAATGTGGGCGACCTGGCCGAGCGCGTGAACGCCGGCATCCGTGCGGCCGGCGCCAATGACAGCGACAGGTTGCTCGTTGAGGGCGAGCGCCGCCTCTTCCAGCGCCTGCTGAACCGACATGGCGCTGTCCTGGCGCTGCCAGCCGGCATAGCCCGCGCCGTCATATTCGATGGTAAGCTTGTACCGTGGCATCAGGCGCCGAAGGCGGGCGGGAAGATCAGCTCGCCGGACATGGGCGGGCCGTGGCGGAGGCGGACCGCGAAGAAGTGCGGCCCCTTGTAGGCGGACTGGAAGGGTTCGGTCGCTTCGATGTTGAAGCCGAGCTTGGGATAGAACCAGGGATGGCCGAGGACGAACACGATCGGGCAGCCGGCCTCGCGCATCATGCCAAGGCCGGTGGTCACAAGCTGCTTGCCGATGCCTTCCTTCTGCACCCAGGGATCGACGCTCATGGGACCAAGACCTGCGCAGCCGAGACGCCCGCGCACGCCGAGTGAATAGAACAGGATATGCCCGACGATGCGGCCTTCCATCTCGGCGACGAGCTGGATGATGACATCGCCATCCGTCTCCAGCTTGCGGATGATGCGGGCCTCCTCCTCCTGACCGAATGCGCGCGTGGTGAGCTCCTCTATGGCGGGCTTGTCGGCCTGCAGGGCAACGCGGATGACGGGCTTGTCCATGGGGTTCGCCTTACGAAAGCCGGGCGCCACGCGCGATGCGGGCGCCGCGCTGGAATTCGTCCGCTGTAACCTGGCCCTTGCCCGCGCGCTGCAGGCGTGTGAGCCGCACCGCGCCGACGCCGCAGGAGATGCGTAGCCCGTCATCGAGCGCCGTTCCGGGTTCACCCTGTCCTGTGTCTGCCAGCGCGTGAAGGACCTTGATGCGCTGGCCGTCATGCTCGAACCATGCGCCGGGCGATGGCGACAGGCCGCGTATGTGCGCGGCGACCTCAACACCAGGCCGCGTCCAGTCAATTCGGGTTTCGGCGGACGTGATCTTGGCTGCGTAGGTGGCGCCCTCCCGCGCCTGTGTCGTGAGCACGGCCTCGCCGCGTTCGAGACGTGCAAGCCCCTCGACCATGAGCGCGGCGCCGAGCTGCGCGAGGCGGTCGTGGACGTCGCCGGTGGTGTCGCTCTCACTGATCGGTGTCGTGGCGCTGAGCATGACAGGCCCGGTGTCGAGCCCGGCCTCCATCTGCATCACCTGCACGCCAGTGACCGTGTCGCCTGCCATGACGGCTCGGTGGATAGGCGCAGCGCCGCGCCAGCGCGGCAGGAGCGAGCCGTGCAGGTTGAAACAGCCGAGGCGCGGGGCCTCGAGAATGGCGCGTGGCAGCAGGAGACCGTAGGCGACAACGACAGCGACATCGAGCCTGAGGGCGGCAAAGGCCTGGCGATCCTCCTCGGCCTTGAAGTTGAGGGGCGTGCGGACGCCGAGCCCGTGCCGCTCAGCGGCCTCGTGCACGGCGGTGCGGCGCAGCTCCTTGCCACGACCGGCCGGGCGTGGCGGCTGGGAGTAGACGCCTGCGATCTCATGGCCGGCGGCGATGATCGCTTCCAGCGTCGGCACGGCGAAATCGGGCGAACCCATGAAAGCAAGGCGCAGCGGCATGGCAGCGCTTCTAGCCAGTTTGCGCGCCGCCTGAAACCTCTCGCGTTCGGCTGCAGAAAGGACGAACCGGCTGTTGCAGGCCCGCAAGGAGGCGGAATTCCTGGAGAAGCAGTTCGCAGGAGCGGGGAAGTAGTACCGGCGTGCCGAGTCGTGCTAGTTGCCTCACATGGACTTCAAGCTTCACGAAATTGCCCTGGCGATCCTGGGGATCGCAGTCCCGGTTGTCGCACTGACGCTGGCCTTCATCCCCGGCGGCTACAATTTCGTGGTGGAGCTGGCGCTCGATCCAACCTGGGGACCGGTGGTGTTCTTCGGCGGCGCGGCGGCCCTCTTCGCCCTTTTGGCGTGGCGCATCTACCGCCGCATCCGGCCGGCGGCGCGCAAGGAAGCGCCCGCCCCTGCTCCCCATGTGAGCCCGACCAAGATGCCGAAGGTTGAAGGATCAGAGGCAGTTGAACGGGCGAGAGCCCGCAGGCCTCAGGCGTAGGTCGTCCAGTAGCGCCATGCCATCAGGAAGCCGAGCGCGAACACGCTCGCGAGGAAGATGGGCGTCGTCCATTTCTTGACATAGTGGAAGGTCAGCGCCTGGCAGATGGCGATCGCGATGAAGATCGGCCAGGCCCGCAGGAGGCCCGGAAGATCAACGCCGCCCATGCGCGCGAGAATCTGCGTCGGCTCCATCCCGGCATAGGGCCCGGGTTTCAGGATGAGCACCGGGACGACGCCGGACAACCAGATCGCGAAGATGGCGGCAACGAAGACAGCGCCGTGCCTTATCCAGTCCGCCCGCCCCATCAACCGCCCCCGACCTGATCAGAACGGGAGCTTGAAGCCGGGCAGCATGCCGCCGAGGCCGCCGGTGGCCTGCTTCATCGCGTCCGCCATGGCATCGTCGAGCTTGCGGCGCGCGTCGGCATGCGCGGCCTTGACAAGGTCCTCCACCATTTCCCGGTCGCCGGGCGTCATGATCGAGGGATCTATCGCGAGCGCATGGAGTTCGCCCTTGCCTTTCAGCGTGACCTTCACCATGCCGCCGCCGGAAGAGCCTTCGGCAGTGATCTGCTCCATGCGTTCCTGCGCTTCCTGCAGACGCTGCTGCATCTGTTGCGCCTGGCGCATGATATCGGACAGGTCCTTCATTCGTCGTCCTCACGCTCTTCTGGATCGGGCAGCACTTCCTCGGCGCGTTCGCGCAGGCCGAAATCGACATGTATCACGTTGTGCTGCGGATCGAGATCATCAAGGTCGTCCGCCTCATCGCCGTCCTCGACACGCAGCACCTGCGCGCCCGGGAACAGGCTGAGCGCCTCGGCAATCCGCGGGATGGACGCGGCAGCCTGCAGCTTTTCGGCGCCGCGGCGGGTCCGGCGTTCCTTGACGCTTTCCGCGGCGCCATCGTTCGACTGCAAGACTTCCCATTCGACGCCGGTGACATCTTCCAGCCAGTCCTTGATGCGCTGGGACAGGTTGGCCGGCGCGTTGGGCGCAGCGGTGTAGCGGAAATGGCCAAAGTCGATCTCGGCGGGCCGCACGAAACGTTCGATCTCGTACTTCAGCGCGATTTCCCGGCGGAGGTCCAGTTCAGCTACGATCTCGCGCAGCGATGAGAGCCTGACCACATCGCCGTGATCGTCCTCGTAGCCCGGAGGATGGTCCATCGGCGGGGCAATCGGTTGCGCGGAAATTGCAGCGCCGGCGTCGGCGCGCTCGGGCGCGCGCAGCGGCTCAGGCTGGGACTTTGGGCTGGGCACGGCGGCCCCGCCCGCAAGCATGCGCGCCGCATCCTCCGGAGACGGGAGGCTGGCGACTGCGGCAAGACGCAGCACGACCATCTGGGCCGCCGAAGGCGGATCCGGCGCGCGCGCGCAATCCTCGAAGCCCTGCAGCAGGAGCCGCCACATGCGCGCCGACTGCGCGGGCGAAAGCTGGCTTGCCATTGCAATCGTGCGTTTGCCCCACTCCGCGGGACCTGAATACGTGTAGGCGTCCTTCAGCGCCTGCGCGCGGGCAACCTCCACCACGACGTCCATCAGATCCTTTATCAGGACAGGCGCATCGGCTCCCTGGTCGAGCAATGACGCAGCTTCGTTAAGAGCAGCCTTGTGATCGGCGGCAATGATGCGGTCTAAGAGGTCGAGCACGCGCGACCGGTCGGCGAGCCCCAGCATGTCGCGGACCTGTTCGGCCGTGACCTCGCCGCCCTCGCCCTGGACGATCGCCTGGTCGAGGATCGACAGGCCGTCGCGGGCCGAGCCTTCAGCGGCGCGGGCGATGAGCGCGAGCGCCTCTTCCGAAACTTTTGCGCCTTCCTTGCCGGTGATGTTGGCGAGATGCGCGGCGAGTTGTTCGGTCGAGAAGCGTTGCAGGTTGAAGCGCTGACAACGCGACAGGACAGTGACGGGAACCTTTCTGATCTCGGTTGTCGCGAAGATGAACTTCACATGCGGCGGCGGCTCTTCAAGCGTCTTCAGCAGCGCGTTGAAAGCCGCGTTCGAGAGCATGTGGACTTCGTCGATGATGTAGACCTTGTAGCGCGCATTGACCGGGGCGTAACGCGCGCCGCCGAGCAGGTCGCGCATGTTGTCGATGCCGGTGTTCGATGCGGCGTCGAGCTCGAGCACATCGGGATGTTGCGAGGCCATGATGGCGGGACCATGGACCTCGCCGACCGCGTTCTCGAACAGGTTCATCGAAGGCTGGCGGACCTCCCTGGTCTCGAAGTTGAGCGCACGGGCCAGAAGCCTTGCTGTCGTGGTCTTGCCGACGCCGCGAACGCCGGTGAGCATGAAGGCGTGCGCAATGCGCCCCGTCTTGAAGGCGTTGGTGAGCGTGCGGACCATCGCTTCCTGCCCGACCAGGTCTTCGAACCGGCTCGGACGGTATTTCCGGGCCAGCACCTGATAGGCGGGCGGGCCGAGCGGCACGTCATCGCCGAACATGGATGCGGTGAGCGTGTCGCGGGGCTCTGCGACATCATCCACAGGCCCGTCCTCGGGCGGTTTCGGAGGCTTTTTCCCGGCCATGGGAGCTATATGGACCAGCCGGGGCGAGAACGCCAACACGGCCAGGTTGTGCGTGGTTTGCGTTGTGAAGAGGGTGCAGGCTGGTCACGACCCGAGCTAAACTCGTTACGGCTGCTTCCTTCCGGACCTGACCGGGTTGGCGAACCGCCCGTCCGCAACCAGCCTGCACTTTCCTTATAGGAAGTCAGGCGCCACCCTGCAATGTCGGAACGACTTGAGTCGGCGGGGCAGTCTTGCGAACCGGGGAACCACCTCCTGTGGATGCGCAGCGCGCGGTCGATCGGGGCTGGGCGACATGAGCCACGACATCTTCATCTCCTTCGCACGGGGCGACCGGGAGTTTGCGGCCTATCTGGCGCGCAAGCTCGAGGCGCGCAGCGTGTCCAGCTGGTATGATGCGACACTGGCAGCCGAGATTTATCCGCAGGCCGAGATCGACGCGGCCATTCGCGAGGCTGGCCTGGTGGCGCTCCTCTTTTCGCAGGACAGCAATCGGTCGGACCGGATGCGCCGCGAGCTGGCCCTGGCGGATTCACTTGGCAAACCCGTTGTGCCCTTCCTGCTCGAACCGACCGCGCCAGCCGGGGCCTATCTTCACGCGCTTGCGGACCGAACGTGGATCCAGGCCCATCCTGAGCCGATGGGGCGGGTCGAGGAAGTCGTGGGGCTGCTGGCGCGCCTGGCCGGCAAGCAGGCTTTTGCACCTGCCGCTTCCACTTCACCACAACCGGAGTCGTGGGATGCTATGGAGCGGAAGGAACAGGCGCTCGACGCCGCGATCAGCCAGATGATCCAAGACGCCGTCGAACCGCTGCGCGCGCCGCCGATGCAGGCGAGCGCGTATGTCGGCCTCACCGATGGCGATGGAAGGCCGGTGCAGCGTGCCGGCAAGGCGGCGCGCATGGCGCTCAGCGTGGTGACGCTGGGCGGCTATGGCGTGATGGCGCGGCGGCGTGCGATAGAGCGCTTCCGGGCAAACATCAGGAAACTCTAGTGCCGCTGTCTCCCGCCGCCGACATACCGCTTGTACCAACAGGACTCGATCGCGCCGCGTATCGCCGGCGGGACAAGGCGTGGCTCGAAGCGGCGATCGCTTCGGACGCCGTGCGGATCCTGCTGATGCGCGACGGCATGCCGCTGGTTGAAGGATCGGCGCCGCCCTCAGGCCCCGCCCAGATCGGCGCGCGCCTGGCGCCGGGACGACCGATCCTGTGGCTCGGCGCACAGGCGGTGCTGCTGAGCCCGAAAGCGCAGCGGGTGTTCCTGGGCGAGACGGTGAAAGGCTCGCCGGTGTTTGCGCTCGAGCTGCCCTCGTCCTTCAGCCTCGACAGCTCCCCCATCGCGGGACTGGGCGTGTTCGAGGATTTCCGCGCCGCAGCTTCGGCTTTTTCCCCCTTCGAGGGCGGAGCGGCGGCGACCGCGCGGGCTCTGTTTGAATGGCACCGGCGGCACGGCTTCTGCGCCAACTGCGGCGCGCGCACGCTGCCCCAGGACGCCGGCTGGAAGCGCAAGTGCGACGACTGCGGAGCGGAGCATTTTCCGCGCGTCGATCCGGTAGCGATCATGCTGGCGGTGCGCGGCGACAAGTGCCTGCTCGGGCGGCAGGCGGCCTGGCGAGCGGGCTTCTGGTCATGCCTTGCAGGCTTTGTCGAGCCGGGCGAAACGATCGAGCAGGCGGCGGCGCGCGAAATCCTTGAGGAAGCTGGCGTTCGCTGCACGACGCGCGCCGACTACCTCTTCTGCCAGCCCTGGCCCTTCCCCTCCTCGCTGATGATCGGCCTGATCCTCGAAGCCGATGACGAAGCAATCAAGATTGACGCCTCCGAGATCGAAGCGGCGAAGTGGTTCACACGTCAAGAAGCCCAAGCGATGATGGCGGGATCCCATCCCGACGCCTTTGCACCACCCGCATTTGCAATCGCGCACCACGTTCTCAAGGCGTGGGTGGAGCGCGGTTAGACAGGGTCCAGCTGGACCTGATCGGGCAGCGGGTCGATCATTTTTGCAAGGCGCGGATCGTCGAGGCCCTTGCTGTAGACTTCGCGGTAGATGCGGCGAATCCAGTCTTCGAGCATCATCACGGAGA
>JBEAMJ010000017.1:0-18726 GCA_041166025.1 Pseudomonadota bacterium | reverse complement strand
GGAAGGATGAAAGTTTCCTGCCGCACGGCCGTGCGCGCAGCGACCCCGCCAACCAGCCCGTGCTCCTGTCGACCGAAGCGACGCCTGCCAATAGCGCAAAGGTGGCCGTGCTCCTCGATGGGGCCGACGCCGGGGGCGCGCAGTTCGACCGTGTCATGGTGGTATTCGACGGTGCCGATGCGGATGCACGCGCCAAGGCCCGCCAGCAGTACAAGGCTGCGCTCGATACCGGCGGCCCGGCGCGCTATTTCCAACAGGAGCGGGGCGGGTGGAAGGAGTTCAAGCGGTCTGACGAGCAGGTACGGGATCCCACCTGAACTTCGAGGTTGGCCTGTGGCCGAAAATCGGCGAGCCTGCCCTCAGAAGCCATCGATCGGGGGATTTCGTGGATCGCCGCCACTTGCTGATGGGTCTTGGCGGCTCTGCCTTGCTTGCTGGTCTACCTGTAGCGACGGGGCAAAGCGCCCAAGGCAACTGGCTTAAGCTAGAAAGTCCCAACTTCACATTCTTCACGCCGGGCGAGGAGACAAAGAGCCGTGAAGAACTCGCTGTTCTCGAAGGCTTCCACGCCCTTCTTTTCCGCTTGATGCCGCGTACCAGCCCTAGCCCGCTCAAGCTGACAGTTTACAACACGCGGTCACGCAGGGATTTCGAGGCGACTTGGCCCGGCGTTGGCGGCTCGGTTTTGGGATTCTACAGCGCGCGGATCGAGCAAATTCGTGCGGTGGCTCATTCTGACAGAGACATGGATCGGCAGCGTGGTGTTCCAAGGCACGCGCGCGCTCTGGATTCTCGGGCTGTCCTTCTTCACGAGTACGCCCATCATCATATGCGTGCGAACAACCGGTTGGCCTATCCGGCTTGGTACACAGAGGGTTTCGCCGAATTTCTTTCGACGGCCGAGTTCGGGGACAAGGGTGTGAATGTCGGCAAGGTCACGCTGGAGCGAGGAGCATGGATAGTCGACGGCGAGTGGATGCCGATCGAGCCGTTTCTCACAAAACACCCTGGCGAGTTCAGTTCCGGGGATGAGGTCGCGCAATTCTATGCGCAAGCGTGGCTTGCGACCCATTATTTGTTCGCAACTCCGGAGCGCGCGAGGGGGTTCGACGCATATACAAGGGCATTGCTGCAGGGGGGCGATCTCCTGTCCGCATTCGAGCCATCGTTCGGGATCACGCCGGCCCAGTTCGACAAGGAATTGTGGGCATATCGGCGCAGGCCAATCCAGTTCTGGACCCTTCCTGACTCAAAGCCCGTGTCTGAGAACATCACCTCGCACCGCTTGAACAGATCGGCGGACGATCTCCTGCTGCCGACTTCGCACCTGCTAGCTCTGCCATCACGCGAAGCCGCTAAGGACTCTGTCGCCCGCGTGCGCGAGCAGGCACGGAAACATCCCGGCGATCCCTATGCCCTACAGTGCCAGGCGCTTGCCGAGGTATGGTATGGGGATCTGGCGGAAGCGAGAAAGCAAATCGATGCGCTGTTGCCGCTCGATGAGGCTAACCCGGACGTCCATCACCTTAGCGGCCTTTGCGACCTGCGAGCGGGAAGGAAGGCCAAGGACCATGACTTGCTTCTGCGCGCGCAGGAATCCTTTGGTCGCGCCCACCAGATCAGCGATACACGACCGCAAACGATGTATCGCTACGTTGAATCAGGCCTCCCGATCGAAGGAATGACGCCGCACCTCCTGGATGTATTGGTCCGAGCTTACAAGCTCGCGCCACAGGTCGACGCGATTGCAATGACGACGGCCCAGGCCCTAATTAGCCAAGAGCGATATGATGAGGCCATTTTGGTTCTTCAGCCCCTCACAGCTGAGTTGCATGGCGGGGACATGCCCGGCATCGCGCGGAGGTTGACGGAAGTCGCAAAGAACAGGGAGCGCACTTCGTTCTCCTTCTTCGGCGCGGCGGCAATCGAAGGAGAATAGCGCCTAGTCCTCGATCGCCGCAGCGTTGCCACGGATGATCTGCGCCAGCGGACCCTTCACGTCGGCCAGTGCGGCTTTCATGTCGTTATAGCCAGCTTCGATGGCGGGCTCGTAGTCCTTCCAGTCGCGTAGCTCTATGCCCTTCATCTCCGGCACGATGAGGATGTCGGTCAGGTTGCGATGCTTGTTAGGATCCACGCTGATCGTCGCCGCGCGCATCAGAAGGTTAGCGATGGGTGGGGGCGACTTGAAGCCATGCCGCATCGTCCAGCCGAGAAAGCCGGGCGGATCCACGAAATCGTCGGGCAACAGGCCTTCGGGCGCAACCGCCACATCGACGCCGATGATCCGGCCGCGATGCATCTCCCGCATCACGTCGACCGGGAAATTGTTGAGGACGGCGCCGTCGACCAGAACCTGCTTCTGCGAGACGACCGGGGGCAGGATGCCAGGCAGCGAAATCGTCGCGCGCAACGCTTCGCGCAGCAGCCCCTCGGTATGCACCTGGAACGTGCCCTGCGTGAGGTTGGTGGAAACCGCAAAGAACGGTACCCGTAAGTCCTCGATCATCAGGTCGTCAAAATGCTCCTTCAGCCGGGCATCGACCTTGTGACCCTTCACGAGGCCGACCACAGGAAGGCGATAGTCCGATAGCGGATTGCTTTCGACAAACGCATGGCGGATGCGCCTGTCGATCTCGGCATCGTCCCAGCCGCATGCGACGGTAGCCGCGATGATTGCACCCATCGACGTGCCGCCGACGAAATCGATCGGGCAGTTGGCTTCGCGCAAGGCGCGGATCACGCCGATCTGGGCGTAGGCGCGCGCGCCGCCGCCCGAGAGCACGAGGCCGACCGACTTGCCCGCCATTGTCCGCGCCAGCCGCCGGCATTCCACTTCATCCATGCCGTTCCAGTGGAAGACCCGTGCTGCTTCGGAGGCGTACTTCCATTCCAGCGTGCGCGCTGCGGATCGTTCGCTGGCGTGATGTAGTAACACAAGGTCGACCAGCTTGAACTGGCGGGCCGGCGATGGATCGTCCGGCAGCAGGGGAATGGACGGACGGGCATCCGACCGCGCGAACATCCAGATGCGGTCCGAATGGCGCTGGGTCAGCTTGAACCAGGGCGTGTCGCCCAGGGTCGCGAGCAGCATCACGATCTCGTTGCGCGTTTCGAGCTCGTCAAAATACGCAGCCGGCATGCCAACGGCTTCCTCGCCCACGATGGCGACGCGCAGGCCCATGGCCTGCAATTCGTTGGCCATCACACGTGCGCGCTGTTTGAGATCGATCGTCGGCGAGGTGGCGACGAGACCGAACACGCGCGGCTCGGCCGAGCGCGTCACCTTCTTTCGCGCCTGACGCATGCGGATCATGATGAGACGGGTCAGCCGCTCAAGAATCTGAGGGTCCGAACGCACCAGCTGCATGAAACCCTGCCGCGACATTGACAGCAGCTCCGTGTCGCGCACGGCGTAGACGGCGTGCTCGTGCGGCTCGCCGGCCAGCATGGACATCTCGCCCACGGGCTCGCCGGCGCGAATGTGGCCGACAAGCTCCATCGCGCCCGAAGAATTGACGCGGAAAGCGCCCAGTGAGCCGGACAGGACGAAATAAATCTGGTCGGAGGCTTCGCCCGGGCCGAACAGCTGCCAACCGCCGGGCAGCCCGAAATACCGGGTTTCGTTCTCGGCGGCCTTGAGGGCGCGCGGCGGCGCATCGCGCAGGAAGGGAACGGTTCGCAGCGATGGCAGAATGGCGGGCGTCTCGCTGCTGATCCTGGTTTTCGTCTTCGTGCCCATGGCCGATCTGGCCGTCCTGTTGCCCACCCGAACCACACCTTACCGCAGAACCCTGAAAGAAAGGTTGGAGCGGCCTCCTTCCTTGTGTTGCCGCGGCCGTGCAGCCATTAATGCCCGGGAATCGCCCCAAACAGGCAAAGGCTACGAGCGCATGGCGCGTCTTCATTCTCAGGTAAGTGCTGCTTCAGAGCGGTTTCAAGGCAACGCTGCTGCAATGCAGCGGCTGACGGAGGAGCTGCGTACGAAAGCCGCAAAGGCGGCGCTTGGCGGGCCGGAAAGTTCGCGGGCGCGGCATGCGGCGCGCGGCAAGCTGTTGCCGCGCGAGCGCGTGGAACACCTCGTCGATCCCGGCTCCCCCTTCCTTGAGCTTTCGCCCCTGGCGGCCGACGGCATGTATGACGGCGAGGCGCCTGCTGCCGGCGTGATCACCGGCATTGGTCGCATCGCGGGCCGGGAATGCGTCATCGTCTGCAACGACGCGACGGTGAAGGGCGGGGCCTATTTCCCCATCACCGTGAAGAAGCATCTGCGCGCGCAGGAAGTCGCCATCGAAAACAACCTTCCCTGCGTCTATCTCGTTGACAGCGGTGGGGCGAACCTACCGCACCAGTCGGAAGTCTTTCCGGATCGGGAGCACTTCGGCCGCATCTTCTACAACCAGGCCAACATGAGCGCGCACGGCATCCCGCAGGTCGCCGCCGTGATGGGATCGTGCACGGCGGGCGGCGCCTACGTGCCGGCGATGTCCGACGAGACGGTGATCGTGCGCCGCCAAGGGACCATCTTCCTCGGCGGCCCGCCGCTTGTGAAAGCGGCGACAGGCGAGGTGATCTCGGCGGAGGACCTCGGCGGAGCGGACGTGCACGCGCGAAGATCCGGCGTGGCAGATCATTATGCAGCGAATGACGCCCATGCGTTGCAGATCGTCCGCGACATCGTCAAGAACTTCAACCGGCCGAAACGTCTGATGCTGGACGCGCGCGAGCCGCGCGAGCCGGCCTTCGATCCGGCGGAGCTGGATGGCATCGTCCCGCAGGACGTGCGCGAACCCTACGACGTCCGCGAAATCATTGCCCGCCTCGTCGATGGGTCGGAGTTCGACGAGTTCAAGAAGCTCTACGGCGAGACCCTGGTCACGGGCTTCGCTCATCTCAATGGCCTGCCGATCGGCATCCTCGCCAACAACGGAATCCTCTTCTCGGAAAGCGCGCAGAAGGCGGCGCATTTCATCCAGCTGTGCGACCAGCGCGGCATTCCGCTGGTCTTCCTGCAGAATATCACCGGCTTCATGGTCGGCTCGAAATACGAGGCGGGCGGCATAGCGAAGGACGGCGCCAAGATGGTCACGGCCGTCGCCACCGCGCGCGTGCCGAAATTCACCGTGGTCATCGGCGGCAGCTATGGCGCCGGCAATTACGGCATGTGCGGCCGCGCCTATTCGCCCCGTTTCCTCTTCATGTGGCCAAATTCGCGCATCTCGGTCATGGGCGGAGAACAGGCCGCGAGCGTGCTCGCCACCGTGAAGCGCGATGCGATGGAAGCCAAGGGCCAGACCTGGCCTGCCGACGAGGAGGCGAGGTTCAAGGCGCCCATCCGCGACCTCTACGAGCGCGAAGGCTCGCCCTACTTCTCCACGGCCCGTCTCTGGGACGACGGCGTCATCGCCCCGCGCGACACCCGCCGCATCCTGTCGCTCGCGCTGTCAGCGGCGCTGAATGCGCCACATGGGCGTGCGGCGGATCGCGAGGCGGGATTTGGCGTGTTCAGGATGTAGCCGGCTCGAAACCACATGAACCGCGACGCCCTCAACGCTCTCGATCAGGCCGTCGCCATTGCGCGGGAGCGGGCAGGGGATCGTCCGCCGATCGTCGGCGTCGCTGGCCCGCAGGGATCGGGCAAGACAACACTGGTGTCTGCCTACGCGGCTACGCATCCGGGCGTGGCGCACTTCTCTCTCGATGACTTCTATGTCGGTCGCAAGCGGCGCGAGGGCTGGGCGCGCGACGGCCATCCGCTGCTCGCAACGCGCGGCCCCCCGCCAACGCACGACACCGCCGCGCTGCTGCACACGATCGACCGCCTCGAAAGCGCGAACCAGGGCGAGCGCATCACCTGGCCGGCCTTCGACAAGCTCGCCGACGACATCCTGGCGGAGGCGAAGTGGCCGACATTCGCCGGCCGTCCGAACCTCATCCTCATCGATGGCTGGTGCCTGGGCGCGACGCCGCAGTCGGAGGCGGCGCTTATCGTGCCTGTCAACGCGCTGGAATCGGAGATGGACGCTGACGGGCACTGGCGCCGGCTGGTCAACCGGCATCTCGGCGCCGAATACGCAACCTTTTTCGCCCGCCTCGACGCCATCCTCTACCTCCGTGCGCCCTCCTTCGACATCGTCCACACTTGGCGCTGCGAGCAGGAAGAGGGGCTGCTAGGCCGCGCCCTCACCGACGCCGAGCGCGGCCGCATCGCCCGCTTCATCCAGTACTATGAGCGCATCACCCGCCACATGATGTCCGGCGGCCGCCGCGCCGACATTGAGGTGCAGCTGGACGAACGCCGGAACGTGACGGAGATCAAATCCAAACCGCGCGCGCAGGATACGTGACGGGCAGGGGCCGCCGGTCTACATGTGTCGCAAAGGAGTCCTCCCATGGCGTACGACCACATCCTGCTCGACGTGTCGCCCGAAGGCACGGCGGTTGTCACGCTCAACCGCCCCGCCAAGCGCAACGCCCTCAATGCCGAGGTGATCGCCGAGCTGACCGATGCGTTCGAGACATTGTCGAAGAACCCGGAATGCCGCCTCGTCCTGCTGCGCGGGGCAGGAACGGTGTTCTCCGCCGGCGCCGACCTTGAGTGGATGAAGGCCGCCCAGCACTACAGCCAGAGCGAGAACGAGGACGACGCCTATGGTATGGCCGAGATGCTTCGCCGGCTGTTCGAGTTGCCGCAAGTCACCATCGCGCTGCTGCATGGTGCGGCGATGGCGGGCGCCTGCGGCATGGCGGCGGCCTGCGACATCGCCATCGCCCGTCGCGGTACCGTCTTCTCCTTCTCCGAAGTGAAGCTCGGCATCATCCCAGCCACCATTTCACCCTACATCATCAACGCCATCGGTCCGCGCTGGGCCCGCGCGCTGTTCGTCACGGCCGAGCGTTTCGAGGCGGATGTCGCGGCGAAGCTTGGCCTGATCCATCACGAGGTGGAGGACGAGGCGGCGATGGAACGCCTGGTCGAGCACTATGCCGATCTTGTCTACGCCGCCTCGCCCGCCGCTATCGCCGACACCAAGGCGCTCGTCGGCGACGTCACCGGCGAAGTCATCGACGCCAGTCTCGGCCGCATGACCGCCAGGCGTCTCGCCCACCGCCGCGTAAGCGACCAGGGCAAGGAAGGCCTCGCCGCCTTCCTCGAAAAGCGCAAGCCAAGCTGGGCGCGCTAGCCGCGCGATCCTGACGGCAGTGTCATGGCGCATCCGGGTCAAGATTTCGCAAGGGAATCCGTCCAGCAGCGGATCGCGGCG
This sequence comes from Pseudomonadota bacterium, assembly GCA_041166025.1. Taxonomy (GTDB): domain Bacteria; phylum Pseudomonadota; class Alphaproteobacteria; order Caulobacterales; family Hyphomonadaceae; genus UBA7672. Next base: position 11,461 of record JBEAMJ010000017.1, on the reverse strand, counting down.
CTTCGGGTTGGCTCCGAACTCTACATGCCGGAATGCCAGGGGCCTTTCCCGGTCGTGCTGCAATTCCACGGCTGCGGGGGCAAGAAGAACCTGCAGGCGCGCTGGGCCGCCACGGCAAAGGCGTCGGGATGGGCGGTCGTCGTGGTCGACAGCTACAGCCATCGCCGCATCGACAGGCTCGAAGCCTACGCCACCGTCTGCACCGGCCTGCAGCTCTGGGGCCGCGAGCGCGCCGGCGATCTCTACGCGATGCTCGAATGGGTGCGTGGTGAGGCGTGGGCCGATCCAACGCGCATCGCCGTCGCCGGCTGGAGCCATGGCGCCTGGACGGTGCTCGACGCGATGGCGCTGCAGCCGGGCGCGGAGGCCGAGAAGGTGACACGACTCTCAGGGCTCCGCGAGGAACCGCTTGAAGGCCTCACGGGCGCTTTCATCCTCTATCCCTGGCAGGGTTTCGGGGCGCTTGCGCCCAGTCGCGGCCTTCGCTGGGACGCGCCGATCCAGGCCATCGTCGGCAGTGCGGACACCGTGGTTGGCGGCAAGGGCGTGGCGCGAACGCTCGCCGCCATGAAGACACCCCGCCTGCCGATCAGTGTCGACCTCTTTGACGGCGCCACCCACGCCTTCGACGAGATCGAGGCGCAGGACTGGCGCGTGAAGTACAGCCCCGAGCTGACGGCGAAGGCGCACGGGATGTATGCTGCATTTTTGAGGGGGCTTGAGCAGCGGTAAGCACGCCCTCGTCGTTCGAGACGCCGCCACAACGCTTCATCGTCGGAATTCGTTCGGAGCGATCGTCTCGAACGACGAGGCCGTGCTCACCAGCGTCTGATTACTCCGCTGCCTTCAACACCGCCGGACGATACCCCGCCGCGTCCGTCGTGTGCGCCGGATGGCCGTAGCTTTCGAGCATCCGCTCGAGCTTCTTCACCAGCATGCGGTCCGCCATCCCGCTCACGCCGGGCAGGCGGCAGGCAATCGCGTACAACCCCTTGCGCACGCCGATAAACAGGCTGCACGCGACGAACGTCGCCCAGTCGCCGGCCGTGATCTTCACGCCCATCGCTTCGGCCTTCTTCGCGTCGCCATTGAGGAAGGCTTGCAGGAAGAATATCTTCGAGAAGCGCCGTTCGATGCGATCAAACAGACGGCTGCCGAATGTCTGGTCGGCGGGGAGATAGGCCGACAGCGTCGCGCGTGTCAGCTCCCCGCAGGTGGCATCGTCATAGCCTTTGCGCAGCGTCTGGTCGTAGCGGACCATCATGTCCACCATGTCCTTCGGCGTCGCCGGCGCCAGCTCCTCCGGCAGGCCCAGCAGGAAGCAGCGGTAACGCGCCAGCTCCACGCGCGCGCGTTCGACCTCGGTATACTCGAAGCGCCCCTTGCCCGTGATCCTGAAGGCCAGCAGGAACACGCCGATCAGCCCAGCCGGCATCTGGTCCACCTGCGGGATCGGAATGCCGAACGTATTCACATCCCACATATTGGAGCGCTTCAGCGCGTTGAATCGCACCATCGAGTGCATGAGGCGCACCATCGCCGCCGACCGGAAGCCGGGGCCGAAGCGCTCCAGTGCGCCAGGCAGGGTGGAGGTGATGAAGAAGCTCGCCGTGTCCTTCACGCGCCGCGCCGCAGTGTCGTTCGACAGCGTGCCTGTCAGCGCCATGGGCAAAGCGGAGTACTTGTTCATGAAGGTCGCGATGAACGCGCCGCGGATGACGAAGGGCGAATAGTTGGCCGCATCCTCGCGGCTCTGCCGCGCGCCTTCCTCCACCAGCTTCATGTCGACCCAGTCGGGCGTTGCTTCCATTGCGCGGATGAAGTTGACGAGTTCGGGCGGCGCATCCGGCACACTCTCGACGCCATGATCGCAAGCCTGTTTCAGCATGCCGACAAGGCCGCGGAAGCCATAAGTCGGCATCAGCGCGGCATAGGCGTCGGCCACCGTATCGCCCAGCATGGTGTAGGCGCGCATGCGCGCTACCTTCTCCGCATCGGCGAGAACCTGCGGTCGCAAGTGATCGAGCTTGCCTTTGGGCTGGCCTTCGATCACCGGCTCGTCCGCGAAGCGCTCCGGCTTGATGGAGAAATCGACATCGCCATAGAGCGCAGGCAGGGAGCTCTTCTGCGAAGCAACCTTCGCCTGAAGCTGGTCGAGCGTGAGCATGCGCGGCTCCTCATGAGGCCTACCGCGCAGGTTGGAGCAATCGTGGGTTTCCGCAAGTCTGTCGTGGCGGAACGCCCCGACTACTCCTGCGCCTGGCTCGCATTCGGCTTCGACTGCAGCTGGATGTAGTTCTGGATGCCGACCTGCTTGATCAGCTCGAACTGCGTCTCAATGTAGTCGACGTGTTCCTCCTCATTGTGGAGGATCTTGAAGAAGAGGTCGCGCGAGCCGTAGTCGCGCACGGTCTCGCAATGCTCGATGGCGTCGCGCAGGACGGGGATGGCCATCTGCTCCGTCTTCATGTCGCACTCGAGGATTTCCTGCACCGTCTCGCCAATGAACAGCTTGCCGAGGTCCTGCAGGTTGGGCAGGCCCTCGAGGAACAGGATGCGTTCGATCAGCCAGTCGGCGTGGTGCATCTCCTCGATCGATTCGTCGTGCTCCTTCTTGGCGAGCTCCGAGACCCCCCAATCCCGCAGCATGCGGGAGTGCAGGAAGTACTGGTTGATCGCGGTCAGCTCGTTCTTGAGCGCCAGGTTGAGGAATTCGATGACTTTCGGGTCGCCCTTCATGGTCGTGTTTCCCTTGCAATGCCCGGTCGCGCTGAGGAGGAGGCGGCCTCGCCAAACCTAATGCGTGAAGCAGCCCAAAGACGCTGACTCTCTAAGGTTCGCAAGTTGTTTTTATTGGATATTTTTGCGAATGCGAGGAGTTTTCGTTCGCAAGTTGGGCGCTTGCGCCTTACTCAGCGTGCACCATCTGGCGAGCGGCGCTGGCTTCCGCCACCGAGGCGACATCGCGGATCATCCCGCAGACCGTCTCGCAGCACTTGCCGCAATTGATCGTCGTGTCGTGGTGGCGGTGAACCTGGGCAGGTGAGCGGGCACCCGCCGCAATTGCGTCGTTCACTTTCTCGGTGTTGAGGGCCCGGCAGACGCAGATGATCATGCGAATGATTTGCACCCACGTGCGAATGATTGTCAATCGCCCTCAACCAGCAAGTCGTAGGCCACTGCGCCGCAGGGTGATTTCAGTCCGATTTACCGGGCCGGCGGGCGGGGTTTCCGCGGCAGGAAGCCAGTCCGGTTAGCCGCCATCATCGCAAAACTCGCCAGAATCACGGAGTTGCGGCGCATGTCCTCCGGCTGCAGGGCCTCGAAGAAGTCCATGTTGGTGTGGTGGGTTTTCGGCTCGTACTCCAGCGGGTCCTGAATGAACTGGAAGCCCGGCAGGCCTGCCCCGTCGAAGGACAGGTGATCGGTGCCGCCGCGCACAAGCTGCGAGACATGCGTGGCGCCAAGGTCGCGCAGGGGCTCCAGCCACTGACGGAAGATCGGCACGATGGCGCGGTTGCCCTGACTGTGGATCCCGCGGATCGAGCCCGCGCCATTGTCGATGTTGAAGTAGCCCTGGAAGCGGCTGTGCGCCCGCTTCACGGGCTCAACCTCTCCGCGTGCATTGTTACGCGTCGGCGCGCCACGAATGCCGCCAAAATGCTTGGCCACATAGAGCCGTGATCCGATCAGCCCCTGTTCCTCCCCATTCCACAGGCAGATGCGTACCGTCCGCTTGAGGGGCGCGCCCGTGACCCTCAGAAGCCGCATCGCCTCCATCACGGCCGAACATGCTCCGCCATTGTCGGTTGCGCCGGGCGAGGCGTGATAGGAGTCGAAATGGGCGCCGACGATGACGACCTCATCCGGCTGTTCTGTCCCGCGGATCTCGCCGACGACGTTGAACATGTGGGGACGGTCGTGCCAGGCGTTGCGGATGTCGGCCTCAACCACAACGGGCTGGCCCTGCATCACCGAGCGCGCGATGCGGCCATAGTGCTCAGCCTCGATCGCGATGCGCGGGAGCTGGCGTTCTGGATCGTCCATGCGCGAGGCGCCGAGCACGTTCACAACGCCATGCCCCTTGTTGGTCGAGAACACGCCGAGCGCGCCTTCAGCGAAGAAGAAAGCATTGCGATTGAAGGGTGGCGGCGCGTCGGGATTGGAAGGCGTTGGCGCAGGCGGACCAGGCCGCGACCCGTTCTCGGGCGGCCGCGCAGGGGTCTCCATTGCGTCGAGATCGCTCGCCGTCAGGCGACGCGCCACTGGATCCCACTGCGCACGCATCTCAATCGGGGCCTGGCCCATTACCCATTTGCCGCGCAGCTTGCCCGAGTACAGCGCACGCAGATCGCGCTCCTCGGTTTCGGTAACGACGATGCATTCGCCGCTCACCAGCCCCTTCGTGCCCGGCGTCCACGCGATCGACATGCCGCTGATCGGGAAGGGGTTGGGCGTTGTGGCATGCAGGTAGAATTTCTCGTTCGACCAACCGCGCGGGAAGCCGTTGTTTCCCCCAGTCGGATCCTCCGGCCAGGGCTCAAGCTCCGCCCCGGTGAGGCCCCAGCCCTTCAGCTTCTCCACCGCCCATTCGGCGGACTTTCGAATGCCCGGCGAGCCTGACAGGCGCGGCCCCAGCACGTCGAGCATGTAGCTCGCTGTCTGCATCACCTCGGACGTTTCCTCGGCAAGGCCCAGGTCGCGGATCGCGCCCAGCGCCCGGAAGTCCGCCGCCGTAATCTCCGCATGCGCCGGCAGGAAGGCTGGCGCCAGCGCGGAGGCCGCCCCGGCCATCAGGAACGAACGGCGATTCATGGCTTCCCCTCCCGCGGACGCTGTTCCCGGACGTTAGAGAGCCCTTCTGCCCGCGTCGATTGCTCCCGTGCTGGCAGCTGGTGGCTGGCGTGTTAAGCATCGGCCCATGAGCGACATTCTGATCACCGGATTCATCATCCTGATCATCGTCATGGCGGTTGCGCCCTTCTTCCTGCTGTCTTCGGCCTTTGGCGCGCCGAAACGGGCGCGGAGGGGCGAAGATCGAAATGACGGCCCGGTGACGCCCGTGCCCACAGACGGTTCCGGGCCCTTCCCCGGCATCAAGAAGAAGGCCGATCCGGACGGGGACGGTGCCGGCGACTCGGACGGTAGCGGAGGAGATGGCGGGGGCGGGGCTGACTGAACAGCAGGAAAACGCTGGAATTTCGCCCGTTTGCCCGGCCCGGCCCAGCCGCGTTCGCCTGTGTTGACAAAAGACGGGCGCGGCTATAGCTGCACGCGTTCGAATTCCAGGCCTAACACCGTCCAAGAAAGGCTCCGCGAGGGAGCACATGCAAACCGTTTCCGTGAAGCCGGCTGATGCCGTGAATAAGTGGGTGGTGATCGACGCCGAAGGCGCCGTGGTCGGCCGCCTTGCCTCCTACATCGCCCTGCGCCTGCGCGGGAAGCACCGTGCGGACTACACCCCGCACGTCGACCTCGGCGACCACATCGTGGTCATCAACGCCGACAAGGTCGCGATGACCGGCCGCAAGATGGTGCGCAAGCAGTACCATCGCCACACCGGCCATCCGGGCGGCATCAAGACCACCACGCCGCAGAAAATCCTCGCCTCGAAATTTCCCGAGCGCGTTGTCGAGCTGGCCGTGAAGCGCATGATGCCGGGCGAGAGCCCGCTGGCCCGCAAGCAGTTCGCCAAGCTGCGTGTCTACGCCGGCAAGGATCATCCGCATGCTGCGCAGAATCCTGAAGTCGTGGACTTCAAGTCGAAGAACTCCAAGAACGTGAAAGTCGCCTGATCATGGCCGAAGCCGTCGAATCCCTGAGCTCGATCAAGGACCTCAATGTGAAGGCCGCCGCGCCGAAGGCGCCGGTCGCCGCCAAGATCGACAAGCTGGGCCGCTCCTACGGCACGGGCCGCCGCAAGACCGCCACCGCCCGCGTCTGGGTGAAGCGCGGCACCGGCAAGATCACGGTCAATGGCAAGACGATCGAGGAATACTTCGCGCGCCCCGTGCTGCGCCTGATGATCCGCCAACCGCTCGAAGCCGCCAAGCGCGAGACCGAAGTTGACGTTGTCTGCACCGTCGCGGGCTCCGGCCTCACCGGCCAGGCCGGCGCCGTGCGCCATGGCATCGCCCGCGCGCTCGTCGAGTTCGAGCCCGACCTGCGCACCGCGATGCGTCCGCAGAAGCTCCTCACGCGCGACCCGCGCGCCGTGGAACGTAAGAAATACGGCAAGGCCAAGGCCCGCCGGTCCTTCCAGTTCTCGAAGCGCTAGTCCGCCTCGATACGTGTTTCGAGAGGGCGCTTCGGAAAACCGAAGCGCCCTTTTGCTTTTGGGGCTAGCGATGTCCTTGAACTTCATCATCTGGGAGTTGGGAAGACATTCGTGGAATGCCGTGATGGTTCTGGCGGCAATCCTCTTCTCGCCCGTCATCCTCGCGCTTCTGATTGTGGCGTTTCTGATCCAGGCGATCGTCTGGCCTTTCTCAAAAATCTTTCCGCCAGAACCGTCGACGGCGTCTGACATGGTGACGTGGCTCGATGTCGTTATCGGCTCGAGAGATACGCACGAGGACTTCGAAGCGGCGTTTGATCGCCTTGTCTCGGTGAAGTTCGACAAGCCGGATCTGGTGTCTGTGCAGGTGAGGATCAAAGAGCTGGGCAAGAAGCTGGACGATCCGCCTTGGAGCGCCGAGGTGATCCCTGAACTCAAGACGATGCACGAAAGCGCGCAAGCTTTGGTCGGAGACCGGACATGACCCCCAAAGTCTTCATCGACGGCGAAGCCGGCACTACCGGGCTGCAGATCCGCCAGCGGCTCGAGAAGCGTCGCGACCTGCATGTCGTCTCCATCGATCCCGAGCGCCGCAAGGATCCCGCCGCGCGCGCAGAACTGATGAACGAAGCCAACGCCGTCATCCTCTGCCTGCCGGACGATGCAGCGAAGGAAGCCGTAAAGCTCATCCTCAACCCGAACACCACCATCATCGACGCCTCGACCGCACATCGCGTCGATCCGCACTGGGTGTACGGCTTCCCCGAAATGGCTGACGGGCATCGGGTGCTGATCCAGCGGTCAAAGCGCATCTCCAACCCCGGCTGCTATCCCACCGGCTTCATCGGCCTCGTGGCCCCGCTCGTCGCCGCCGGCCTGATCCCGCCGACGACGCCCATCACCGTCAACGCCGTCTCCGGTTACACCGGCGGCGGCAAGGGTCTGATCGAGGAATTCCAGGCGCTCCCACCCGAAAGCACCAGTGACGCCTTCCGCGCCTATGGGTATCAGCTCGCGCACAAGCACGTGCCCGAGATGACGAAGTATTCCGGCCTGGCCCACGCGCCGATCTTCGCCCCCGCTGTCGGCCGGTATGCGCAGGGCATGTTGGTCGAAGTTCCCTTGCACCTCTGGTCGCTGCCCGGTGCGCCAACCGCCAGCCAGCTCCGCGAGGTCCTCGCGGACTTCTACCAGGGCGAAGAATTCGTCTCGGTTGCCACTGCCGAGGAAACCGCCGCGCTCCAGAAGTCGCGCGCCGGCGCCGGCGGCTATGTCGAGGCGCTCGACCCAGAGGCGCTCAACGCCACGAACAGGATGCGGCTCTACGTCTTCGGCAACGAATCGATGCAACAGGCGCGCCTTGTCGCCCAACTCGACAATCTCGGCAAAGGCGCCTCAGGCGCTGCGGTCCAAAACCTCAACATTGCGCTGGGGCTCGATGAGGGTGCGGGGCTTTAGGCAGCCACGACTCCACGCTCGCGCGCATTGTCCAGCGCATCGAGTTTGTCGAGCAAGTATTCGAGGTCCGCGCGCGGGATGGCCTGGAACTGCGTCAGCACCCGCTCCACCATGCGCTGGCGGAAGCGTTCCTTGTCGCCTGGACCACCGTCCATATCCGTTTTGTGATAGATGTCGATGGCAAGGCGGAAGGCGGTGAACATGCCGCTCGGCAGGCCGGCGCGCTCGAACACCGTCTTGAGGCCAAGCGTGCCCGCATCGTGGATCATCAGCCACGCCTTGGAGTGCGGAACGCCGCCCAGTTCTGCCAGAGCATGCTCAACGAACGTCATGTGCCCGAGGCAAAGCGCTCGCATGATCAAGGATGGGGTGAGCCGCCCGTTGAGATGTAGCTGCTGCGCAAACCGCTCGGGATCGCTCGAAACGCCTGCCTGTTCGACAAGGTCCAGTGTGGCGCGTTCGCGGGCGCCCGCCGCAATCTCGATCGCCAGCTGTGGCGGCAGTTCATGCTTGTTGACCAGCCGGTCGAAAAGCTCGCCAGCAACCATGTTCACAAGTTTCTCGGTCACATGGAGCGGCAACCACGAACGCGAGACGAGCGCCGACTTGATCTCATTGTCGTTGGCAAAGCGGTTGAGCACGCCGGCATAGGCGTCGTCCGAGAACGATGCGCCTTCGTTCAACGTGGCCGCCTCGACGGCTTCCTTCGTCCCGTAGAGCGCGATCACTTCCGTTAGCCCCTGGCCGAGCGTCGGGCGTTGCGCGATGGCCACTTGCTTTTCTGCCGACCCCGCAAGAACGATCTCGACAAGGTCCTCGTCCGTGATGACGGGCGAGTTCTTCAGCACGGGCACCGCGATTATGTCGACGTCTTTCGCCAGCTTCAGTGCGACGTCGCGCGGCAAGCGCGGCGAGTTGCGCAAGGTGACGGCCAGAGCCCGCCGGACAAGCACGGCAGCATCCGCGCACATCATGTCGAGGATCTGTCGTGCGCTTTCCTGGTCCTCGGGCGTCAGGTTCGTCGTGTCGATGACGCGGCAGATTTTCTGGGCGGCGTTCGCACGTGCTTCGGGGCTATCGCCGCGCACAAGGCGGCGGATATCGTCCTGTGTCAGGGCGGTCCGCATCGTCGCGATCGTCATTGCCGTGAGCCTCTGCCCGCTGGCGGCTTGAACTCATTCGAAAAATGACAATTGCTGCCACGGGTTAACACATATTTACGGCTGGCCTTGAAATCTGCGCTGCCAGCACAGGAAAAGGGAGGCCGCGTTGCTGCTTAAGGGCGTCAAGGTCATTGAACACGCCACATATTTCGCGGCCCCGGGGGCCGGCGGCATCCTTTCAGACTGGGGGGCGGAGGTCATCAAAATCGAGCCGCCCGGCGGCGACCCCGTCCGGTCGAACTTCCCCACAAAAGGAACCGGCAAGGAGCATCTGACCGATAACCCCGCATTCGACAGCGACAATCGCGGCAAGAAATCCATCGTGGTTGATGCCCGGACAGAGGAAGGCCGCGAAATAATCCGCAAGCTGGCCGATACCGCGGATGTTTTCCTCACCAATGTGCGTCCCGGCGGTATCGAGCGATCCGGCCTCGGCTACGACGTCCTCTCTAAGCGCAACCCGAAACTCGTCTACTGCGCGCTCACCGGCTACGGACTTGAAGGGCCGGACGCGAACGCCCCCGGCTTCGACGTCGCCAGCTTCTGGTCCCGCTCCGGCCTCGCACGGCTAACCGCGCCAAAAGGCGCCGAGCTCTTCCCGGTGCGCACCGCATCGGGCGATCACACCACCTCAATCGCCGCCGTCGCCGCCATCAACGCCGCGCTGATCCAGGCGATGAAGACCGGCAAGGGCCAGCTGGTGGATGTCAGTCTCCTGCGCACCGGCCTCTACACGCTGCACACAGACCTTGCGATCCAGCTCTTCTTTGGCCGCATAGCCTCCACGCGGCCGCGCTCCGAAGCTTACAACCCGCTCACCAACTTTTTCCGTACGAAGGACGAGGCCTGGATCTGTATCGTCGCGCGCGCCGGCAAGGCAGACCTGCCGCGCATGGCCCGCGCCTTGGAGCTCCCTGGCATCGATACCGATCCGCGCTTCCAGACTGGCGCGTCGCGTCGCGATCACGCCGCAGAAATCACCGCCATGTTCGACGAGGCTTTCGCGCGATTCACGAAGGAGGAGATGGCTGCGCGTCTCACAGCCGAGGAGATCGCCTGGGCGCCGGCGCAGACGTTGGCCGACGTCGCTATCGATCCGCAAGTCCACGCCGCCGGTGGCATCGTCGAAACGCCCGGCAAGGATGGGGTAGGGTCCTTCCCATCCCCCGCCGCCCCCGCCCGCTTCCACGGCGCCGATGACGGCCCTAAGGGCCCCGCGCCAAAAATGGGCGAACACACGCGCGACGTGTTGGTGGCGCTGGGCTGCAGTGAAGCGGAGATCGCTGCGCTACTGCAGAGCAAGGCGGTGGCCTAATTCAACACTGTCACTCAGGTCGCACGAGAATCGGGCGAGCCGGAGCCCGCGAGCGACGCCTACTGGCCTCGCGACGGCTGCGTTCCCGCTGTCCGCGCTCTGGGCCTGCTGCGGAAATGACACTGTTGAGTATTGAAAGCGCGTTACTCGCGATCTTCCTGCAACCCGAACAGGGCCGTCATCAGGCTCGACGTCATCGCCACCGCGCCCAGCTTCGCTTGCAGGATAATGTCGGCGCTTGTGGCGGGCGCAGGCCCATTGCCAAATGAAGCCGGCGCCACTTTCCCTGCATCCGCATCGCCGATCGCGACGCCGGTGAGGCGCGCATAGAGCTGCGCCGCCGTCAGGTCCGCGCCATCCTTGCCACGGAAGACGTTGGCGTTGGCCTTCGCCGCGCTCGGGAACATGTCGGCGGCGTCCCCCGCCGTGTTGGCCCGCGCCGCCTGCACCAGCCGCGCCGCGTCCGATGGGCCCATAAAATGCGCCGCATAGAGCTCGGCAGAGGTCGCTTCGCGTCCCAGCTTCCTCTGCAGGATCTTCGCATTCTCGCTAGCCAGTTCGCCCGCCATCACGGAGGACAGCTTCGCATCTTTGCGCAGCGCCAGCAGCTCCGCGCGCGACCTTCCGTCCACCGCCACGCCATGCTTGGCGCCATAGCGCTCCAGCATGCTCATCCATGTCGCATCGGTGAACTGGAAGAGGCCGGTGGCGGATGATGTGCCGGCCTTCGCGTTGGGGTCGAAATTACTCTCGCGCTGCGCCGTCTTCACGAGATAATCGAACCCCACGCCCGTCGAGCGCGCCGCGGCCTTCAGCGCCGCCATCACTTCGGCGCGCTGCACGGCTTGCGGGGAGGCGCCGATGGAATCGGTCACGGGCAGGGTCCTGATGCTCCAGACTCACCACGCCGCTTTATGGTTAGTGAGAGGTTAACGTGCGTCAGTCCCACTGCCAGGCGTGCACGGTCCGGCCCTTCCAGCCGATTTTCCTGAGCACCGCTCCGAGATAGATGTCCACATAGATCTCGTTCATCGCGCCAACCCCATCGAGCGCGCGGCCCTCGGGGATGTTCTCGCTGCGCTTGCGCTCGGCCCAGGTCGACTTCGCCCGCCTCACGCGCTCCTCGAGCTCCAGCTTGCTCGGCCGAAGGCCCAGCAGCTGGAAGTAGATCTCGAAGATATCGTCGGGCAGCTTGTCATTCTCCGCCAGATGCCTGTCCGTCAGCGCGACCAGCGCATCGCTCGCCGG
>JBEAMJ010000016.1:0-5044 GCA_041166025.1 Pseudomonadota bacterium | reverse complement strand
CAGCCGCTCTATCTTGCCCGGGTCCTTGTCCACGCACGTGACGGTGTGCCCGAAATCGGCAAAGCACGCGCCCGACACCAGGCCTACATAGCCCGCTCCGATCATCGTCACGCGCATGGCGCACTCCACAAGTCGCGGATTGTTCCGTCCCGGCCGTCCCCGAAATCGGGACCGATCTCAGGCTTAGTCGCTGCATGGGGCGCAAAGTCAAGGCACCGTCTGGGGTCCCGTGCTGAACCGCCTCATGCGGTCCGCCGGTCACACCCGGCTAGTTGGCGGCTAGAGCTTCGTCTTGTGAAAGATGAAGGCGGGAACGGCGCGAATGATGCTCATGATTATCCGCCACTTGCCTGGCGCATACTGGATCGGTCCGCCCTTGTCGGCGGCGCTGCGGAGCGCGTGGCCGATCTGGTCGGCGCTCGCCCACATCGCGCCGCCCTTCTTGAGACCGTCCGTCATCGGCGTGTCGACAAAGCCCGGCTTGACAACCACGGCGCGCGCACCCGTTCCCGCCAGAGAATGTGCGAGGCCTTGAACAAACAGGGCAAGGCCGCCCTTCGCTGCGCCATAGGCGTAATTCGATTGCCGTCCGCGATCGCCGGCTACCGAAGACACGGCAACAAGCGCACCATGTTTCTGCCGGCGCAGGATGTTGGCCGCCGCCTCGCACCACTGCACGGCCGAGGAGAAGTTCGAGGTAATGATGCGGGACAGTTCGGCTGGGCTGGCCGAGGCTTCCGGCTGGGAGCCGAGATAGCCGTAGATCAGGTGGACATGATCGAGACCGCCTAGCTGGGCAACCCATGTGTCCAGCCACACGGCCGCCTTACCGGCCTCCGCTTCGAGATCCATTGCCGAGACAAAGACCTCGCGTGCGCCCCGTGCACGGAGGTCTCCGGCAAGCGCATCGAGGCGTTGCGCATTCCGCGCAACCAGCACCAGAGAGGCGCCCTCGCGGGCGTAGATCCGCGCCGCCGCGGTCGCGATGGCCGACAACGCGCCGAGGATGACGACCCGGTTCGAGGCTGTCGCCGCCCTGACCTCCACGCTTGGTTGCGTGTATCCCAGCGATCCGTCCATCAGGCTGACACCCGTCTCCAGAAGGCCGATGAAAGGCCCGGGTCCAGATAGGCACAGAAGTCCTGCCATTTCGGAAATCCAGCCCTGAACATGGCTGCCGGCATGCGACCGTCCTTCGCCGGATAGAGCCGCCCGCCCGCGTCCGCGACGATGCGGTCGAGATCGGCCATCAGCCTCAACGTCCGTTCACCCTGGTTACGGAAGTCCAAAGCCAGTGTCGTTCCCTCCATCGGGAAGGAGAGGAGGCCCGCAGCCGGATTGGAGCCGAAATCCTTGAGGACGGCGAGGGGAGAGCCCTGGCCGGATGCTGAGATGGTCTTCAGGAGTTCGACGACCCCGTCACGTGCGCTCGCTGGCGGCAGGACACACTGGTACTGGTAGAAGCCGTTTGCGCCATAAAGCCGGTTCCAGTCCGCGATCCCGTCAAGCGGATAGAGAAACGGCTCGTAATGTGTGCGGTAGGGGCCATAGCGCATCCGCTTCAGCTCATGCCGCACGCTATTGAAGGCGCGCACGGTCAGCGCATTGAGCGTAAACCCAGGCGCATCCAGCGATACTTTCCGGCGCGGTTGTTCGGTGTGAGTCGCCAGATCGCCATGTGGCGACCAGTTGGCCGCAGAGAAGATCCCACGCCCGAGCTGGGCCCCGCCGGTCGAACAGTCGACCCAGGCCATGGTGTGCTCGAAGCGGGTTTTCCTGTCCGCAGCGATGTCGAAGTAATCCTCGACACGCATGAAGGCCGTATCCTCCGCGTCGAGATGGGCTGACGGGATGCGGCTCGCGCGAAATTCCACCCAGGCGATGACGCCGGTGAGGCCAAGACCGCCTACCGTGGCGTGAAAAAGCTGATCGCCCGGCGCCAGCTCATGCGCGCTTCCGTCCGTGCGCAGTAGGCTCAGCCGCGTCACGGATGCGCCGAAGGTTCCCGCTGTGTGATGATTCTTGCCGTGAACATCGTTGGCCACCGCGCCGCCCAATGTCGCAAAGCGTGTCCCCGGCGTCGTCGGCACGAACCAGCCGGCCGGAACCAGAACCTGCAGCGCCTGGCTCAGCGACAGGCCAGCCTCAGCCCGCATCAGGCCGGTCTGACGGTCGAATGCGATGACCCGGTCGAGCGCGGTCATGTCGATGACCCGGCCTTCGGGGTTGAGAATGCTGTCGCCGTATGAGCGTCGCAGGCCGATCGGCAGCCCGGGCGCATCCGGCGACAGGCGCCTCAAGAGGCCCGGGAGTTCATCGCCAAAGCGAGGACGCGCAACGAGGTGCCGATCGCGGACAATGCGACCCCAGGATGCGAGCGTGCTGTCGGAATGAAACGGTCCGTTCATGATCGGGCGAGCCTGCCACGACCAGATTAGGGAAGCTTTGACGGGCCGGCGTCAGGACTTCCGGGAGGCCTCGATGATCCGGGTGGTCGATTGGCCGTCCACAAGGCTGGCGCGCACGATCCGTCCGCCCCGCGCTTTCACGATGTCGGCCCCGACAATCTGGTGTTCGGCATAGTCTGCCCCCTTGACCAGCACGTCTGGCTGGAGCTGGCGGATCGCTTCCAGAGGTGTCTCCTCGCCAAAAAGGATGACGGCGTCGACACCTTTGAGCGCGGCCATGACAGCTGCACGCACGGCCTCCGCCTGCACCGGACGTGTTGGACCCTTTAGCGCGCGGACCGAGGCATCTGTGTTGAGCGCGACGATTAGGCGGTCGCAAGCGGCGGCGGCCTGCTGCAGCAGGGCGATGTGGCCGGCGTGTAGGATGTCGAAACACCCGTTGGTGAAGCCGACGCTGAGGCCCTCCCGCCCCCATTGCTCGCGCAACGCCTTCGCGTCGCCAAGACTGATCGCGGCGCGCGCCGAGGCGCCGAGGCGATTGCCAGGATCGAGTTCGGCGAGGATCTCCGCTGGCGCTACGGTCGCCGTGCCGCGCTTGCCGACGACGATGCCGGCGGCGACATTGGCGATCTGCATCGCCAGTTCCGGCCGATGGCCGCTGGCAAGGCCGAGCGCGAGCGTTGCGGCTACCGTGTCTCCGGCGCCTGAGACGTCGAACACTTCGCGCGCCTTGGCCGACAGGTGAACCGGCATTTGGCCGGGGCGGAACAGCGACATTCCCTGTTCTGAGCGGGTCAGCAGGATGGCGGCGCCGGTTGCAGCGATGGCTGCCTCCGCTGCGGCGAGGCATTCCGTATCGGTTCCGCATGGCGCGCGAGCGGCGAGGGTCAGTTCCTTGCGGTTGGGCGTGATCAGGGTTGCGCCCCGATAGGCGCTCCAGTCCGCGCGCTTTGGATCAACCACCACCGGAACGCCCGTCCGCGCGCCGTGCGCCATTACCGCCGCCAGAACGCGATCGCTCAGCACGCCTTTGGCGTAGTCGGAGACCATGATGACGGCGCATTCTTCGGCAAGATCGGCAACGAGATCGACCAGCCGATCCTCCGCCGCGCGCGAGATCGCCGCCGTCATCTCCCGGTCGACCCGCACCATCTGGTGCTGCCCACCCATATAGCGCGTCTTGAGCGTCGTTGGCCGCGAGGCATCGGCGACCAGATGCGCCTCCACGGCCCCGCCCATGGCGCCGACGAGGCCTGCGAGCGTCGAGGCCGCAGCATCCGCGCCGGTCACGCCGGCCAGCATTGCCCGCCCCCCCAGCGCCGCGATATTGGCGGCGACGTTGGCTGCGCCTCCTGGCGCCCAACGTTCGTCTGTAACCTGGACGATTGGCACGGGCGCTTCGTCGGAGACGCGCGAGACCCTTCCGGACACGTAATGATCGACCATAACGTCGCCGACGACGAGAACAACGCCGCGGGACAGCTGCCGGATATCGTCCTGGGTCGCCGTCAAATCTGGTCCTTCATTGCCACGTGCTTTTCGTCCTTCTAGCCAACGACCGGGCTTACGTCAGGCCGGGTCGTTCGGGGCTACCTCGCAGTCGCAGCAGGTCTCCGCAAGGGCAGGCAGGGATCCTTTCATTACAGAGACCCATCTTGTTTTAAACGGAGGACCGTCTAGACCGTCCGCCGAAAATGGTGCGGCTTCACCGCACCGCCAAGGCAAGGCCTGCCGCGGGGACGGAGCAGGCAGCCGCGGGGAACCGCCGGGCGAGGAATTTCAGCCGCATGGCTCTGGAAAGCGTGTCCGCGCTGATCCTGGACGACAACGCGCATATGCGCGGACTGCTCAGGGCGATCCTGACGAATTTTGGCATGCGCCAAATTGAGGAAGCCGAGCAGTTCGAGGACGCCGCAACAGTTCTCGCAGCAGGCGAGGTCGATCTGGCCTTTGTCGATATCAAGCTTGAAGGCCCCAACGGCATTGCCTTCTGTCGGCACGTTCGGCGGATACCTGGCGGGCAGGCCCGCTTTCTCCCGCTGATCGTCGTCACAGCCTATTCCGAGCGAAGCCGCGTGATCGAGGCGGTCAATGCTGGCGTCGACGAGTTCCTGGTGAAGCCCGTCCGGCCGGTCGATGTCGCCAACAGGGTCAATGCGGTGATCGAGCGCCGCCGTTCGTTCATCGACATCCCGACCTATTTCGGGCCAGACCGCCGCCGCCGGGTCGACCACCGCTTTACAGGACCCTGGCGCCGCTCCCATGACCCGGGAACGCTCGATATCTGAGCAAGAACAAGTGTTTTCCTGCCCAGGTGGTAGAAAATCCTGTCAGCTGGCGGGCGAAAAGCGCACCGTTGCAGGTGCTGGAGGCTGCGGCTAACGTTCGGGCCGACAACAAGCGGGTTCTCGGGGAACCGCGACGGAGGGATTACCGAATGGCAGGTCGTGGCATCGGGCAATTGTTTGCCCGGAAGTCGGTCGAGCAGATGCACGCCGAGCACCAGGGCGGTGAACTCAAGAAGTCGCTGGGCGCCATCAATCTGGTCCTGCTAGGCATCGGCTGCATCATCGGGACAGGAATCTTCGTGCTTACGGGTCGGGCGGCGGCCGAATTCGCCGGCCCCGGCATCATGA